>JANPMV010000100.1:0-23945 GCA_031427135.1 Cyanobacteria bacterium VAR_87_metabat_62 | reverse complement strand
ACCGCGATCCTTTGTAGGGAAACGGCACTGCCGTGTCCTCGCTTGTCATTCCTACGCAGCCATAAGTTCTATCTCAATGAGAATTAAACTTGCTATTTACTGCAACAGCCTCGGAAGAGGATTCAGGCTCTGAAAAATTTCTATTTTTGGTAGCAATACGGCGTTCCGGGTCAATTCCCTCGAAGGTTGGTGGCAACCAAACTCGGACTACCAATAACACTGCTAAAACCAGCAAAAATGCGCCTGTTGATAATATTTGAACCCAGGGAGTTTCGAGCACTCCCCGCACGATAATTTCTCGCAAAACTGATACAATACAAACTTCCACCGCCACACCGATCGAAACACGTTGCTCTTGCAAGTAAATAATTAGCAACCGAAATAATTCCACTAAAACCAATAAAAATAGAATATCAGCAGTCACTTGCTGAAAATCCAAAGGAGGTAGCAGCGAGAAAAACATTTCTCGCAATTCGATGACCATGAAGCAGAACAAACCGATACACAAAGAAATTACAATTAAGTCTTGAACTGTTTCCAGAGCGCTGACTATGAGTTTCAAATTCAACCATTGCGGGGGGTTATTCGTCTGGTTATTTGAACGATTTTCCATTGATAGCTCCTGGAATATGTTTGACTTGCTTACAGCTTAATTTGAATTGAGCTGATCTTTGACAAAAAACAGGTTTAATTTATTTATAACCATCATAAAACTTCCGTCTGTTGACAATTTGCAGCCAAGTTTTATTTATCGCGTAGGCGGGTTGACATTTCGCCAAGGTTTGTGGTATTCCAGAGCTGCTATTAGTAAATTTGACTGGTAAAAAGCAAAAGACCAAACCCTAAAATCTTGCAACTGCTATAAAATATAAAAATTGTAAAGAATTATTTACCACAGCTTGATAAACTCAAGCTAGGGACTCTAGGCTCAAATCAGACAAAAGCCCAAAAGTCAACCCAAAACCCAAAAGTCATCCAGAGAGGATTGAACACAATGGCATTTACACTTGCACCATTACCCTTCGCCGCTGACGCCCTAGAGTCAGGTCATATGTCGGCCAACACGTTTTCGTTCCACCACGACAAGCACCATGCTGCTTACGTGACCAACCTCAACAAACTGATTGAAGGCACGGAACTGGCCAGCAAATCCCTGGAAGAAATTGTCAAGGCATCTGCCAAAGACCCATCCAAAGCAGGCATTTTCAACAATGCAGGTCAAGTTTGGAACCACAATTTCTTTTGGAATTCCCTCAAACAGGGTGGCGGCGGCGCTCCGACAGGAGCTTTAGCCCAGAAAATCAACGCGGACTTTGGCAGCTTTGACAAGTTCAAAGAAGAATTCAAGACTGCTGCGACAACTCAGTTCGGCAGCGGCTGGGCTTGGCTGGTTTTGGAAAATGGCACTTTGAAAGTTACCAAAACTGCTAACGCCGACACCCCGGTAGCACACGGCCAAACTCCGTTGCTGACTTTGGATGTGTGGGAACACGCTTATTATTTGGATTTCCAAAACCGCCGTCCCGACTACATTGCTAATTTCCTTGACAACTTGGCTAATTGGGATTTCGCAGCAGCAAATTTGGCTGCGGCTTAGTAGTATAGGACTTTGAGGACTTGCATTCCGATGCTGCAAACTTCTGACGGTTCGTAGTCAGGAATGCAAGTCCTTCTTGAGAGACGGGGAAGCCGATCGAACTACAACGAACTAGCTGTTAAAAAAATCTGAAATTGTGTTATAGTGCGATCGGTAACTCTTTTACAAACTTTGTAGTTTCAGTGGCTGTTCGCGCGATGACCTCTTCACCAACCATAGCACCCGTTCGATCGAGTCAAGTTACCCGCAAGCCTTATCCTAACTATCGGGTAATAGTCCTCAACGACGATTTTAATACGTTTCAGCACGTTGTGGAATGTTTGACCAAATACATTCCAGGAATGACGAGCGATCAAGCTTGGGAATTCGCCCACCAAATTCATAACGAAGGACAGGCCACTGTCTGGGTAGGGCCGCAAGAGCAAGCAGAACTTTATCATATGCAATTGAGCCGTGCTGGACTGACAATGGCTCCGCTAGAGTCTACTTGAAAAGTGTGTGCAATGTCGGAAAGTTCGATCGACTGTCGCGACTTAATCTCAAAGTGTTCTGACTTCTGTTAACTGATATCAAATTTGGTAGCATCCGAATTATTAATATTACCGAAATCAGGACACGGCAGTGCCGTGTCCCTACAATCTTATTTTGGGTAGGGAGACGGCACTGCCGTCTCCTCTATCCTGACGGTACAACCGGAATTGATATCACTTAATTCGATCGCCAAACTGCATCCCAAGGCCCGCCCCCAACTTCCAAACCAGACAAAGAACTTTCAGCCTCTAAGATAATTCTAGAACGCTGTTTGCCATTTTTATCAACATTTGGGCCCAACAACTCTCGCAGTTGCAAGCGTAATTGGCCATGCGTCGTATCCCGGCAACAAAAACTCATACCTTTTTCTGTAGGAGTTCGCACATAAGTACCCGGAGAACTTGTAGTGCCAATTAACTCAACTTCAAACTGGCTGTTTCTAGCCTGCATTTTCCACTTTCCCCAAGGTTCAATATCCCAACTAACTTGAGAATTCCAAGGCGCAAATTCGTATAGTTGCCCTTGATAATGGATGCCAATCATGGCGACAGATTCCATCCACCAGAGCACGCCGCGCCTGCCACCACCAGCAGTTATCGCTAAATCGCTTTCGCCTTGAAAACAATTGCAATTAATCCAAAACCACTTTTGCGGAAAAGCACCACCCCAATTTTTTTCGCTGTAAGCGGGAGCATCTTTAAATTCATAGCGTTCGCCATTCCAATCAATCCAGCCTGTGGCTAAACCGTGAGCCATTAAAATTTGCCATCCCGGTTCAAATACGGGCAGAAAAGATAGGATTCCCGCCGTAGATTTCTGGAGTGAATCAGAGTTTCCCCAGCCGTAAACTGGTTTAATTTCGTACTGCCAAAAACAGTGGCTGCCGCTTCCTGGATCGTGCAGATAACCTTGATGCAAAGTAGCAGTAGCTTGATAGCCTTCTTCGACGTGGCTGTCGAATACTTGCGGTTCTAAATATTCGGGTTTAATTTGCAAATCTGTTCTGCCCCAATGTCCGAAACCCAGGTTTTCTCGGTGCGCCCAAAACTTATTTACATCGGGGAAGGTACGACACAGATAGCGATCTTTTGGGCCAAGGATTTGAGCTGTACCGCCGCTGTAAGCTTGTCCGCCTCTGGGATCTTCGATGGAATACATGAATGCAAAGGATTGTCCGTGAATGGGTAATGTTATTCGATAGTACCAGCCTTCAAAAAAACGCCGGGAACTGCCGTCCCAATGGTAGCCGCTGTGAGGAGTTTGAATATTTTTGAGTTTTGAGGGTAAATTTGGCATAAAATTATGAATAATCACGATCGTAAATTTACAAAAACTATTTTTTATTCTTCTTAGCCTGAGCGAAACCGAAGTTGTAGATTGGGCTAAGCGCTAGCGAAATCCAACATCATCCGTTAAATCCATTACACAATCCGTTGCCGAACTTTTTTCTTTTATGACTTTAGCACTTTGGCGATCGCATCTTGCTGGTACTCTCCACCGCAACCGCAGTCTTCCTGTTTCTAGGTACTTACAATTGGCAACAGTCCGGGCTGATGGTCGTCCGGCTAACCGCACTGTTGTGTTTAGAGGTTTTTTGGAAAATACGAACCAGTTAAAGTTTATTACAGATATTCGCAGTGAAAAGGTAGAGGAGATCAATCTCTATCCTTGGGGTGAAATTTGCTGGTATTTCCCCAAAACTAGGGAACAATTTCGGATTGCTGGAAAGCTGGTTTTGATAGTGGCTGAATACCCAGATGCAGAGTTGTGCTCGTCGCGCCGCACAGCTTGGCAGGAGCTTTCTGAGGCGGCTCGATCGCAGTTTGCTTGGCCGCATCCGGGCGCTGACAAAGCTCCTGCCAGTGCTTTTGATTCTGCTGCCCCAGATGCGATCGAGCCGCTGCCTAATTTTTGCTTGCTGCTATTGGAACCGGAAACGGTGGATTTGTTGGAGTTACGGGGGGAACCGCAGAACCGATCGCTTTATGGGCGCGACGGGGAGGGAAATTGGTTTGTGCGCGAGGTCAATCCTTGAAGTCAGTTGACTGTTAACTGTTGACTGTTGATTGTTGTCAGTAGGAAAGTTTTAAGTTGAAAAATTCCCAGTGAAAGATTCAACACTCAAAACTATTTTTAGATGCCGCTGCCGTCGAAAAATTCTTGAATTGCTTTATCTTTTAACTGACAGCTAGGGGTTGTAACAAGCTGGGTTTTTTCGGCTGTGGCTACGTTGCTGGCTTGGCTTAAAGCTTCTGATACTGAGTAGAATTTGTGAGAATTGGGATCGGAAGTTAGGGAGACAGATGGTTGAGAAATCAAACTTTTTACTTGCTGTTCGAGGGATTCGATACGATCGAGCAACGAGCGAATTACCACAGCTTCGGAATCCGGCAAACTGCCGTGTTCTAGGGGATTTACTCGTACTCCCGATCGGTAGACGATGCGGCCGGGAATCCCTACAACGGTACAGTCAGATGGTACGTCGCGGAGGACGACGGAACCGGCGCCGATGCGAACGTTGTTGCCAATTAGCAGATTGCCGAGTACCTTGGCGCCGGCACCGACAACTACATTTTCGCCGACGGTAGGGTGACGCTTGCCGCTTTCCTTGCCTGTGCCTCCGAGGGTGACACCTTGGTAAATTAGGGCAAAATCGCCGATTATCGCGGTTTCGCCGATTACAACCCCCATTCCGTGGTCGATGAAGACGCTTTTGCCGATCGTTGCTCCTGGATGAATTTCAATTCCGGTCAAAAAGCGAGCGATGTGGGAAATTAAGCGGGGGATAAAAGGAAGTCCCAGTAAGTAAAGCCAGTGTGCGAGGCGGTGCAGCACTAGGGCTTGAAGACCTGGGTAACAAAACAAAACTTCCAGCCAGTTGCGAGCGGCAGGGTCGCGGTCGAAAATTATACTGAAGTCAGCTTTAAGGGTCTTTAGCACTTTCGGAGTTACCAATTTTGGTTAAACACGGCACTTTCGATCTTACATTTTACTTGAGTAACCCACAAATGGAGTAAGTCGGAGCGAAGCACGACATTCCAAATACAGTTCACTTTTTCAACTCCTCTGTAGTCGCGTCCTTCAGCTTGCGGGAGCTAGTCCCAACCAAATAGAGCGTAGTAAGGTAGGAATTTTTAGGCAGTTTACCCTAGCCTGGTACAATCAAAGTGGTAGTCGCTAACACCGTTCTAGTTTGATTGCACACCGTCACGTATTACTACTCAAGGCTTTTAAAATTGAGCGCAGCCAATGGTAGGTTCCGCTTGATTGCTTTTAATGCCACGTTTCGAGCAGCATTTAATCCAGAGTGAGCTTTGTACCCATCAGCAGTTGCTACTAATGCAGCCCCAGATTGATAGCTGTCGAACTCAAGTAGGCTGGTAGGGAATTGAGACCCCTCCAAAGTGGCTCTCCCCACGGACTAAAACGGCTTGTATTCCGAGGGCTGACGCGAGTTGTCAGAATTGCATGATCTTGATACGCAATACGTTTAACTTGCTCAAAAATCTTCCCCTTCAACCAGTAAGCGCGTTTTTGATTTGACCGCTTGGAGAATTTGCCTTTTTTGGGGCGAAGACTTCCTAAGTGTTCAAAACTAATTACATCCACTTTCCAGTGCCTGGCAAACTCAACAAGTTCCCTTGAAACAGTCCTAGAAAAGTCAATTTCTCTAGCTGTTATTGAGTCCCATCTTGATTTAGCAAAACCGCGACTCACTATCTTGGTTTGTCTCATCTTGATCGCAATTTGTCCTAAATCCCGCTTCCTACGAGCTACATGACGTGACTGGTTGATTAAGTGTCTAGCGACCTCAGTCGTTTCGCCTCTGCCGTTGGTTTCTAGAACGGTTGCAATAACAATATATTTGTCTAAATCCATGTCTATTCCGCAGGTTCTAAATGCGTTTTTAGACATGATTCCCTTGACACCCCCAGTTGCAGGGACATACTTTTCTAGTGGAAAAACTATCCATAAATAACCGTTTTGTACTTGGATTCTTGGAGAACCTTTTATCCACTCCACTGGGATGTCAGGAGATTGATATTGATGTTTGACCCACTTCCATGAGTCACCTACTCGCATTTTTAAGATAATTGAGAAACCATCATCTTCTTTCCACATCCCTGAATCGTACTGCGGGTTAAACCGGAACACCCTAGGGTGAACGGGAGGTTTGTGATGCTTTATTCGCTTCGGACGATTCAGCCATTTTTGATAGGTTGAATTCCAGCTTTCGTAAGCACCGATGGCTTGTCGGATTGCGGCTCTTTTTAGTGGGGAAGGGAAACCTTTGACAAACTGATGACTAGCGGTTAGTAGTTCGTAGAATCGCCAACTTCCATCGGATTGAACAGGGATGCTAACGCCTTGAGGATTTTCAGCAATTAACAAGAAATAAAAATGCACTACTTCGTTGTAGGCATCTTTGGTTTCTTGCATATCAAACTGTGAACGAATTAATTTCGCTTTAACTGATTTGGTGGCAATTGAATATCCTTTTTGGCGTTTGAGCATTTTGTAATGCTACTCCAATGCACTCCACCTCGTCAATCAGGGTGGTAGCCGTATTTTTCTTGTGCTTGAGTTGGGGACAGGTACATCGCTGGAACGATTCAATATATACTGAATCACTCCAGTATACTCCAATATTCCGTTTTCTAGTAATTAGACGAGGGATGTTAGCGGTCGATCGTCCGTTTGGGCGACTGGAAGTTTGGGAGTTTGGGAAATTGGGAGATTATGGAAGAATTGGACGATATTTTAGTTGGCCCGTCCAACAGCACTGCTGCGTTTTATTCCTGTACTGAGATCGTATAGTTAGACTTGACTCCTGGTTCGAGAGTACCTACCCAAATCCTGTAAGAGCCTGCTTGCCAGTCTGCATCTACAATGCCGGCATCTTTATTCTGACCTGCATCGTCTCCGCAGCGCACCGCACTGCCGCCTTGCACGAGTATGGTTGTGTCGTTGCCTCCGCTGTTGACTTGGATTGTGAGTTTTGAAAAGCTTTGCTGCAAGACTATGATGTGGTCGGGAGTTGGGGTGGCAAAACCCAAACATTTGTTTTTGTGGCGATCGGCATTGGCAATCGCAGATAGAGAGTAAGATCCGCCTGTGGAACCTCTCAAAACTGCTGTTGGGGGCCCAAAACCTCGGGATAAAGTTAAAGTGCCGAAATTGGCTGTTTCTGCTAAAACTGGTAGGGCGGCGATCGCGGCGATCGCAGCCAGGAGCGCACCGTTTTTGAAATAGGCTTGCGGATTAAACAACATGGCAATACTCCTCCTTCACAACTTAAAATTACAACTCAGAATTTACCGATCGCAGCCCCAAGAATCTGATTTCTGGAGGAAGAACAATTTTTTTTAAATTAGTTCAAAATCTTCTGGCTTCTGTTCCTTATTTCTATCAGGATAATACCTGTGCGCTCGCGATAAGCGAATGCCACTCCGACTTCTGCCACACGCTCGCCCGCGCTCGCATCCGAAATTGTACGGTGTCATGATGATAAATTTGATACTCCTAGCGTTGCTGTTGGCGATCGGTTCCCTATTGACACAGGTTTTGGTATTGTTACCGATGGGTCTATCCGGCTGGCTCCACCTTCCTAATTGGCTGAGCTTGACCTTTATTTTATTGGCTATTTCTTGGTGCTTGGGGGATTAGTTATGCAGAGTTATTAGTTGTTGACCAAAAGCCAATGATCGATCGTTTCGGCGAAGCCCAACGGTCAATGCCCGATCGCCTCTGGTGTGATGATGTATACTTCACACTTGACAATTCAAGAATCTAAAATCTAAGACTTGACATCTACCTATAGTAATGATGCAACGAGAAATTTCTGCGCTCTCTGAATTTCGCTCCTCTGACAAAACCCTGCGGGAAAATGCTAAGCAGCAGCCGCGTCCGATACACCGGGCGATCGTGTTAATGCTGGTGGCAACTGGTTTGCTGGGCCTGCACGCTAGTCGCCTAGTGGAATTGCAACTGGTACAAGGGAAGCAAAACCGGGAACGAGCCGAAAACAATCGCGTTCGCCTAGTGCCAATGCCGGCGAATCGGGGACATATTGTCGATCGCAAAGGCAAGCTGCTAGCAGCGAACAATTTAGCTCGATCAATCTATTTGTGGCCGAAAGAACAAACACCGGAACAGTGGAAAGCCACAGCAGACAAATTGAGTCCGCTGCTGAAAATCCCGGCTTCGGAAATTTTACAAAAAATAAAACAGGTCGATCCTCTATCCTACAGACCGGTGCGACTCAGGCAAGCAATGCCACCAGAGGTGTTTGTGCCACTACAAGAACAGGTTGGACAATTGCGGGGAGTGGAAGTGCGGCCCGAAGCGAAACGCTACTATCCCGAAGGTAGTTTGGCAGCTCACGTAATGGGATATATTGGCGAAGCTACGGCAGAAGACTTGAAAGCTCACCCGGAATATCCGATGGGGATGATTGTGGGTCAGATGGGCATAGAAGCGAGTTCTAACAAGCAAATTGCGGGAGTTTGGGGCGATCGACTGATCGAGGTAAATTCCCAAAATCAAGAATTGCGGCTGATGGGAGAGACACCGCCCAAACCGGGCGAGTCCTTACAGCTAACCATAGACTTCAAGATGCAAAAAGCTGCTGAAGAGGCCCTGGGAAATCGGCGGGGAGCAGTAGTGGCGCTGGATGTCAAAACCGGCGGGGTATTAGTTCTCGCCAGCCACCCCACTTTTGACCCCAATCTGTTTACGCGCAAAATCACTAAGGATGAGTGGACAACTCTTCAAGATCCCGAAAATCCATTTTTAAATCGGGCCATGCAAGGCTATCCCCCTGGTAGCACTTTTAAAATTGTGACTTCCGTCGCTGGTATGGAGTCGGGCAAGTTTTCGCCGGACTCAATTATCGGTACTTCGTCTTACATTACTGTGGGGGGAATTGATTTTAACGAACACAGTGGTGGTTACGGCGACATCGGCTTTCGGGAGGCCTTGGCTTTCAGCAGCAATACGTTTTTTTATCAAGTGGGGATAAGTACCGGGCCGGAGGAAATTGCTAAGTGGGGACACCGCTTGGGAATTGGCAAGGATACGGATTTGAATCTTTTGGGGCTAGGCGGGGGCAGTTATGGTCAAATGCCGACGCCGGAGGAGAAGGAGAAAATCTATAAAGAACCTTGGTATGCGGGTGATACGGTAACAATGTCGATCGGCCAGGGTTTTGTGTTGGTGACTCCTTTGGAGGCGGCGGTGATGGTGAGTTCGATCGCGAATGGTGGCTATCGAGTGAAGCCCCATCTTTTGAGTTCTATGACGGGGACAGCCCAGACTCAACGGGTAAGTACGGGGATGAAACCTTCGACAGTTCAGGTGATTAAGGAAGGACTGATCGCGGTGGTTGCTGAGGGTACGGGACGGGGGATGAATGACGGTTCGATTCCGCTGACGGCTGGAAAAACAGGGACTTCGGAGGTGATCGGACAAAAAGATCATTCTTTGTTTGTCGCCTTCGGGCCTGCTGATAAGCCGGAAATTGCGATCGCCGTGGTTGTGGAAAATGGCGGTTTTGGTTCTGTTGCTGCGGCCCCGATCGCCAAAGAGGTGTTTCAAGCTTATTTTGGGACACCGAAAAAGGTAGATCAACCAGTTGTGATTAGTCCTTAGTCCTTAGTTATTGGGAATTGGGAATTGGGAATTGGGCATAGTTCCTTCTTCCTTCTTCCTTCCTTCTTCATTCTTCCTTCTTCATTCTTCCTTCTAACTAATTCAGCCGCATAAATATTGTAGCTTTCCGAATTCCTGCTGTTTCTCCGGTGCTAGTAATTGTGAGCGATCGCAAGTGGTCGAACAATGGTCTTGCGGAAAGTTCAATTAACCTCAACAGCGGGATTTGTTTTTCCCAAATTCCTCTGCTTGAAGGCCAATCTAAATAAAAGTAGCCATCGTTAGATGTTGGTAATGGTTCGATGCTGGTTTGAAAGTCTTGATTTGCTATTAAAGAACCTGTTTCAGAGGCTTTTAGTGCTTCGTCCATTGCTTCTACTGAGGTAGTAAAAATTTCGTATTTACCAACAGTCGCTCGAACTCCTTTGGCTTCAGTTTTGATCGCACTTTTACCCTTATTTTCATTACCATAATTTGGGTTAGTTGTCAACTGCGTCCAAGCGGTAATTTTTTGGTTTCTGAGTGTGAAACTGCCGATGCTGTATTCTTTGCTGCGGGCTATTTCGTCGAGGCGGGCGATCGCCTTTTGGGAATCAGCAGATGTTTCGGCGGCAAAAATCCAGTCGCTACTATTTGACGTACCGGGAAGCACTGCTAAAGCGTACTCTCCTTTTACCCACTTAAATATATCCTGCGGTAAGTTGATGCCCCAAGCTGTCTGAATATCTGCCAAGGTGCGATCGGCTAATTTTGAGACTTCTGGATTTGTGCCAACCGTAGATGAGAGTTGAGTCCAAAAATTGCTTAAATCGGTGCTGGCGACGACGAAAGGACTAGCTGAGGGAATGTATTGCAAGGCTTGTACAGGTTCGGAGAGTTTGGGAATTGCTGTATTTTCCGGCGATGTTACTAAGGCAGTTTGAGCGACTAATCCCCGTCGATTGACTCCGACAGCAACTGCGAGGGAATTTAGGGAAACTTGCGGATTCTTCTCTGTTTCTGGCTCTGGGATATTCACAAATCCGAAAGCGATTCTGCCTTGAGTTAACTGCTGTAAGGCTTTTTGATATTCGGGACTATTATTAAGATTGAGATTTGCGACTTCGAGATTATCAATTGCATCTCGCAGCACTTTCGGATCGTTGGCAAATAAGACGAAATTGTGGTTATTATTTAAATCTGAACTGTCACCGATCGATGCGGTAGCGAAGTTTGATGATAAATTTGAATTTGGCAGATTCAGCCGATTCAATGGTGAGATAGATTGAGACTTTTGATTAATTGTTGGTGGTAATTTTTTGTAAGTTAGTTTGACACCTTTATATTGTTCAAACTGTACTGCTTTGGTATTAGCAGATTGTTTTTTCCAGTAGGAATCAAGAAATTGCTGACTGCGATCGGCATTTTGCGAAGAAAGCGCTAGCAGAAACCCGGTTTGTTGTCCGTTGTTGCGATCGCGATCGATATCTGGTGTTGTGATCGCAAAGGTGATTTCGTCACCTACCCAAGGTTGGATATCTCTACTATAATCCAGGTTGGTATTGGCGAGGAGGCTTTTTTTGATTTGTTCAAATTCAGCGTGCGATCGACTTCTTTCTGCGGGAGTGGCAAAAACTTGGCGTAGGGCTTCGATGCGATCGGGATTTACCAGCATTGACGCCAACAAAGGTGCTTGTTTCGAGACAAACACAGCCGCAGCCGGAGTAGTTGTAGGCCCGCCGTTGAGCAAATTGAGGGGAGTTTGAGTTGTCAGCCAGTAAAAACCACCTGCACTCAACGCTAACAGTGCGAAGACACCGACAACTAGGAAAGAAAAGAACGATCGCAACTTCATCGGCAAATGACAAATTACCACAACCTCTGATTATACACCCAGAACCCCGACTTCTTAAATAAGTAGGGATTCTCGGTATATGATTAATTTTTAAGTCGATCCTTCTGGGAATCTAGCCATCAGATTTTCCAGGGATAATTGAGGCAATTCCGACAGTAGTAATGACAAGTTTTCTGGGGATAATCCGAGCAAATTGGGGATAAGAGTAACCGGGAGTTCTGATTCTGATTGTCCTGATTTACTGAAGCGGTTGTTCAAAACACTTGCCGCTAGCAAATTTAGGACTGGTTGGCGATCGACTTGTGCGATCGGCAACATAGACAATTGCACCAATAACATCGTAAACTCCGCAGTAGGTAGAGCCGATATCGGGCTTACAAAAGTGAGAGTTAGGGGGTCTAACTCCCCAAATCTGACCTGTAAGAAACTCTCCATAATCAACCGCTGTCCTTGTTCTATACCTTGTTCTATTCCTTTTTGTTCTGCTTCTTGTAAATGTTGTTGAAAAAGGGGTACAATCGCCATAACTAACTCCTGATCTTCATCATCCCCTGCGGGATTAGTTGGTGTGTTCGCTTGCAAATTTGCCTGCAAGTTATAAAGTAATTGTAGCGCATTAGCTCGGATTGAAGCATCAATGGGAAATGCAGTTAATTCTGCGATCGCCCCTTCTTGCACTCGGCCCCTACCCAGCATCCGCAACCACATAGTCTCAGGAGTCTTCGGTAGCTGGTGAATAGCGATTAAGCCAACTCTCCAAGCCTCCAACAAAAAATAAACTCCCTTCTCCCAGCCTCCAGACGCTTCGGGAGTCCGAAAACCCAAACTGCTTAATAAAAGTTCCGAAGCAGTCGGAGTCAGAATCCACAACATGGGTAATTGTCTTTCCTCCAAACGTCTATCTTCTCGATTAGCCTGCCGTCCCAATTCAGCCCTAATATTTAATGATTTTACCACACAGCTAAAAATTCCATCAGCACTCACAGGATTGCGAAACGGTTCAATTATCGCAGGTGTTGCAGCCATTTTACCTAACAAACCCAAACTTTGGACATATTCCTCCTCAAAAGAAGTGGGTTGAAACCAAACATCAATTTCTCTAACTTCAGCAGTGACATCTTTGCTGGTTTCTACTTTTCCAAGAGGCGACAATAACTCTTGTAAGTATTCTTTCGCAAATTGATCGTGGGGAAACTTAGTCATCCGATTTTTTATTTTAGATTTTAAAAGTATAGCATCCGTTGCCAAACCTCTTTACCACCGCAATCCTCGCGCATCCGAAAAATCAGCATTTAGCATTGCAGACTCATCAAATATAGCATCAGTTACATCCGCCTTTCTAAACGAAGTTACCGACAACTTTTCGATCTCTTCAACAGCAATAAAAAACCCGATCGCAGTTAAGCCAAGTATTACCCCAGAAACCAAAATTAAGACAATTCCCCTAATCGCATCTCCCCCAAAAATTGTCACAATACCACTAACGCCGATCGTACCAGCAGCCCCAGCCACCGCCCCAGCCACAATCCCCGCGTCAGCCCTAGTCGCCGCAATCGCTGTCGCAGCCACAGCTACCACCGCCACCGCACCCGCATCCGCACCCCCAATCAGCCCCGTCAAAGCCCCAGCCAGAGTCACACTCACCGCAGTCACCCCAGCCCTAGCAAGTAGGGGCGGTGCCCCCGTGCCCGCCCTGCGGCTTTGTCCCATTCTGGCGCCCTGAAAATTTGCCCCCCTCAAAATTGCCCCAGTGAAATTGCAACCTCGAATGTCACAACCACTGAAATTAGCCCCTGACAAATCCAGGCCTTTAAAAGAGCGATTTCGCAAGTTTTGGTTAGAAAAATTGAGATTTCCAGATTGAGTCATTCGATTTTAGATTTTAGATTTTAGATCTTAGATTAACTCACAAAAAACACCATTCTCGCACATCTCGTAGGGGCGGGTTCGCCAACAGCCTTAAAAGAATACAGACAATTTAAATAAACCCGCCCCCACCCACAAAAAAATCTCTAAAAATTGACAATAGCGCCAAATTTTACATTAACAAACCAAGGCCATTTAGAATAAAGCCTGTGGTTTATCCCGAATTTCCATGTCAGTCATCTCCGAATCCCCATTTTCCCCCGCAGAAATTGCCTCCGAAGGCATTAAACCAGAAGAATACGAAGACATTGTACGCCGTCTCAACCGCCATCCCAACAAAGCAGAATTGGGAATGTTCGGCGTTATGTGGAGCGAACACTGCTGTTACAAAAATTCGCGGCCGCTATTAAAACAGTTTCCCACAGAGGGCGATCGCATTCTCGTCGGCCCTGGAGAAAATGCCGGCGTTATAGACTTGGGAAACGGATTGCAATTAGCCTTCAAAATTGAATCCCACAATCACCCGTCAGCAGTCGAACCATTCCAAGGTGCCGCAACTGGAGTCGGAGGAATTCTGCGCGATATCTTCACAATGGGTGCACGCCCGATCGCACTTTTGAATTCCCTGCGCTTCGGAAACCTAGACGATGCTAAAACTCAGAGATTATTCAAAGGAGTAGTATCGGGAATTTCCCATTACGGAAACTGCATCGGCGTGCCCACAGTTGGCGGCGAAGTTTACTTCGATGCTGCTTATTCCGACAACCCGCTAGTTAACGTCATGGCCTTGGGTTTAATGGAAACCCAAGAAATAGTTAAATCCGGCGCTTCCGGCATCGGAAATCCGGTGCTTTATGTCGGTTCAACTACCGGGCGAGATGGCATGGGTGGTGCAAGTTTTGCCAGTGCCGAATTGACCGACAAATCAATGGACAATCGCCCCGCCGTCCAAGTAGGAGATCCGTTCCTAGAAAAATCCTTAATTGAAGCTTGTTTAGAAGCATTCAAAACTGGTGCAGTCGTCGCCGCGCAAGATATGGGTGCAGCCGGCATTACCTGTTCCACATCAGAAATGGCCGCCAAAGGTGGAGTCGGAATTGAATTCGATCTAGACAAAGTTCCCGTCCGAGAAAGCGGGATGATTCCCTACGAATACCTGCTTTCAGAATCCCAGGAACGGATGTTATTTGTGGCCCAGAAAGGACGGGAACAGGAATTGATTGATATTTTTCATCGCTGGGGATTGCAGGCGGTAGTCGCGGGTACAGTGATTGAAGAGCCGATCGTCCGCATTCTATTTAAAGGCGAAATCGCTGCCGAAATTACCGCAACAGCCTTAGCAGATAATACGCCAATTTATCACCGAGAACTGTTGACAGAACCGCCAGAATATGCTAGAAAAGCTTGGGAATGGACGGCGAATTCGTTGCCAGAATGTACAGTTGCAGGCATCGAAATCGGCGGTAGTCAGCAAAGTTGGAATCAGATTTTGCTACAACTTTTAGATACTCCAACTATCGCTTCTAAACGCTGGGTTTATCGTCAATACGACCATCAAGTGCAAAATAATACAGTTGTTTTGCCAGGAGGTGCTGATGCTGCGGTTGTCAGATTGCGGCCGCTGGAACCGTGTCAAGAAAAACCCCCCCAACCCCCCCTTGCTAAGGGGGGGCTTCAAGAGGGAGAACCCCCCCTTGCTAAGAGGGGGCTTCAAGAGGAAGAAGATGCTGTTCCTCAAGCTTCTCAAAGTAAACAGGAAGAAGAAGTAATTCCTCTATTTAAGAAGGCACAAGGAAGAGAAACTGCCGAATTTTCTCCCCCTCTTGTAGGGGCGGTGCCCCTGTGCCCGCCCTCGCTGGGGGGGGTTATTCCCGGAGTTGCAGCTACCGTTGATTGCAATTCTCGCTACGTTTATCTCGATCCTTATGAAGGTGCAAAAGCCGTCGTAGCCGAAGCAGCCAGAAACTTAAGTTGTGTGGGTGCGGAACCGATCGCAGTTACCGACAATCTAAATTTTGGCAGTCCCGAAAAGCCGATCGGATATTGGCAGTTAGCATCAGCTTGTCGCGGGATTGCTGAAGCTTGTCGGGAGTTGAAAACACCCGTGACTGGCGGCAATGTTTCTCTTTACAATGAAACCATCGATTCTGATGGCAATCCTCAACCGATTTATCCAACTCCGGTAATTGGAATGGTGGGATTGATTCCTGATTTGACGAAGATTTGTGGTCAAGCTTGGCAAAAGAAAGGCGATTTAATTTATGTGTTGGGAATCGGGGGAAATAGTCAAGATGAATTGACCTTTTTTCAATCTGCCAATTCTGAATTGAAAGCAGAAACTCCCAAAGTTGCTGCTTTTGCTACTCTCGGAGGTTCGGAATATTTAGCAGCAATTCACGGGATTGTTGCCGGGAAACCGCCAAAGATTGATTTTGAATTGGAAAGGAAAGTGCAATCAGTTTGTCGCGATGGAATTCGCAGCGGTTGGGTATGTTCCGCCCACGATTCTGCGGAGGGTGGAATTGCGATCGCCCTCGCGGAATCCTGTATCTCTGGTAAACTGGGTGCCGAGATTCATCTCAATTTCGATTCGGCAAATGTGAGTCGCTGGGATGAAGTTTTGTTTGGTGAAATGGGCAATTGCATTGTTGTTTCCGTCGCACCAGAAAATCAAGGAATTTGGGAAGCTTATCTGCAAGAACATTTGCCGAAAATGTGGCAGAAAATCGGTGTGGTTGGTGGTGCGGAATCGCCTTTGCGGGTGGTGAGTGCGGATAATTTGGGGTTGATTGAGGTGGGAATGGTTGATATGGGCGATCGGTTCTATAATGCGATCGAGCGTCGAATTGAATCTGTCTAATTAGCCGTAGGGTGCGTCGCATCAACAATCTGCGAATAAAAGCGACAATTTCACAGCGACGCACCCTACAAATTAGTCAGTAAAATTCCAGACCCTGATGATAAAATCGAGATAGCGGTCGTTATCTCGATTTCTCACCATGACATTCATCAACCCCAAAACCGATTACGCCTTCAAAAAAATCTTTGCTTCCAAAGATAGCAAAGGCATTCTCATCAGCTTTCTCAACGCCACGATTTACGATGGAAATCCTACCATTGCAGACTTAGAAATTATCGATCCTAATTTACCGCCCAAGATAGCAGGCTTAAAAGACTCTTCTTTAGATGTCAAAGCCCAACTCGCCGACGGAACACTGATTATTATTGAAATGCAGGTATTAAACGTTGAGTCTTTCGGCAAGAGAGTTTTGTACAACGCTGCCAAAACTTACGCATCTCAATTACAGAAAGGACAAGGCTACCGAATGTTGAAACCTGTAATTGCACTAACGATTACAGATTTCGAGATGTTTGAAAATAGCGATCGGCTAATTTCTCGGTTTGTCTACAAAGAAACAACAACAAATATTGAATATTTCGACAATCACATTGAGTTAGTATTCGTCGAACTCCCAAAATTTACCAAAGAATTGTCACAAATAGAAACCCTGACCGATAAATGGATTTATTTCATGAAATATGCCAATATGCTGACACAAGTACCGCAAACAATGGATGTTGTGCCAGAGATTCATCAAGCCTTTGACATAGCAAATCAAGTTAATTTAAACCCTGACGAACTAGAAGCTCTCGAACGACAAGAACTGTTTATTTACGACCAACAAGGAATTATAATCAAAGCCAATCGGGAAGGTCGAGAAGAAGCAATGCAGGCGGTGGCGCGACAGTTACTCGATCGCCTTGATGACGAAACTATCAGTCAAACAACGGGACTGAGTATCGAAGAGATCCGGAATTTGCGATCGGAGAGAACTTCGCCGTAGGGTGCGTCGCATCGACAATCTATAAATCCCATCCTTAAATCTGACAGCGACGCACCCTATAAATTAGCCGTAGGGTGCGTCGCATCGACAATCTATAAATCAAAACGACAATCTCACGGCGACGCACCACACAACAGCCAGGTGCGTCGCCACCCTTAAATCTGCAAATCCCACCCCCAAACCCGACAGCGACGCACCCTACAAAACAGCACAGAAAACAGAGATTGTGTCAAAATTAATCTTAATCTCCATCCGTCCACAGAAAACCTATGGTTCCCCCTGGTAAAATTCTCCGCAACCACTATCAAATTATCAAAGAATTGGGGAAAGGTGGCTTTGGCGACACCTATCTAGCTAAGGATTTAGACCTACCCGGAAAACCCCACTGTGTCGTCAAACACCTCAAACCGAAAGACAATCGTCCCGATGTTTTGAAGTTAGCCCGACGCTTGTTCGATAACGAAGCCAAAGTTTTATACAATTTAGGTAATCAATGCCCACAAATTCCGACTTTGTTTGCTCACTTTGAAGAAAATGGCGAATTCTATCTAGTTCAGGAATTTATAGACGGACATGATTTAAATACAGAGATATTTTTCGGAAAGAAGTCAAGCGAGTCCTACGTTATTACCTTATTAAAAAATATCTTAGAAGTTTTAGTAGTTGCTCACGAACATCAACCAAATGCTGTTATTCATCGAGATATTAAACCAGCTAATTTAATGCGCCGTCGTCAAGATAGTCAAATCATTTTGATTGACTTTGGTGCAGTTAGGGAAATCAATCAATTAATTGTGAATGTCAATGGAAATGTCACAACAACAGTGGCAATTGGCACTCCGGGTTATGCGCCTAGCGAACAAGCTAAAGGCAGACCAAAATTGTGCAGCGATGTTTATGCTGTGGGGATGGTTGGCATTCAAGCTTTAACAGGAATTCCGCCGCACCAATTGCAAGAAGATCCGAATACTGGAGAAGTTATTTGGCGGCATTTGGTACGAAAAATCAATCCTAAATTTGCTGATGTTTTAGAAAGAATGGTGCGGGACCATTTCAGTCAGCGCTATCAAAATGCTGGAGAAGCATTGCAAGCAATTTTGTCTTTCTCGCAGCCTGCCCCACCACCACCGCCACCGCCACCACCAACAATCATTTCAACTAATACGACGAGGCGAGTTTTTTTACAATTCGCGGGTTTTGCTGGAGGAGGATTGGCATTAGCTTTGCTGAGTCAAAATTTGTTGAATAACAAATCTTCTGCACCTGCACCGAGTCTTTCACCTTCCTCAGATAATAAGCCACCTGCTGAACTTCCACCACCTCCGGAATCCTTACCAGAAATTCCATCGCCACAACCACAAGCAAATGGTTTAAAAACTTTTAATTTTGAAACAGTAACAGTCAAATCAACGGGGCAAATTGCTAATCGCAGTCAAGGACAAGCACGGTTTTTTACAGAAAATATTGGTAATGGTATTACTCTAAATATGGTTGCAATTCCTGGAGGCAGTTTCGTGATGGGTTCCCCTAATACGGAAGCACAACGAAGGAACGATGAAGGGCCGCAGCGTACTGTGAATATCTCTCCTTTTTTTATGGGTAAATATGAAGTCACTCAAGAACAATACCAAGTGGTGATGGGAAATAACCCATCTAATTTTAAAGGTGCGAAACGTCCTGTAGAAAAAGTAAGTTGGGATAAGGCTGTGGAATTCTGCCAGAAACTTTCTCAAAAAACAGGCAAGACTTATCGTTTACCTTCGGAAGCGGAATGGGAATATGCTTGTCGCGCGGGAAGTACAACACCTTTCTATTTTGGTGAAACTATTACCCCTGATTTAGTTAATTATGATGGTAGTAGTAGTCCCTACGGTTCTGCGCCGAAGGGACTTTATCGTCAACAAACAACGGATGTGGGTAGTTTTCCGCCTAATTCGTTTGGACTTTATGATATGCACGGGAATGTTTGGGAATGGTGCAGCGATAAATGGCATGGCAATTATAATGGCGCACCGACTGACGGAAGTTCTTGGGAAACTGGAACGGATGATAACCGAGTGGTGCGTGGCGGGTCCTGGTACGGCGATGCGGTCGGTTGCCGTAGTGCCTATCGTAGCAGGAATTCGGTGGGCAATCGCGGCAGTTCCTTCGGTTTTCGCGTGGCTCTTGTTTCCGCGTAGTCTCCGGTATTTCGTTCTGTGCTGTAGTCTCCCGCGAAGACTCTTCTTTGCTCTTTTGCCATTTAGTGGTAGGGTGCGTCGCTATCAACAATCTGTAAATCAAATCGACAATCTCGCAGCCACGCACCACAAATCCCTTAACCAACAGCAAAACCTGTATATTGCCTAACCAAAGGTTCGTGAAATGCTAAAACTATATCTTCTTTCGGAACTCCCAACTTAACTAACTCATCAGCTATCCCAATCTCTGTTCCATCGTGCTGTATCCAAATCTTGCCGTCTTTAATGTCTAAATGGAAGAGACAACCATACCTACGATCGCGATTTTTCCAACCAGCATATACCAATTGATAATGATCGCGCTTAGTATCAAATATTGTCTCTCTGTCAACCTCCGGGTCTGGAGTGCCCAAATTTGCATACTCCTCCAATAATTGTTGAATATATGCTCGATAATTTTCTAATTTGTTTTCCATTGTACAATCACCTCATTAGTTGCATCGTAAACAATTAGCTTGACTTCAAAACGTTGAATAATTTTTTGAATCAATTGAAGGCTGAAAAAAGTTTTATAAGTACCATTAGGAACAGCTAAATATAATTCTCGGTCGGGGTACTGTTCTTCTAAAGCTACCCGATAATTTATAAATTGTCCCATACCAGTATGAAATTCATATATATATTTGAAGTGCCAATAAAGCTTTTAACTTCAACTGCTATCTTTGTGCCATTCTTTTCAGCCGCAATTAGCTTTTCTGCTCCTAAATCAACATACATTTCGACTCCGCCCACATCCAGCTTCAAGGGGTCGGCGGTAATTATCCAATTTTCTATTTCTAGAGCTTTTTTGACAGCATTATGGAAGACATCTTTAGCAGGCATTTTTAATGTGTTTACTACGGAAAATATTATTATACCAAATCCTGCTTTAATACTCGTTCGTTCTATCTCTTCAGTCCGCGCCGGCGGACTTTATTTCTGTAGAAGCGATTTCAATCGCCGATCGCCCGCGGTGAATCAACGCTACTATCAGAGATATGGGCGATCGTCCCACTCAAGGCCCCACAGCCCCCGCCAGAATGCCAAATAACTTGGAATTAATGTTCGATCCGTGGCAATATTAAGGAATTGTTAAGTTATGCGACGCGATCGCACACAAAACTTCCCGCAGAAATAGTCCCGCTAACCCACCGTTTCCATTAGGAGCCAACCCATCTATGATTCCCAACCATTCCTTCGCGGCTGACGAGCATTCTAGCAAACCCGATAAGCCCGAGGAAGCTTGCGGCGTTTTCGGTATCTACGCACCGGGTGAAGATGTCGCCAAGTTGACCTATTTTGGTCTGTATGCCTTGCAGCACCGAGGTCAGGAATCCGCAGGGATTGCCACCTTTGATGGTGACAAAGTACACCTGCACAAAGAGATGGGACTGGTTTCCCAAGTCTTCAATGAATCCAACTTAGGTCACTTGCCTGGTAACTTAGCCGTAGGTCACACTCGCTACTCTACTACGGGCTCGTCGCGCGTCGTCAATGCTCAACCTGTGGTTGTCGAAACTCGCTTGGGAAGTCTGGCGTTAGCACATAACGGAAATCTTGTCAATACCAAAGAATTGCGGGAAGAATTGCTGTCTCGGAAGTGCGAGTTTGTTAGCACGACGGATTCCGAGGCGATCGCAGTGGCGATCGGCTACCAGGTAGACAAGGGTAAAGACTGGCTCGAAGCAGCCATCAGTGCCTTTGCCATGTGCCAAGGAGCCTTTAGTTTGACGATCGCCACCCCCCAAGGCGTCATGGGAGTCCGAGACCCCCACGGAGTTCGCCCCCTGGTAATTGGGACGATCGGCACAAATCCGGTACGATACGTTTTGGCATCAGAAACTTGCGCCTTGGATATTATCGGTGCTGAATTTTTGCGCGATGTAGAACCAGGAGAATTGGTTTGGATTACAGAGGAAGGCATGGCTTCCTTCCATTGGAGTCAGCAACAAAAGCGCAAACTCTGCATCTTTGAAATGATCTATTTTGCTCGACCAGATAGCATCATGGAAGGTGAAAATTTGTACAGCTATCGACTACGAATCGGACGTTACTTGGCAGCCGAATCTCCGATTGATGCTGATATAGTTATTGGTGTTCCCGATTCTGGCATCCCAGCGGCGATCGGCTTTTCTCAAGCTTCCGGCATTCCCTACGCCGAAGGATTGATTAAAAATCGCTACGTCGGACGCACTTTTATTCAGCCGACTCAGGCAATGCGGGAGTCAGGAATCCGCATGAAACTCAACCCTCTGCGAGATGTGTTGGAAGGGAAACGGGTAATTATTATCGATGATTCGATCGTGCGTGGCACTACCAGCCGCAAAATCGTCAAAGCCTTGCGGGATGCTGGCGCTACCGCAGTGCACATGAGAATTTCCTCGCCGCCGGTGACTCATCCGTGTTTCTACGGCATCGACACCGACAATCAAGATCAGTTGATTGCTGCTACCAAGTCTGTCGCCGAAATCGCGGCTCAAATTGAGGTGGATTCTTTGGCTTTCTTGAGTTGGGATGGAATGCTGAAGGCGACTAATGAAGATACGAACAGTTTTTGTTCTGCGTGTTTTACCGGCGATTATCCGATCGAGATTCCAGAACTTGTGAAGCGGGCTAAGTTAATTTTAGAGAAGGCTGTAACTTAAGGGAAGGAAGAAGGAAGAAGGAAGAAGGAAGAAGGAATGTTTAACTTGTTCCCAGGCTCTGCCTGGGAATACATACCCGGAGGCTCTGCCTCCCATTCCCCATTCCCAATTCCCAATTCCCCATTCCCAATTCCCCATTTCCCAACTCATTGTCAGAGTGTGTGTAGAAATGTTACATTAACTTAGCTCTGCCATTTGCAGCCTGGAAGCTTTGCTTCCAAAACAGCGTTCTCAGATTGAATTCGCATTTCGTACCAACAACGGGCACAATAAATTTTTTCAGATAACAGGGTCGATCGCACAAATTTTCCCCATACCAGCATTCCCCAAGCCACTTGGCTGGAGGATCGCCCACGGGCGGGCTATTCATGCGAACTAAATAACTTTAGAAACCCTTACTGAGTATAAATTGTGGCTCCTATGAGCCCAGAGTGACTGATAAGTAACGAAATGCGGTTTCTCAAAGTCAGCTTAAATCGGAAACTTCGTGCAATCAAATACTGTTCTCAATCAGCCGAGCCCTCAAAGCTCATCCTCTCGTACAAAAGAGTTACCTTTTACTCTTCAAGAAGTCAAAGCAGCCATTCCAGCCCACTGTTTTGAACCCTCGGCTTGGAAATCCCTGGCTTACTTCTTTTTGGATCTGGGGATAATCGCAGGTTTATATGCGATCGCCTACACTCTAGATTCCTGGTTATTTTACCCAATTTTCTGGTTGATGCAGGGAACCATGTTTTGGGCATTGTTCGTAGTCGGACACGACTGTGGACACGGTTCCTTTTCCAAGAAAAAATGGCTTAACAACCTGATCGGACACCTTTCCCACGCTCCCATTTTCGTCCCCTTCCACGGTTGGCGGATCAGCCACAGAACCCACCACGCCAATACAGGTAGCTTGGATAACGACGAAAGCTGGTATCCGGTTTCGGAAACCAAATACAACGAAATGGCCTGGTATGAGAAGCTAGGACGTTTCTATTTGATGTTATTTGCCTACCCAATCTATCTGTTTCGTCGATCGCCCGATCGCGAAGGTTCTCACTTCATGCCCGGTAGCTCAATTTTTCGTCCATCCGAAAAATGGGATGTGTTGACAAGTTCCGCATCCTTAGTTGCAATGGTAGGCTTTTTAGGATTCCTAACCTATCAATTCGGCTGGCTATTTTTGCTGAAATTCTACTTAGTTCCCTACGTCGTATTCGTGATGTGGCTGGATTTGGTAACATTCCTGCACCACACAGAATCCGATATTCCGTGGTATCGCGGAGATGACTGGAATTTCCTCAAAGGTGCATTATCGACGATCGATCGCGATTATGGCATCATCAACTCCATCCATCACGACATCGGCACCCACGTCGCCCACCACATTTTCTTGAGCATCCCGCATTATCACTTGAAAGAAGCAACGGAAGCAATTAAGCCTGTGTTGGGCGATTATTATCGCAAGTCAACCGATCCAATTTGGAAGAGCTTTATTCGCTCTTACTGGGATTGTCACTTTGTTTCCGATACAGGATCTGGAGTTTACTACGAATCGCGTAACACTCGGCGATCGGCTGAAGCTAAGTAATATTAAGTCTGGTGACTTTATTAAATCCCCGACTTCTTAAAGAAGTCGGGGATTTTGACATTTTGTTGATTTAACTTGAGATGTTGCATCATTGTTATATCAATTCCGGCTGCCCTGGAATAATATAGAGGAGAGGGGACATGGGGCGGTGCCAACCACAAAAAAAATGAAACAAAGAAGGCCAC
>JANPMV010000099.1:0-44253 GCA_031427135.1 Cyanobacteria bacterium VAR_87_metabat_62 | reverse complement strand
TTGCCAGAGGTAGATTTAATCTCAAAACCCTGAGACATAAAGTGTATTCCTAAATATTTTATTGGGTGGCATTGTTGTCATCTCACTTATTTGACTCATTGTCAAGTACGATGTATACCAAATTAGATGAGCTTACCCTGGAATTTGCCCCGTCATTTTACCATGCAGGGAAAGAGACAAACTTACCCCATCCTGACTCGGAGTATGAATCTTTTTTCTCGAATGAGCTAGGATGGGAACAACTGCTTGCTGTGATTACGCCTGAATTACCGCCTTTTCCGTGGTTGGAAGATAGTCGCCAGGAAGCCTTAGAAGTCGATCGAGAGCATTTAGCAGAAATTTTGGACTATGTGAATGGTCAAACGAACGCTGAAGTGTTATATACGCAATATTTGGTTGTTAACTCTTAGAGGTAATGCAGAAATCAGCTTTTGCATAATAGACCGGGTTTCTCAGCCTTAAATTATGCAAAAAGCTGGTTTTTTGAGCAAGACTACGCAAAGAAACCGGGTTTCTATGAAAAATCGAAGATTCTCAACTAGATATCTACAAAGAAACCCGGTTTCTCGCCTCAACTTGGGTAAGTCCTGTTGGGGTTTGATAGGTTTAACCAAGCCGAAAATCAATAACTAGAATCAAGAATAAATATGAATGAAGATAGGATGACAGCCTACACTAACTTAATTAAAGAAATCAAAGATTCTCCTATTGGTCAAGAATGGGGAATTTTAAATCAATATCCAGATTTAATTGATGAAACTTTAATTACCATAATGAAACAAGCTATCTCTGTTTTAGCCAATCGAGGAGAACCAGACGCAGCAGATCGTTTTGTTAAGTTAGTTATTCAACTGAAGGATAAGTTATCTGAATCAAAGACAGTTGTTAAATCAAAACAACAACAAAATACTGAGTCAAGGATAAATATAAATGAAGATAGGATGACAGCCTACACAAACTTAATTGTAAAAATTAAAAATTCTCCGGGTCAAGAATGGGAAGTTTTAAGTCAATATCCAGATTTAATTGATCGAAGTTTAATTACCATAATGAAACAAGCTATCTCTGTTTTAGCCAAACGAGGCGAACGAGACACAGCAGATCGTTTTGTTAAGTTAGTTACTCAACTGAAGAATTGTATACAACTCAAGGAACAAGTTGTTGAACTTTATAATCACTGGAAATTTAATGAAACGATAGAAATTGCTGAACAAGCATTAACCTTAGCTCAATCCCTTCATCAAGGCGATCATCCTGATGTGGCAACCAATCTCAATAAATTGGCAGAAGTCTATTACTCCCAAGGACGCTACAGTGAAGCTGAATCTCTTTTGGAACAGGCATTAGAGATGAAACAACGCCTATTTACAGGCGACCATCCTGATGTGGCACTCAGTCTTAATAACTTGGCATCACTCCACAACTCCCAAAAACGCTATATTGAAGCTGAACCTCTCTACAAACAGGCATTAGAGATGAGACAATGCCTATTTACAGGCGACCATCCTGATGTGGCATCCAGTCTCAATAACTTGGGATTACTCTACAAATTCCAAGGACGCAACAGTGAAGCTGAACCTCTGTACAAACAGGCATTAGAAATGAGACAGCTCCTATTTACAGGCGACCATCTTGATGTGGCATCTAGTCTGAATAACTTGGCAGCACTCTACAAATCCCAAGGACGCTACAGTGAGGCTGAACCTCTGTATAAACAGGCATTAGAGATAAGACAACGCCTATTTATAGACAACCATCCTGATGTGATATCTAGTCTTAGTAACTTGGGAGAAATCTACAAATTCCAAGGACGCTACAGTGAAGCTGAACCTCTGTATAAACAGGCATTAGAGATAAGACAATGCCTATTTACCTGCGACCATATTGATGTGGCAACCAATCTCAATAACTTGGGAGTAATCTATAATTTGCAAGGACGATACAGTGAAGTTGAACCTCTGTACAAACAGGCATTAGAGATGACACAACGCCTATTTATAGGCGACCATCTTCATGTGGCACTCAGTCTGAATAACTTAGCAGGACTCTACTACTCCCAAAGACGCTATAGTGAAGCTGAACCTAACTATCTACAGGCATTAGAGATGAGAAAACGCCTATTTACAGGCGACAATCTTAATGTGGCATCTAGTCTGAATAACTTGGCTGTACTCTACTGCTCCCAAAGACGCTACAATGAATCTGAACATCTCTACCTACAGGCATTAGAGATGTACCAACGCCTATTTCTAGGCAACCATCCTGATGTGGCATTCATGATCAATAACTGGGCATTTCTCTACAAATCCCAAGGACGCTACAGTGAAGCTGAATTTCTCTACCAACAAGCATTAGAGATGACACAACGCCTATTTACAGGCGATCATCCTGATATGGCAACCAATCTCAATAACTTGGCAGAAAGCTACAACTCCCAAGAACGCTACAGTGAAGCTGAACCTCTATTCCAAAAGGCATTAGAGATGTGGGAACGCCTATTTACAGGCGCTCATCCTAATGTGACAATCAGTTTCACTAACTTAGGATTACTTTTAGCAGCTACAAATCGGCCCAAAGCATCATTTGAAAAAATGCACGAAGCAATCGAAATGGATGATCAGTTGATTCGTCGTAATTTTGCCTTTAGTTCAGAACAAGAGCGACTGAAATCCATTAAAAATAGTAGAGTCAATTTTGATGCTTTCCTCTCCTTAGTTTCTCAATATTTCTCCAACTCTCCCGCAGAAGTCAGACTTGCCTTAGATGTCGTTCTCAAACGCAAATCTATGACGGCTGCGGCGCTAGCGGCGTTTAACTTTGCCATCCACAGTCAACGCTATTCCCACCTCAAACCCCAGTTTGATCGTCTCCGTTCTTTGCAAGAACAACTGTTTCACCGCATCAATAAACCTCCCATTCCAGATCAAGAAAAACCCATAGAAGATTATCGCAATAATTTGGAAAAATATCAAAAAAATATTGCGGAACTAGAACAACAATGTCAACAATTAGAAAAGGAACTCGCCTCCGAAGTTCCTGAAATTCAACTGGAACATCAAACCGTAGATCGTCGGGCGGTTGCGTTGGAATTACCAGCCAATGCCGTATTAGTGGAATATGTGCGGTTCGATCGCTATGATTTTACAGCCCCCAAAAGTCAAAACTGGAAGTCTGCCGAATATTGGGCATTTATTTTACCCGCCGAAGATTCCGATGCGGTGCAGATGATTTCATTAGGTGAAGCCCAACCCATTGACGAGTTAATTGAAAAAGTGCGTCAAGTTTTAGAATTAAAAACTCCTTCAAAAGAAGGAAAGGCAAATAAAAAGGGTACTCTTTTCAAGAAGTATCAATATGACCCCCAATATCCCAACGCCCTACGCGAAAAAATATTTACTCCTCTCCTTTCAATTCTGCAACCTTACCAAAACATTTTTATCGCCCCAGATTCCCAATTAAGCCTGATTCCCTTTGGCGTTTTGCCCGTCGATGAAACCGGCCAACAGTTATTAAGGGATAATTATCAAATCAGTTATCTCAGTAGTGGCAAAGATGTTTTAAGATGGAAACTGGAGACAGACCGTAAAGCCTCAGAATCCTTAATTATTGCCAATCCTAATTTTGACTATCCCGATCCTCCTAGTGAAGAGACATCTGAAACCCAAGATTCACATGACAATTACTTTAAGCCCCTTCGTGAAACAGAACCCCTAGCCAAAAGTATTGCAAAAAAATTAGCTATTCCCAATCTTTATTTAGGCGATGAAGCGGTAGAAACCCTGTTATCTCAAACAGCAAGTCCCCGCATTTTATTAATTGCCACGCATGGCTATTTTAAACCAGAAAGTCCCTCACTCAACCTCACGGAAAAACCCTTAGATCGCTTTGCAGTGGCCCCGGCTAATAATGCCATGATTCGTGCGGGTTTAGCCTTTGCTGGGGCTAACACTTCGCGACAAGGGAAAACTTTACCAGAGGATGCAAAGAAAATTGGGAAAGGATTATTATTAGCTCAGGATGTGGCCGGGATCGATCTATGGGAAAATGAAGTAACGATTTTAATTGCTTGTCAGACTGGCTTGGGAGATATACAATTAGGGGAGGGAGTTTTTGGGCTGCGGCGTGCCTTTGCGGTGGCGGGATGTAAGGCTTTAATTATGAGTTTGTGGGAAGTTCCTACCCGTGTTTCTCTGTTGTTGATGGATCGGTTTTTAAGTGATGTTAAGCTTGGTTTAGGTAAGCGAGAAGCTTTATTAAAGGCTCAATCTTATATTCGCACAATTACGATTCGGGAGTTACAACAATTTCGTGACGATCCTGATCGTGATATTCTCGCTGAGTTTATCAACGAGAAAAAAGTTATTTCAGAGGAGTTTATTGAGGCTAACCCCGATTATCAATTGTTATCTCATCCTTATTTTTGGGGTGCATGGATTTCTCAGGGGGAAATGTAGAATGTCCAGTTTAGGGGCGGGAGATTCGGCTATTGGTGTCAACTTCTGACTCAAAACTATAGGAAATGTCGCTTGTAGTTGAGTCTCGATCCCCCAAAATACCCCATAAGAAGGGGGACTTTGAGTAATTTTAGTCCATCCCACAGAGATTTTAACTAAGAATGGAACAGGCATCTTGCCTGTCTTATTTCTTAGTCCGCGAAGGCGGACTTCGTTTGACAAGACGCAGTTTCAACCGCCGAGGGATATTGATCTAACTCCTTAAAATCCCATCGCCCCAGCCACCGCATCCAAACTCGGAGCAACTCCTTGTTTAAACGAATTGTTGCTGTGATTAATCGCCGTATCCGGATCTTTCAAACCGTTACCAGTCAGCACACAAACCACTGTTGCTCCCGTCGGAACTTGGTCTTTTACCTTTAGCAAACCGGCCACAGAAGCAGCACTCGCCGGTTCGCAGAAAATGCCTTCCTGCGATGCTAACAAACGGTAAGCGTCCAGAATTTCCTCATCCGTGACAGCACTAAAACTGCCGCGACTGGCTTCGGAAGCAGCAACAGCCTGTTTCCAGCTAGCCGGGTTCCCAATCCGAATCGCCGTAGCCAGAGTTTCTGGGTGGGACACCGGATGTCCCGTCACCAACGGTGCAGCCCCCGCCGCTTGAAATCCCATCATCCGTGGTAAGCGCGAACATTTTTTGGCTTGATGATATTGACAAAAACCCATCCAGTATGCTGTGACATTTCCCGCATTTCCCACGGGAATGCACAGCCAGTCTGGGGCATCGCCCAAAGCGTCCACCACTTCAAAAGCGCCGGTTTTTTGGCCTTCCAAGCGGTAAGGATTCACCGAATTGACCAAAGTCACCGGGTAGTTAACGGCCATTTCCCGGACAATTTCTAAAGCCCGATCGAAGTTACCGACAATCGAAATCACTTCCGCACCATAAAGCAAAGCTTGGGCCAACTTGCCCAAAGCCACGTAACCCTCGGGAATCAACACGAAAGCTCGCATCCCCCCACGTCGGGCGTAGGCGGCCGCTGCTGCCGAAGTATTACCCGTACTGGCGCAAATTACCGCCTCAGCACCAGCTTCCTTCGCCTTGGAAATCGCCATTGTCATCCCCCGGTCTTTGAAACTACCAGTGGGGTTGAGGCCGTCGTATTTCACCAAGACGCGCACATCTCTACCGATGAGAGCGGCGATCGCAGGTGCTGGAATTAAGGGAGTATTGCCTTCTTGGAGTGTCACTACGGGCGTGGTTTCCGTCACCGGCAGGTAGCGGCGATAAGCTTCGATCAAACCCGGCCAGCCGTAGTGTTTCGGCTTCGGGGCGCGGGCAGTAGAGTTAAGAGCAGAGTCAGTTACAGGTAGAATCAGGGTCACAATGTCAATGGTTTTGAGGCAATGGCCAAGGAATTTACACCAATTTTAGCTCGATCGGTTAATTTGATGTTTAATACGATCGGTTCAGGTTAAAGTAACTTAATGGTGTGAATGTGTAGATATGTCTACTCAATTACTAATGTCAAATAATTCATCCACTCTTTCTCGGCCTCAAATCACTGCGAGCAATCCCGAAATGGCTAGTTCTTCTACCCTATCGACCAGTTTTGCCCGCAAAATTGATTCGGTCAAGTGTCCGTACCAAGCCGATCAGCAAGTTAAGTTCTTGCACCTGCAAGCAGAAATCGACTCCTTGCTGCTGCAAGTGCAAACTCTCAAACAGCAACGCTCGTTCGCTGGATTGCCACCTCTCGACCCCATTTCTGGCAGCCGCAGCAACTAGCAGACAACAGCAGCTCATGCTAGTTGTATTGCCCATGTGTTATAGAAACTCAGGTTTTGCTACCCGCAGTTTTTTTGCCTAAAGTGCCAGAAATTCCTAACTGCGGATAGCGATCGCTAGCATTTGCTAAAACGCACCTGCCTACAGTTCAACTCGTCTGCCGCAAACTGGCAACGAGCTGATATTTTACTGCGCTTTTTTATGGCGCTAATTTTGTTAAGCCATCCATCTGGCATACGGAGAGTCGAAATTAATTTATGACAGCATCGATCGAAAAACCACTAAATTTGACATCCGCAAGTGACACCTCGAACTTGCGCCTCAAAGATATTCTCAAAACCTTGCCGCGGGAAGTATTTATCAAAAACCCCCGCAAAGCTTGGACAAAAGTCATCGTCAACGTTTTGCTAGTTGCTGTCGGTTATTTGGGCATAGCAGTATCGCCTTGGTATTTACTGCCAGTAATGTGGATTTTCACAGGTACCGGATTGACCGGTTTTTTTGTGATCGGACACGACTGTGGACACCGCTCATTTGCTAACCGCCGCTGGGTAAACGATTTAGTCGGACATCTCGCATTTTTGCCGTTGATTTTCCCGTTTCACGCATGGCGTCACGGACACAATTACCACCACAAGCACACCAACAAAATTGGTGAAGATAATGCTTGGCAGCCCATGACAGCAGAGGATTACGCTGCTGCTCCCAAGGCTTTGCAAATAGCTTATAGTTTAATATTCGGTCGGATGTGGTGGATTGGCTCGATCGCCCATTGGGCAAAAGTCCACTTCATGTGGTGGCGCTTCAAAGGCAAACAACAACAAGAACAAGTCCGCTTCTCTGTGTTATTTGTTTTAATCGGTGCTGCGATCGTATTTCCCACATTAATTGCCACCACCGGCATCTGGGGAGTTGTCAAATTTTGGTTAATGCCCTGGATGGTTTACCATTTCTGGATGAGCACATTTACGATCGTTCACCACACAGCACCAGACATTTCATTCAAAGAAGCTTCAGAATGGAACGAAGCTCAAGCCCAACTATCAGGAACAGTTCACTGCGATTATCCCCGCTGGGTAGAGTTTCTGTGCCACGACATTAACGTCCACATTCCCCACCACCTGTCAACAGCTATTCCCTGGTACAACTTGCGTTTAGCCCACAGCAGCTTAAAGGAAAACTGGCAAGATCATCTCTACGAAACCGAGTTTTCTTGGGCTTTAATGGAGCGGATTGCAGACAACTGTCACCTATACGATCCCGCCGGTGGCTATCTGACACTGGAAGCTTTTGAAGCTCAAACTAAGTAGTCTGCAGTCATTAGTCAGCAGTCATTAGTTATTGGTCATTGGTTATTGGTCATTGGTTATTTGCTGCGAATTACAAATTACCAATTTCCAATGCCCAATGCCCGATTCGCAATTCCCAATGAAACATGACTTTTAATCCGAATAACTGCCGCAACGAAAGCGAAGTTGAAAGTAAACTAATAGTCAGTTATTTGTTGCCAAAGTTAGGCTATACCCCCGACAATTGGCATCAGGAAATCGCCTTTGGGAATATCCGTCTAGACTTCCTATCCTTCGCCACCCAAGTTCTCCCAATACTCGTCGATGCTGACTCGCCGATGAGCGTAATAATTGAGGCAAAACATCCCAGGGAAAATTTAGATCGTCACATCAGAAAACTAAAGCGTTACTTGACGAGTTTAAGCATTCGGTACGGACTGATCACCAACGCTAAAGAAGTTAGAATCTACGAAAGAGTCGCCGATGGTATTCAGCTAGTCTTTAAATGTGCTGGACAAGACATTGAAACTAAAATTGATGAAATTTACGCTTTAGTTGGTAGAGATAATTTAAAAGTTGGGAAAAATCAAGATAATCTCGAAGTAGAAGATAGTAAAATTAACTTAATTACTCCTGAATTAACTAGCGAATCAGCGCTAACACCAAATAATTCCGCCACCGCAGAACCCCAGCAAAATTACATATCAGAACCGGAAAAAATACCGGAAACAGTACCAGTTAATACAGAAATTAAATCAGATATAATTTTTAAAACCATAACTCAAAACACCATGAAAATCATTGCTGTTTACCACAATAAAGGCGGCGTCGGCAAAACTACAACAGTAGTAAATTTAGCCGCAGCCCTCAGCAAGCAAGGTAAAAGAGTCCTGGTAATAGACTTAGATAGTCAAGCCAATACAACCTTTGCCACAGGATTAGTCAAATTTGACGATGAAGAACAAGATGATTTGAAAAACAGCAACATTCTACACATTTTACAGTCAGAAGATTTCTACACAATATCAGAAGTAGCTAGAAAGTCTAACTTTTGTACTCCAGCAATAGATGTGATTCCTTCCCACATTGATTTAATGCAATATGAAACTGAATTAAACTCACTGGATTACAGTAGAATGATTCTGATTCAGAAACTAGCAGAAGTACAAGACAAATATGATATCGTACTAATTGATACACCGCCATCTTTGAATTTTTATGCCAGAGTTGCTCTGATTGCGGCCGATTATTTGATTATTCCTTCTGACTTAAAGCCTTTTGCTAATCAAGGATTGATTAATGTCAAAGATTTTATTAAAAAAGTCAATGGATTCAAAAAACAAATTGGTAAAAATCCTCTAGAAGTTTTAGGCGTACTTGCTTGTAAAATCTCAACCAATGGTAAATTTGTGCAGTATAGCTTCCCCAAACGGAGGGCGATAATTCCCCAACGCTACGGGATAGAAATTATGGAAAGCGTGATTTATGAAAGAGATGATTTAGCAAAATGTGCAGAACAAACTCAGATGGTGGGAGATATGGAGATAGCCGATCCGATTTCAGTGCTCGATTTTAAGCCAGATTCACTCGCAGCCCAAGAATTTGAAGTCTTAGCAATGGAAGTATTGGAAAAAATAGGTAATAAGTAATGAAAAAATTATCCCCCTCGTTAGTAGCAGTAAAAAAGATTACATCTACAGTTCCCCGTGCCAATTTTGCCGATCGCGATTTGGAGAAACTGGCGCAACTGATTTTAGAATTAGGAGGATTGATCAACCCGATAATTCTCCGCCGCAACGGTATGGATGCCTACGAGATAGTAGACGGAGACTTTGAATACTACGCTGCTGCAAAAGCCAGGGAAATCAACCCTATGAAAGGCGAGACAATCGGAGCATTTATCCTCGAACCAGAAAATGAAGAATTGCTTTTAGAGCAAGTTCAAGCCCTGAGAAAATTTACAATAACTGAAGATTTAGTTGAAAAGCCAGAAACCGGGTTTTTGTCCGAAAATACTTCGTCACCGCCCGCAGATTCAATCAAAAACCCGGTTTCTTTGGTCGAAGTCCCTAAATCCTATGAGAATGAAACTCCCCAAGAGTCATCTAGTTTAGAACAACGGCTGACAAATATTGAAGCCCAGTGGGCCAGTCAAATTAATGAATTGAAAGCTGAGTATACCCGTGAAAAACAGGTTTTAGCCCAGAGTATACAAGAAGTTGAAAACCGAGTTTTACAACAAGTATCTTTGTTAATTGAAGCTGGGTTAGCAAATAGAATTAATGAGTTGAAACCAGAGTCGCCACTGGCACAACAGACTTTGGTAGAAGGGATCAAAGAAGTTGAAAATATAACTTCTCAACCAATGTCGCTGTTGGAAGCACTCAATACTCTAGATAAAAATCAATTGTCGGCGACTTTGAAAGATGCTGGCTTGAAGCTTTCAGTAATTCAAATTATCCTCGAACAGCGAGGTGTGCGACAGTTTACATCATTTGCAAATGTGGTGGAACGTGTTAAAGGAGTAAGCGACACAACAATGATTAAAATAATTGATAAGTGGCACAAATATTCATAATATCAATTCCGGTTGTACTCTTGGAGATGATAGGTCGGAGACCGCTTGGCTTTAGTCCCTACAATATTATTTTGGGTAGGGACTAAGGCCAAGCCGTCTCCTAATTTATAAAAAAAGTAAAGATGAGTTAAGCAATGTATAATTATTGTCCCCCAGCCAGTTAAACTCATCACAGTCGTTTTTTTAGGAATTACAGTAACTTTTGTCGATCGCCTGGGATGTCACCCATAGCAAGCCATGTAGATATACATAAATACCTAAAACACCTGATTTCCATGACAAAAGAGGACTTGTAACAAGATGGAGCGATCGCAAGATCAAAACCGAATAGTTGAATATTTGCGGATTAAGCCAATTAGTCACAGTCAAATTTACACTTCCCAAATTGCGATCCCAGATGCTGTGCGGGGGGAAATTCCTCGCGATCGCCGGGAAGCTCTCAGGAGAAGTCTGATCGAACAAGGCAGCAACTTGATTCCTTTAATTGTACGCCACACAGAAGCCTACAGCAACGAAGAAGAATATGAAGTTGTCTGCGGCGCTGATTGGTGTATCGTTGCTAAAGAGCTTGGCATTGAGCAAATGTGGGCTTGGATTTTTGAAATGACCGACGAGGAAGTAGCTGCTGCTCAAGCAGAAATGGAACTTTTAGCTCCACAACAAACTCAAAAAACCGCACAAATTGAAACTCTACTGCAACAATTCGAGCTATCATTTCAAAAAAAGGTAGAGAGTCTCACAAAACAAATAGAACAATCTGTTAAAAAAAATGAAGACTTACTAAAAAAGCAAGTAAAAGCTCTAACTGAGCAGAACTTCGATCGCGATCAGATAGTACAGATTAAGCGTATCCTCGAACAAGTTGAAAAAACATTTCACGAAAAGGTAGATAAATTGGCTAAAAAAATTGAGCAATCTGGTAGCGATATTCCTCGGAAATCTGCGGTTATTTCGGATATGAGTCTTGAAGGTGCATTGAGACAGTTGGATGAACTGGAAAAACTGTTGTCAATAAAATTAGAACGAACTGTTCAAACAATTAATCAGTTTGTTTCCGACGCCATTGAAAAGGTAGAAAATGACTTGAAACATGAGATCGAAACGCTCCGCAATCAACTTTCCGATAGCGTAACGCACTCAGAAATACACCCAGAGGTAAAGCTAAAAACGCAGCCGAAGAAGCAGTCGAAGGCGCAAGCGAAACCTCAGCTACCGCAGTTACAGTTGGAGTTGCCGTTTCCGTCCCAGGAAGAAGACGAAGACTACGATAATTGTTCGTTGAGACGCTTGAAGGCGATCGGCAAAGATCGGAAAGTGCGGAACTACGCGCGCATGAAACGACCGGAAATTCTGGCTGCTCTTAGAGATGCTGACAGTAAATAAAGCAGTAATTGTTAAGAGTTAAAACTAATTGTTCGGTGTTCGATCGCGCTTTTCGACAAAATGCGCGATCGCCCTTTCTACGTTTCTTTACAGCAGAAGGAGAGCTTGTCTCGACTCCTCAAGAGTTTGCAGAAAGGGAGACTCAACGGGCCGATCGCCCTTTTGAGACAATTTTCTGGTATTTAAGCTGGTTTAGGCGATCGCATATCCCGTATGTTGCCGAACGTGATACGGATGAAACCCTAAAACTATCATATCTTTAGGCACTCCTAATTCTACGAGTTCTGCGGTAATTCCCGTTTCTATACCGTCTTGTTGAATCCAGATTTTGCCATCAATAATTTCCACATGAACGATACACCCGTGAATTCTTTGAGGCCCTTGCCAGCCTTCGTGCATCAGTAAAAAATTGTTTTGTTCGCGATCGACAATAACGCTGCTTTTGATTTCTCCGTATTGATGGTAGGGCATCTGTGCATAACTATCTAAGATGTTCTCAATAAATCGGCGATATTCATCTAGTCTATCCATCTGACAATTGTCTCCTTTAATGAATCAAAAACTATTAGTTTAAATCTCTTGTTTTCTAACAAAATCTGCCCGATCGGTTCAGAAAAAATTTGTGCATAAACTTCTGTACGGATTGCCAGATATATTATTCGTTCAGGTTCCGAAAGGTCGAGAATATCTTCGTAGATAATATACTGTCCAACAGCTTGTTCTAAGTCATGAACTGGTGAAGCACTTACAAAACTTTTGACTTTTACAGCAATTTTACGACCTTGCTTTTCGGCAGCAAATAGTTTTTCTGTACCCATATCGACACTGAGAGTACGTTTGCCAATTTTTAAGGGTAGCGGATCGTTGGTTATCGTCCACCCGTCTTTTTCTAGGGCTGTTCTGACATTATTGTGGTAGATGTCTTTAGCTGGCATATTTTAAGTTGAATTATCAACTGTTATCCTAATTGTATAATAACATAATCCTTTTCAAAACTCAGAGCCGATCGATTAAAACTACTTGTCGATCGAATTTCAATACCAATTAAGGATAATATTTCTTATAGTCCGAGCAAACAGGAGTCGCGACAGTTTACAAAATCAACCTATAAAGATGACTAATCCTATCTATCCCGGCATAACTCTCAATAACCACTACCGCATAGTCCGCGAATTGGGACACGGAGGCTTCGGGCGCACCTACCTGGCTGAAGATGCCCACCGATTTAACGAACCCTGCGTTTTAAAAGAATTTGCGCCCCAAGTACAAGGCAGTTATGCCTTGCAAAAATCCGAGGAACTCTTCGAGAGGGAAGCCGGAGTGCTCTACAAGCTGCAACACAATCAAATCCCGCGTTTCCGCGAACTGTTTCGGGTCAGTATAGTCGATCGAGGTTATCTATTTTTCGTCCAAGACTACGTGCCCGGCCAAACCTACCGCTTTTTGCTGGATGCCCGAAAACGTCAGGGTTTGCGGTTTATAGAAGCAGAAATCAATCAACTGCTGCTCCAGATTTTACCAGTGCTCGAATACATTCACTCTTTGGGAGTGCTGCACCGCGACATCTCCCCAGATAACCTGATTCTGCGCTTGTCTGACGGGATGCCGGTGCTAATCGACTTCGGCGGAGTCAAAGAAGTCGCAGCCACCGTAGAGTCGCTGTTCGCTGAGGCTAACAACACTCCCGCCCCCGCGACTCGCATCGGCAAACTCGGCTATGCCCCCGCCGAACAGATGCAAATGGGAATCGTCTATCCCCACAGCGATTTGTACGCTCTGGCGGCGACGGTTTTGGTGTTGCTGACGGGGAAGGAACCGCATCAGTTGCTCGATACCCAGACGCTGAATTGGAACTGGCGATCGCAATGTTCTCTGTCTCCAAATATGGCCCTGGTACTGGATAAAATGCTCGCTCACAGCCCCAGCCAGCGTTATTCCTCGGCTCGCGAGGTAATGCTCGCTCTCTCCGGCAATCCGCCTTTACAGTCACAGGCGCAACCAGCGTATTTTGCACCTACGCAGCCGCCGCCGGAGCACTCGCCCATACCTGTGCCCGCACCCGTCGTGCCAAAACTACCGGGAACTCCGGTACGAGTTGCTGCTATTGCCAATCAGCAAAAGATGCCTGCTTGGAAAATGGTTTTGTTTGTAGTGGTAGTGCTTTCAAGTATGGGTGGAGTTGGCTGGTTTGCGGGTAATTTTTTGTTAAATCTGAAATCAAAAGTACAGACTGTTTCGCCGATTCCGCAGAGTTCTGGGCCGAAGCAGCAGCAAGAAGATGCTTTGCGCGATCGCTTTTCAAAACTCAAAATTGACGATCGATTCTATAGCGGTTACGTCAACCTTGTAGACGAGAATTTTTATGCCAAATATCCAGAATTGGGCGGGCGGCTGTTAAAAGAAGGCTCAGACGATCGCCAATGGCGCGAAAGATGGCAGAAAATCGGCGATGAATTGCTCGACAAGCTGGAAAACCTCAGCAGCGACGCTAGAGCGCGGTTGGGTACTTACGACACCGCCGATCTCGATCGCACGAAAACGGAGGTTAACAAGCTGAATTTGAGCAGTCGGGCTCTGTACGATTTGGCTGATGCTAAGTTCTTTTACTGGTTTCCCCAACAGCCGCGCGATCGTAATATCATCGGTTTGCCGATCGGGCAAATTTGGCAAGCAATTACCGCCGACAGCCTCGCATCTTTGCAAGCTGGAGCAACTGTCGAAAGCGTTGAATTTGACAGCCGCGCCAAAAGCAAAGTTCTCACAGGCAATCTCAAGCCCGGAGAAGGGAAAGCTTACATTGCCAGGTTCGCTCAAAATCAAACTTTGCGCGTGAATTTGCAAGCTCCGCGCAAATCTACTCTGCTGTCAATTTATTCTCCTGGGCGGACAAACAAAGCTCGGGCCCTGCTGCAAGATGCAGAGGGGCTTAGTTGGTCTGGATTGCTGGATGATGCTGGTTTTTATGAATTCGTGGTAGTTTCTCAGGCATCGGAGCCGATCGCCTACGAGCTAAATCTGGCAACGGAATGACGGCTATTGACGCTTTAAGTGCGATCGGGCGATAATGAGGTAATCCCGATCGGGTAAATTTTCCGGTTCAAAAAAAGAATATGCTGAAATTCGCGATCGTAGCTTTAGTAACTTTCGGATTCGTATTAGTGACTGCACTAGGTTTATCACCTGCCACTGCGACAGTCAGCAATCCCGAATTTTATGCTTGGAACTTTGCCTCTGTAGGTAGCAATGAGCTTGTTTGTAAAAGAACACTTGTAGTTCCCCAAGACCTGATCCTTCCGTCATCACCAATGCAGGCTGTCAGAATCAATTCTGCAATTGTAGATGACAAGTTTTGCGCCTCTTCTACCAAGCCTGTGAGTTAAGGCAGTGCATCAGATGATGTGCGATCGATCGAGCAACACTTTTTGTTACGGGGAATTAACCAGATATTATATAAATGATATCAATTCCGGTTGGATCGGAATTAATATAACCCGAAATCAGGACACGGCAGTGCCGTGTCCCTACCGCGATCAATTGTAGGGAAACGGCACTGCCGTGTCCTCGCTTGTCATTCCGGCGCAGCCGGAATTAATATGATCGCCCATCCGCGCAGGGACGATCGAGCAATTTGGTCAAAAGCCCCCGGATTCATCCGTGGACTCCCTTTCTTTAAATCTAAAATCTAAAATCGATTGACAGTATTGGCGGCGGCAATTTTTATGAGAAACCATCGGTATTTTGTAATATAAATTTATCAAACGAGCCTCACGCCACAGTTTTCTACTCTTGAAAAAGCTCGAACTATTCCAAATTTTGCCAACTATTTGATTCTTACTCAAAAACCCAACAAAAATCTTTAGCCATTTGGCTAACGATCTATTGGCTAATTGGCCTAATCATTAACTCCCTAGTTTTAGTATGCTAGAGTTAGTCAGGTTCTGATATATAGTGCCATCTGTTATCTAAGTATCATGCTCAAAATTTTGGTCATTGAGGACGATGAACTAATCCGGGAAACTCTCCTACAACTCCTGGAATCTCACAGCTACCGCGTCATTGTGGCAGAAAACGGTCGATTTGGGGTGCAGATGGCACTTGCGGAAATCCCTGATTTAATTTTGTGCGACGTGCAGATGCCGGAACTCGATGGTTATGACGTGTTGCGGACACTGCGGCAAAACTCGCTAGCTGCAACAATTCCATTTATTTTCCTCACGGCTCAAAGTGACAAAACCGATTTTCGTCGCGGGATGGAATTGGGGGCCGACGATTACCTGACAAAGCCGTTCACTAAGGCTGAGCTGCTCGGAGCCATTGCTTCTCGCGTCTCGAAACGGCAAACTATTACTCAACCGCTGACAATTGCGCTTCACCAAGCAGAAGCCAGACTCAAAGATTTAGCTAACGACTCGACCAATGTTTCGGCTCTGTCTCCTGAAAAGTTGGCTCTGGAAGCTTTGCTGCGCCGCGCTTTAGCACAAGGTGAGTTTCAGGTATACTATCAGCCACAGGTAAATATTGCTACCGGACAAGTTATCGGCGCCGAAGCTTTGGTGCGCTGGCAAAATCCCGATCGAGGTATAATTTCTCCCGCCGAATTTATTCCCTTAGCAGAAGAAACAGGTTTAATTATTCAGATTGGCGAGTGGGTACTGCTTTCAGCTTGCGCTCAAGCCGCTAGTTGGCTGGCTGCGGGATTTTCGCCGTTTACAATATCCGTAAATTTGTCGGCGCGGCAGTTGTCCGACCCGGAACTGAAGGCGCGAATCGTGCAAATATTGGAAACTACAGGCTTAGAGCCGGCTAATTTAGAATTAGAAATGACCGAAAGCGCTTTGGTAGAAAATGCGACAGTCGCAGGCGCTACTTTAAACGAGCTGAAAGCACTAGGAATTCGGATTGCTATTGACGACTTCGGCACCGGTTATGCTACTTTAGGATATCTGAAGCAATTTGCTTTTGACAGTTTAAAGATCGATCGCATTTTTGTCCGCAATGCCAACGAAGACGCTCAAAATGCTGCTATTACTACTGCCGTAATTTTACTCGGTCACAGTTTGAAGATGACCGTAATTGCTGAAGGAGTAGAAACAGAAGCAGAATTAGCTTTTTTGAAGCAGCACCAGTGCGATATCATGCAGGGGTATCTGTTCAGTCGCCCCGAACCCGCACCGATAATTGAAAGTATGTTGGTTGCCGCCCAGGGTTGGTTCGCGCAGCCCTTAGCAGCAGCACCTGCTCGCGTTATCCCTTTTGTACCTGTATCCGAACCCGAAAAATCTAAAAACCTTTCGATGTCCGGTCTAGGAATAGTGTAAGTATTATCAAGACTTCTGTATAATAGAATAAAATTGTTTCTTTTAGCTTCTATTTTCTGCGGAAAAGTTGACGCTAGCTCCTAAAAAGTTGTAGTTTTTTGGGAGAGGCGAATAAAAGAAGGAAATTTTTCCCAATATTCCTCTACTTCTTCCCATTTTATGCGATCGCCGCCCGTAATTGGACTATTTGAGGAATTGCGGCGTCTTGAAATTGGGAGCCTTTATCAAGTTGCAGCAGGTAAACTCATTTAAGTTCCTAATTTGGGAGCCGCAGTTTCAAGAACTGTCAACTGGAATTGGTGCAAGCCTGTCATGGAAAGAATATTAGTAGTTGACGACGAAGCAGACTGTCAAACAGTCTTAGCTATGTACCTCGAAAGCCAAGGATACCGAGTTGAATGCGCTAATTCAGGAGTGGAGGCGCTCTCGATTTTTGAAAATGCCCCCCCAGATTTGGTAATTTCAGACGTGATGATGCCGGAAATGGACGGGTTTGAGTTTTGCCGTCGCTTGCGAACTACCCGTTTGGGACAGTTAGTCCCGTTTATATTTTTGTCAGGTCAAGGCGAGATGGAGTCAAAAGTTGAAGGTCATTCGATCGGCGCTGACGATTATCTGGTAAAACCATTTCAGTCTGAAGAAATCTTGGCTAAGGTAAAGGCGCAGTTAGAGCGCTCCCACCGCATTCATGCCGAGATTGTGCGACTGCTGCAAACTTCTAACGCCAGAGCAGTAGAGCCAAAAGTTGTCGCAGTATTGCCTTCCCCTGCACCTTTGCCGCTAACACCAGCCGAGGAAAGAGTTTTTTGGGAAGTTATCCAAGGTTATACTAACAAACAAATTAGCGATCGGCTGTTTATTAGCCCCCGGACTGTGCAAGCTCATTTAGGCAGCATTTTTAGCAAATTACAGTTAGAAAATCGAGCCCAGCTTGTGAAATTCGCCTTAGAAAGGGGATACAAACCACCTCAAACTTAGCTCGTATCAATTCCGGTTGCACTCAGGAGACATGATTGTTGACTGTTGACTGTTTGGACATTTGAACAATACCGATGCAACCGGAAACGATATCAAATCTCAACCTAGGGTACGCCAGCCAGTCAAAAACTTCCGTAGCTACCAAAATAATCGCGGCTGACGCACTTTGCGACCAATTATTCCAGATTCAAGACACAATAAGGAAAATTCGTTGTCACGCAAACCTGCGGCCCCAAATTCGTCCCCCGCAAATTTGCACGTTCCAAATCAGCCTGCCGCAGGTTACTAACCCCATCGATATTTGTCCCGCTCAATTGAGCTTTAGGAAGCCTAGTATTTGACAGAATAGCACTCTGCAAATTAGTATCGCGCACGTCAGCGAAAGACAAATCCGCCCCGCTTAAATTCGCGCGACTCAAATTAACTCTAAACAGCAGCGAACGCCTCAAATCTGCATTTGACAAATTAGCTTGGAGCAGATAAGATTCGCCCAAATTAGCACCAAAAAGTTTAGCACCGCGCAAATCAGCTCTCGTCAGATTAACTCGCCCCAAAAAAGCATTAGACAAATCTGCATTTCGCAGATTAGCACTATCCAAATCAGCACCAGACATCTCAGCATTAACTAAATTAGCATTCGCCAAATTAGCACCACTTAAATCAGCTTCTAGCAAATTAGCTTCGTAGAGATTTGCTCCGCTTAAATCAGCTCCTCTTAAATTAGCTCTGTACAAACTCGCCTTAAACAAATCAGCATTTCTCAAATCGCAGCCCTCACACTCCTTACTTTCCAGCAATTGCCGGACATGATCGGGATTTTCAGCTTTCACCGGAGCTGCTAGCAAAAACGGGGCTAAAACTGCTATAGTTGCCGTTACACTTGCCAAGATTTTAAGTTTCACAAACAAACCTCACTGCCACTTCAGATCGATCGTACTCGCAAACAGTAAAATTTCAACCCATTTCCTTCTCTCTTTTCTTCCTCTCTGCGTTCTCTGCGCCAAGAGCGGTAAAAAAAAATAGCATTCGCCGCCCAAAAATTAGACTCGAATTCAGCAAGGCGGGCAACAAAGCCCGCCCTACTCAACTTAATTAAGCCTCATCTAAAGCAGCAACACCAGGCAATTCCTTACCTTCGAGCAGCTCCAAACTAGCACCGCCACCAGTAGAAATGTGGCTCATTTCTGAACCCAAATTCAACTGTTCCACAGCCGCAACAGAGTCACCGCCGCCGATAATTGTGGTAGTACCAGTTTTAGTGATTCCAGCCAAAGAATGAGCAATACCTTCAGTACCCGCAGCAAACTTCTCCATCTCAAACACACCCATCGGCCCGTTCCAGATTACAGTTTTGCAATCAGCCAAAGCAGCTTGGAAAGTTTTCACTGAATCCGGCCCAATATCCAAACCCATCCAACCATCGGGAATGTTCTCAACAGAGACAGTTTTAGTATTAGCGTCAGCAGCAAATTTGTCAGCAACTATCACATCAGTAGGTAACAGAAAAGTAACTCCCCGTTCCTTCGCCTTAGCTTCCAAAGACTTCGCCAATTCCAGCTTGTCATCTTCCACCAAAGACTTGCCAACATTTAAGCCACGAGCCTTGTAGAATGTGAAAACCATGCCACCGCCCAACAGCAATTTGTCGCACTTTTCGAGCAGTTTTTCAATGACTCCAATCTTGCTAGAAACCTTGGAACCGCCGATGATAGCAGCTAAAGGACGCTGAGGATTGTCGATCGCACTACCAAGATACTGCAATTCCTTCTCCATCAAAAACCCAGCCACAGAAGGGCTCAGATACTTAGTAACACCCTCAGTAGAAGCGTGCGCCCGGTGAGCAGTTCCAAAAGCATCATTCACATACAAATCGGCCACAGAAGCTAACTTCTTAGCAAATTCCGGGTCATTTGCCTCTTCCTCTGGGTAGAAGCGGACATTTTCCAGCAAAATCACATCGCCATCTTGCATCGCCGCGACTGTAGCAGCCACTTCATCGCCGATGCAATCATCAGTTTTTTTGACTTCTTTACCCAACAATTCCGATAATCGCTTAGCAACCGGCGTCAACCGCAACTTCTCAGTCACGCCCTTGGGACGGCCGAAGTGACTGCACAAAATCACCTTAGCGCCCTTGGACGCTAAATCTTGAATTGTCGGCAGAGCCGCCCGGATGCGAGTATCATCGGTGATGTTGCCGTTGTCGAGCGGCACGTTAAAGTCCGCCCGCACGAGTACCCGTTTTCCCGATAAGTCCGATGCCGATAAATTTGCTACAGTTTTTTTGGTCACAGGATTAACCCCCTAATATGTGTGTTTTGTTGAATTCCGTTGAAATGTCGGCACTGGTGACTTGCACTTGGGCCTCGGACGCATTCAATCGCGCCCCTACAAAAAAACGGAAGATGGAATAAGCTGCATTGATTGGTTCAACCTCAACATTTTATCGGAGTCCGTGCCCGGGAGATGTGCACTATGTTCAAGACTGTCTTATTTCCAGTAGATCAAAGTCGAGAAGCCCGCGAAGCCGCCGAAAAGGTTGTCAATATTGTGAAAACCTACGGCGCTCGTTTAGTGATTCTGTCGGTAGTTGAACCCCCCGCCGAGGAGGGCGAGGCCCCACCGCGAGAAGCAATGGCTTCCCCGGAAGCTGTCGCCAAACTGCTGTCTGAAGCCCAATCGATGTTTTCCCAGCAGGGAATCGAAGCTGAAATCATCGAACGAGAAGGCAAACCGGCTTTCACGATTTGTGATGTGGCTGACGAAATTGGGGCCGATTTGATTGTGATGGGCTGTCGGGGGATGGGTTTAACCGAAGATGGAGCGTCTGATAGCGTTACCAGTCGGGTAATAAACCTATCTCCGTGTGCCGTTTTGATTGTGCCTTAGTCAGTTGACCGTTGACCGTTGACCGTTGACCGTTGACGGTTGACTGTTGACGGTTGTCATTAAACCACTAACAAGTAACAACTAACAAGTAACAACTAACAAGTAACAACTAACAAGTAACAACTAACAGTCAGCATTCAACAGTCAACAGTCAACAGTCAACAGTCAACTAACTAATGAAAATTCACTGGTATCCCGGTCACATTGCCAAAGCTGAACGGGCATTAAAAGAACAGTTAAAGCGGGTAGATGTGGTGCTCGAAGTCCGAGATGCCCGCATTCCTTTGGCTACTTACCACCCCCAAATGCCGAGCTGGGTGGGCGGCAAACCCCGAGTATTGGTTGTCAACCGCATGGACATGATTACTACTCGATCGCGCGAGGCGTGGGAAACCTGGTTTGAGTCTCAAGGGGAGACTGTGTATTTTACCAATGCCGAGCACGGACAAGGAGTGCATGACGTGGCGGATGCCGTGCAGAATGCTGGGGTGCAGCTAAATAAGAGAAGGTTCGATCGAGGTATGCTACCCCGTCCAGTCCGAGCCGTGGTGATGGGCTTTCCCAATGTCGGAAAATCTGCCTTAATTAATCGGCTGTTAGGGCGCAGAGTCGTGGACAGTGCTCGCAGAGCCGGAATAACTAAATCGCTCCGATGGGTTCGCATCTCTGACGAAATTGAGTTATTGGACGCCCCTGGAGTGATCCCCACCCGAATTAACAATCAAGAAAATGCCATAAAATTAGCTATTTGCGAAGATATTGGCGAAGCAGCTTACGACAATCAGGTAGTAGCCGCAGCTATGGTAGATTTGCTCCGGGAGCTTGAGGCGATCGATGACACCTTGATGTCAGTATCTGGCTTCAAATCCAGGTATAAATTAGATCTATTATCTAGTAATGGTGAAGATTATTTGCACGAGGTAGCAAAAGACAGGTATAAAGGAGATGTCGAGCGAACGGCGCGGCAGATGTTAAATGATTTCAGAACTGGTGTGTTGGGTCAGCTTGGTTTGGAGTTGCCGCCGGCTTGATAAAACTCCCGGGAGATTTTGTCTGATGAATTCAAGTCTTATAAAAGTCTTGAAAATTCAACAGCGGTGATGTGTATGAATGAACTGAATCTGGAACTACAAGTTAATGGAATTATCGAAAAAACCGTGCCTGTCGAGGGCGAGGAATTTATTATCGGTAGGTTGCTCGAATGCGATTTGCAACTTCCTTTTTCTGACATTTCCCGGCACCACACCCGCTTATTTAAAATAGCTTCAGGGGATTGGCTAGTTGAGGATATGGGCAGTACCAATGGGACGCTACTGAACAACAGTCCCCTCAACCACCCTCACTTAGTCAATCAGGGCGATGTCATTTATTTGGGACACCGGATCAATCTAATTGTCGTTTTGCCCGATCGCTCCGACCCCCAACTTCCCGAAATCGGCACGATGCCCGAAGGAGTTACCATCCTTGGCAAAGCTAAAGAACTGCAAAAACAGTGGATAGAACCAGACACAAAAATTGAAAAAAACTACGAACAAGCTATCTCGCGTTTAAAATATTTAGTCGATATCGCTAAATATTTGAACACAGCTGAATCCATCGAAGCAATCTTCGATCAAGTCCAGCAAATAGTGTTCCGCGACATCAAAAATATTGAACGTTTAGCCCTCTTAATAGACTTCCAAAATAACGGCGAACTAGAAGTAGTTAAAACCGCAGCAAAACCCACAGCTAAAAATAAATATATCCCCGCTGACGGCAGTTGGATCGGCCGCACTATTTGCCGCAAAGTATTGGATGAACAAGTTGCTCTCAAAACTGCCGACGCTCAGTTTGACGAACAGTTTGATGACAATATGAGCATGATCGATAAAGGAATTCGTACGGCGATAGCTGTTCCTCTCTGGGATGAAAATACAGTTTTTGGAGTGCTTTACGGTGACGCTCAATTAACCTCGAGAGAGTGGTATCAGGGAGGAGATGAAGACCTCAGCTTTTTTTCAGCTTTAGGAAATATCGTCGCTTCCAGCGTGCAGCGGTGGCTGCTGACACAGAAACTCCGCAACGAAGAAACTATGCGGCAAAGATTGGAACGCTATCACTCTCCCGCTGTTGTCCAGCATTTAATGAATACGGGGACTTTAATTAACGATCGTCTGCCGCCCGTGGAACGTGAAATCAGCATTTTGTTTGCAGATATTGTTGGCTTTACTGCGATGTCGGAAAGGTTGAGTCCTCCTGAAATAGCCCGGTTGCTCAACAATTTTTTTGAGGAAATGCTGCAAGAAGTTTTTGGGGAAGGAGGAACTTTAGATAAGTTTATTGGAGATTGTATTATGGCATTTTTTGGAGCGCCGGAACCTCAGCCGGATCATGCCGATCGAGCGGTGGCTGCTGCTTTGGGAATGCTCAACCGTCTGGATGAACTCAATGCAAATAATAGTTTAGGGGAAACCCTGCAACTGCGGATTTCTATTAACAGTGGGAAGGCGATAATTGGCGATGTCGGCAGTTCTAAAAGAGTTGATTATACTGTGTTGGGTTCGACAATTAATCTGGCTGCTAGGATGGAGGGAATTTGTCTACCTGGGGAATGTGTGGTGAGCGAAGCTACTTACAAGTTGCTGCGATTGCCTCAAAGTTTTGAGCCGATGGGAGATTTCCGTTTTAAGGGAATTGACAGACCGATCGCAGTTTATCATACCAACAGAAATCAAATGTAATTGGAAATTGGGAATTGGGAATTAGAAATTGGGCATTGGGGATTGGCATATTGATTTGGAGTAACGGAGGACACGGCATTGCCGTTTCTTGCGCCCCAAAATAATCGTCATACTCACAAGAGATGTAACTACCGCCCGATTAATTGTATGGACACGGCACTGCCGTCTCCTCTATCATTTCGATGCCACCGAATTGGGAATCAAATTCTTATAAAACTAATCACTGTAGTGACGAACAAAAGAGAGTTGGGACAAGTCCTCCTCAGACAATGGCTTGACTTACATTTTTATCGTGCGGCCCAACATTCGTGTCAATTTAATCCTCGCCCTTAAGAATGAAGCCCATGTCAAACGGTCAGCCGTTTCCACCCTTATGGTTGGCTTGGGTTGGAGAACGAACTCTACCCTTAGAAACTATTTGGTTTAAGTATTTACGACGTTTTGGAGTGGATCATTGGTATAGATTTGTCAAGCAACGATTACATTGGACATTGCCTAACTTGAGAACTCCCGAACAATGTGAGCGTTGGAGTGATTTAATGCCGTTGATGAGTTGGCAACTCTGGCTGGCACAAGATTTAGCGATCGAGAATAGACTCATGCAGGCAATCTGAAGCGTATCAATTTAACTTTACTGACGTGTTGCCCAATCCATGTTTTCGGTTTTAGTTGACATTGGTACTCCTACAAAAATGCCTAAACATAGGGGAAAATCCCCCGGCTGGGAAAAAGGAAAGGTACGTACCAAGGCACCGTGCTATCCCACCGTTAAAAAACGGGTTTCTCGACGTAAAAAGTCTTCAAGATTAGCTGTTTAATCTTCTACTTTTTGAGTTTTTGAGCAATAGCTTGCCTGAGCTTAAAAGGTAGCTACTTTGAGCTGCGCTCATTTTTTAGTCTAAACTACAGTCAAAGAATCCCCATCCCTTCAGGCTGGGGAGTGTCAAGGGTTTATGGGCTGGGACAACGCCGATGGCTCTTGGTCATTGCTTCTGCAGCCAGATGCCCGACACCAATAACAAATGACATTTCTAATACCCAGGTGGGCGTTGAAAAAAACCAGTTACTTGAGTTAACTTTTCCGCAATCTCTAGCAGTTTCAGATCGCTTCCACGCCGTCCCACCACTTGCACGCCGATGGGTAGTCCTTCTTGTGATTGTGTAAAGGGCAGCACTACAGCAGGGTTGCCAGTTAAATTGAAAATTGTTACGTAAGCACCTATTGTTGTCAAATAAGAGAACTCGCGACCATCCACCTCAATGGGTTCTCCTGGCTGACGGTGGGTGAATGCAGGCACTGGTACCACTGGACACAGCCAAGCATCCCAATTAGATAAAAAACTTTCGATATTAGCAATCAGAATATCGCGCTCAATGAGGGCGGTGACATATCGTTGTTGCTGTTGAATCTGCGTCAAGTCTGGTTGGGATAAACCCAATTCAAAATTATAAATATTGAGGTAAGTATCGCGTACCGCATTGCTATCAAAATTGGGCGGTTCGTTGTGTTGCTCTACACAGCATCCTATATCTGTTAGGGATGATGCTAATTTTTCTAGAGCAGATGAGGTTTGAGCTGTGGCTGGAATCTCACCAAAACCTTCTGTCCAAGCGTAGCGCCACGATTGTAGCGTGGTTGCTGGGTTAACTTGTGTGGATATCGGTATTAATTCTGGCCGGCGGGGGTCTGGATCTTGAATTAGTGACAGACACAATCGCAAGTCTTCTACAGAGCGGGCAAGAGGCCCTATTGTTTGTAAGTGGTGGATAGTTTTAGGTGTTCCTGGTAATTCTGGAATATGTCCAAATGTTGAGACGCGATTCTGGGTTGGTTTCAAGCCGAAAATGCCACAGAAGTGAGAGGGAACGCGGATTGACCCACCAATATCACTACCAAGTTCAAGAGGGGATAACCCCGCAGCTATAGCACTCGCCCCACCCCCAGTGCTGCCGCCTGGCGTATATTCATGGTTCCAGGGGTTGTTTGTTCTACCAAACAGAGGACTGTTGGTCTGAAAGTTATCAGCTAGTTGTGGTGTATTCGTCTTGCCCAAAATAATTGCTCCAGCAGCGCGCAGTCGAGCGACGGCGGTAGCATCTTGCTTTGGGATATAATTAGCTAAGGGTTGATAACTGCTGGTTGTGCGTAATCCTTTGGTTTCGAGGGTGTCTTTGATAGTTACGGGGACTCCATGTAAGGGCCCCCAATTTGCTCCTTGAGCTAATGCTCGATCTGCTAATTTCGACTGCGCGATCGCATTTTCCGCATCCAGAGTCACAATCGCATTTAGTCCTGGGTTGTATTGAGCAATCTGACTCAAATAAGCTTCTATTACTTCTGTTGAAGAGACTTGGCGAGCGCGGATTGCTTTTGCTAATTGATGAGCCGTAGAAAAAACTAAATCATTCATTATACTATTTATCATTCACAATTCAGACGCTCCGTTTGGCTTGTCCAATATTTTATTAAATCAGTTCGGGTAATTAATCCTACAGGGATACTATTTTGTTCAACTATAATACCATTAGTTCCTGATAGAAGAACTCTATAAGCTTCGGAAATATCGACTTTCTCATCTAAAATCGGTAAAGGTTTACTCATAACAGGCGCAACTTTTTGGTGAGAAAAATTAATCCCTTCATGCAGTAGTTTCATTAAAGCTGCTTCATTTAAACTGCCAATGATGTAATGGTTGTCAATAACTGGAACTTGTGAGATATTCAGTTTTTGCATAACTTCGATGACTTGACTCAATGTGTCCTGCGAACTCACAGAAACGAGTGAGGGAAAATCTTGTTTCTGGGCAAGTATGTCTTGAAGTTTTATTGTTTTTTTTGTTGGTTCTTCCCAAAAACCATTTTCCTGCATCCAGGTATCAGAATAAATTTTATTTATGTAGTTTCTTCCTGTATCTGGTAACAGCACTACAATCTGTTTCGCTTCTGATAATCTGGCTGCATATTTAAGGGCTGCTGCTACTGCTGTGCCGCAAGAGCCTCCCACCAATAAACCTTCTTCTCGCGCGAGACGGCGAGCCATATTAAAAGACTCGCGATCGCTAACTCTGATCATTTCATCTATTACTTGGCGGTTAAACGTCTTCGGAATAAAATCTTCACCAATTCCCTCAACCTTGTAAAGTTTGGGGGTGTCACCAGAGAAGATTGAACCTTCTGGATCTGCACCAACAATTACTATATTTTGATTTTGTTCTTTCAGATATTTGCCAACTCCAGAAATTGTGCCGCCTGTTCCCATCGCGGCGACAAAAACATCAACTTTCCCATTACTGTCTGACCAAATCTCTGGCCCAGTCGTTAAATAATGGGCTAACGGATTATTAGGATTAGCAAATTGATCCGGTCTATAAGCTCCTGATATTTCTTTAGTAAGTCTTTCTGCTACACCGTTGAAACTTTCTGGAGAGTCAGGCGGAACTGAGGTCGGCGTAATTACTACTTCTGCTCCATAAGCTTTAAGTAAGTTAATTTTATCCTGGCTCATTTTATCCGGCATCACAAATATGCAGCGATATTTTTTAATCGCAGCGATTAGCGCCATACCAACTCCCGTATTTCCTGCTGTTGCCTCAATTATTGTCCCACCGGGTTGCAGTTTTCCTGCTTTCTCTGCGGCTTCAATCATGGACAGAGCTATTCTATCTTTCGTACTACCACCCGGATTAAGGTATTCTACCTTGCAATAAATTGTTGATTGAATTCCTTGACTAATACTATTAAGTTTAATCAGAGGAGTTTTGCCAACCGCTTCCAGAATATTATTGTAAGTCGCCATCAAAATGCCTCTAGTATTTTATAATGCTGTATTGCCGTTTTATGTTGGGAAAGAAACTTCAGACTAAACTCCACCAAATGCTTTGGCAGTAGCGTGTTCTATAGCTGCTTGAAATTTCGGCAGGGCACGGGAAATCATGTCTTGGTTGGCAGTCAGAGAAATTCGGAAATAACCCGGTATTTCCTGGAGCGTCCCAGGGAAGACAAAAACACCGTGGCGAGCTAGCAATTCGGCAAAAGCACAATCGTCTGACCAAGGTGACTCTACTAACAAAAAGAATGTCCCTTCAGGTATTTGTAACTTGTAACCCATTTCCTGGAGTGCCTTCACCATCCAATCGCGTTTGCGTTGTAGATGCGACCTATCGATGGTGAGTTGGTCCAAGTCAACGAGGGCATATTGCATCAATGCACTGGGGAAACACCAACCAAAGGGGCTGCCTTGCAGTGTACGAATTATGCGCCGTATTGATTCCCGTTCAGGCATTGTGGATGGCAAGGCAATATAGCCGATGCGTTGACCGGGAGCCATCCAGACCTTGCTGTAACCGTAGATGAGGAAGGAAAACGGGTAGAACTGGGTGGGACTCGGACAAGTTTGCCCATCGAACACAATGCGGCTGAAGGTTTCATCGGAAATCAGGTAGATGGGTTTACCGTAGCGATGAGAGGCGTTGGTGAGCAGATTTGCTAATTGTTGTAGGGTTGTTGCTGGAAAAATCTTGCCTGTGGGGTTGTGGGGTGAATTGATCACGATCGCTCTGGTACGTTCAGTTATGGCAACCGCGATCGCATCGAGATCCAGATCGAAAGTAGTTGGATTAACTGCAACGCCAATCGGAACTGCACCAGCAACATGAATCATCCGCCTGTAGTTTAGCCAAGGTGGGGTGATGATAATCACCTCGTCTCCTATTTCGGTCACCATCTGAAGACAAATAGTCAGACTAATCAGACTACCGTTGGTCAGGAAAATATCTTCAGGTGCGATCGCGATCCCGCGTTGCATTTTCAGACCTTCTGACACAGTGACTCGTGCTTGTGGAAGGTTGTCTTTGTAACCGAACCAACTCTCATTTTGGGGAATGCTCCAGCGCTGAAGGGCTTCTACAAAGCCTGGTGGGGGCAGTTCGTGAGCGTCACCCTCAGTAAAATCAATGCTCCCCGGTTGATGCTTGCGATTCATGTAGTTTGCCTTGGCAAGGAGTTCACTGGGGGTCGGGGCTTGAATCGCTTTGAGCAGTCGGGACGAGATTGTATGAATTTTTATATCCGAATTCTCTTTAGTATCGGCTTCTTGTGCATCCTGTGGCATTTTACTTGGTGGTTGTGTTTGATCTGCCATAATATAAGGTAAGTTGACCTGGTTATGTTAACATAATCGCTGTTAAAACTTACGGACTGAGTGCCAAATTGCGCCCGGTTTGAGCGATCGCATTAGCGCAGTGGCTCCGCAGGATCTAAAACCGATATCCTCGCCAGCAGTAACTATACCGGATTTGAGCTAAAACTGGTCAGGTTTGGGGTGGATGCAACAAAAGCCCCCATCAAAACCAATTTCATCGCCCGCTCTGCGCCAAAAACCCGAGACACCAGAACAATGGGCTGCTTTGACCGAGGCGTGGGAACAAGCTTGCGGATATACACCAAACGAAGAGAGATTTTGAGCAGATGCTTGAATTGATGTGGGAATCAATCTTAGTCTGAAAAATAAGCTGCACAACTTAACTGCACAATTCTATGAGACGGTTCCACATCGGTATTAGCTCAGCATCCTGGGGATTGCACAGGAGTTCCTTGAATAGCGGGAACTCTTTGAGGTACATCTTATAGAGTTTGGGATTGCTTTGGAGGCTGGCTTCGGTGTTAGCTATTCTATCGGCAAGCTTCACCGCTAAAGCTTTTTTATTTAACTGGATTTTTAGTGCTGTTTTGCGGAAGCGCTCGACTCGGTTTCCCCCCGGTTCGTTGGTTACAGCAAACACAATATCAGCGGCTTCACGCCCAAAATCAGACACCAAATCTTCGTATTGAACCTCTGTATCTTCTAGGGTATCGTGCAACCATGCTGCTGCCATAATCGCTTCATCGCACGCATAACCGAATTCGATCAGAACTTGAGATACTTGAGCTAAATGGTACGAGTAAGGACGATCGCCGTATTTTTGGTTAGCGTGTTTGGCGATCGCAAATTCTTTTGCTGCGTTTGTGATGTTCATTAACTGTAGTTTAGACTAAAAAAAGATGAGAACGGTGACTTTCAGAAGAATTAGAGCCACCGCGCCGGGAGAGAATGAGGGTGAAAAATAAAATCTATCCACTCCTTAAATGAACAGTGAACGATTAAAGGACTTTCGTCAAGCTGATAATTTTAACTTCGTCTCCTATGTGTACTATTTTTTCGGCTGCTTGAGGCGACACTCGCGTGTTAACTATCAGCCGATTCAAGTGATTTAAACCCCCTCTTTTTACCAAATCAGGCAGGATTTCATTCTGCTTTGCTGTTAGTACCTTTTGAAAATTGGGATAAGCTCCTTTCGCCGCATAACTTCGCGTACATAGCATACACGGCTGAGCGGGATTAATACCTTCAACTATTACTGTCCCTATTTTAAACCGGACAACTTCATCGGCTTCTGGAAAAAGTTTGTGTTCCCAAAAAGCCGGGACATCTCCTATTTCAATATTAGCTCGCAAGCGATGTCGCATTTCGTTAACGCAAACTCTCGGAAACCAAGATGCAACTTCGGCAATTGTTGCGGTACTGATAATGCTCGGCCCCGGTGCAGCGATATCGTCGGGAAAGCCTGTGAGCAAGTTTTCAATTAACTTGACGGGGAAACCGAAGTAGTTGCTAAACCAAAATTCTATTCCCAGGCGTTCTCTATCTACATGAAAAAATATTTCTTGTTCGGTGTCTTTAATTTTGATGCCAGCAATTCTATTTTTGATGTCAAATGATAAGCGCAGAAAATTGACTCCGCTGTTACGCTTAGTGTTAACAAATTCTCCTGCTTCATCGCAGATTGCCAAAGAGCGATCGCCTTCTAGAGCTCCGCTGGCAAGAATAGTTGCTTGACTGACAGCTATGCCGTCAAGGGACTTAACCGGATAAATATGAATGCTGGCGACGTAAGACATTTCGAGTCATTTATAAATAATTGTCGTTTTGGATACATTATAGCAGTCCGCGCAGCCAGAAGGATGACCGCAGTTGACTTTATGAAATAAAAAACGGCAACTTTTTTGAAGTTTAAATTTTACCCCAGCTACTTATAAAGAAAAAGTAAAGAAGTCTGGCTGAGGTTATGGTAGATATTATGCTAATACATACAAAAAATTGAACCGAGTTGCAAGCAGTCAGGAACTCAGGGAATCAACGCCACTGAGCTTGTAAGAAATTGCAAGCTGTTCTGACCAGACCCCTTTCACTCTTGAGACGTCCCCCACCGGTCACGACACCGGCGAATGCGACGCTAGTTTTGGGCTCTGTCATCTGCAATTAAACAGTTTTAAAGTCACTGAAACAGTGTTGCAGGTCTAAAAAGCCTTTATAACAGGTCGAAGCGAACACATTCGACTGCGCTCAGTGCAGCGCATTACCCCGCAAGGGGGATTGAGGCAACCATACCTCGGAAGGAGGGGCAACCATACCCCTCCAACCCCGAAAGGGGAAAAAAGATTTAAGGCGATTGAAATCGCCGCGTCGTTTCCCACGAGCGGGCTGAAGCCACGCTCGTTTCCCACTTACCGGACTTTTTTATGACTGAAAGCGAAAGAACCGGCATGATTTCGCGACGCAATCTAATGTTGAGGGCTGGTGCAGGGATACTGGCGGCAAGCATTGCACCAGCGCTTTTACAAGCGCAAGCCGCAAATGCAGAGCCCATCTCACAGATTACTCCCAACGCTGCTCTCAAGAAATTGATGGAGGGGAATCGACGCTACATTCAGCAAAAACGGACTTTTCCCGACCAAGCTCGATCGCGAATTGTCGAAGTAGCACAGGGTCAGCATCCGTTTGCCACCATCCTTGCTTGTTCTGATTCGCGGGTAACACCCGAAATTGTTTTCGACCAAGGATTGGGGGATTTATTTGATATCCGAGTAGCTGGAAATTTTATCGACGATGTGGTGCTCGGTAATATGGAATATGCCGCACTAGAATTAGGCGTGCCGTTATTAGTAGTTCTGGGCCACGAACGCTGCGGTGCTGTTAAAGCAGCTTTAGATGGCAAAGCTGTGCCGGGGCATATTAGCACTTTGGTGGCGGCGATTAAACCGGCAGTTGATGCCACAAAAAATCACTGGGGCGATGCCTGGGATAACGCAGTTAGAGCTAATGTGAAAATGAATGTAAATAATTTAAAATTAGCGTCGCCTATTTTGGCTGAAGCCGTGAAAGCGGGCAAGCTTAAAGTTGTTGGAGGGCGCTACGATTTGGATAGCGGCAAAGTAGAAATAATTGCTTGATTTTGGTGGTAATTTTTACAGTAGTAATATCAATTCCGGCTGCGCCGGAATGATGTAGAGGACACGGCAGTGCCGTGTCCCTACCGCGATCAATTGTAGGGACACGACACTGCCGTGTCCTAATTTTGGGTAAGATTAATTTCGGTTGTATCGGAATTGATATAATACCCCCGTGCTTACCCCGTCCGGTTCGAGGGGCAACCACAGGGTGATTGCCCTACAAATTACTTGGTAACAAGTTTACATCAAACCCATTTCTTGGAGTCCGCGGCGCAGGCGTTCTGCTTCAAAGGGGCGGCGCTGTTCGTGAAGGCCGATCGCCCTTTTGAATTCTGCTAAACTCTCTGGCATTTTGCCGATTTTCAGCAAAGCTACTGCCAAATTTTGATGATATTCGGCGTGTTCGGGAGCGATTTTAATGGCTTGTCGGTAATAGGCGATCGCATCTGCTAAATTTCCCGCTGCCTTCAGCGTCAGTCCTAAATTGTAGTGACCTGCTGCAAAATTGGGGTCAATTTTTAACGCTGCTTTGTAAGCTTTTTCAGCAGATTTCAAATCTCCTTCATCTTTGAACAAATTGCCCAAATTATTGTAAGCGCCTAACTTGAGTGTCGGGAAAACATCTGTATTAATTGCCGCTTGATAGTGTTCTTTTGCTTTGGCCAATTCCTGCTGTTGGCGATAAGCAATTCCCAAATGATAGTTGAGTTCGTAAAGAATAGAATCATCAATTGCCGCCGCAGTCAAGCCTCTGGTTAATAAATTAATTCCCCGCCCAAGTTGCCCGGTTTCTACGTACAGCGCGCCTAATTTGCTGCAAGCATAAGCATCGTTTGGATAGTAAGCTATATAGCGTTCCATCGCTGCTTGAGCTTTTTGGAATTTACCTTTTGCTGCGATCGCATCTTTGTGATAACCAGAGTGCAAAATTGCCACATCGGGGAGAGAAGCTATTTTCCATTGTGGTTCCCTCTGCAAAATCTCAGCTACGCTGTCGTCTACCATTGCGTGGTAAGGGCGAGAAAAGCGGATGTCGGGGCGATTGCGAAATAAGCGCGACACTAGAGAATAGGGAGATTGAGATGCACCGATTTCTTGACGGATCAGATTGATTAGCAGCAGCCGATCGCTCTTAATTGCCAGCAGCATCTGAGGTACAATCTCCGGTACTAGCACCTCATCGGCATCCAACACCAAAATCCAGTCGCCCTGGGCGTGCTTGAGACACTCGTTGCGTGCCGCTGCGAAGTCGTCGCACCATTCAAATTCATAAACTCTCGCCCCATATTCTCGGGCAATTTCACGAGTGCGATCGCCCGATCCCGTATCTACGACAACTATCTCGTCAACAACACCTTTAACACTGTCCAAAGTCCGCAGCAGTGTTGCTTCTTCATTTTTTACGATCGTGCACAGAGTCAGATTCATCGGGCGCAAACTTTCCTTATTTCACAGAATTATTGTAATTTTTTTTACCAGTAAAACAGAAAAAGTCCCAGAAAAATTGTCTTATTTCCCTTTTGCCTTGAGCATAAGTACCTTTCTGCCCTTTAAAAATTGGGTTAACTCTTTGGAGAGATTAAAAAGCCTCAAAATCGGATGATTCCTCAGAAATTCTACCACTCTCGGTTCTTCCCTACGGTAGAGGTAAGCACCCGATAGCGGTTGTTATTCTTAGAACATAAGACAAGGCACCAGAAAAAGTTAAGAACTCAGGAGAAAAAGATATGGGAATTATTGCTTGGATTGTTTTAGGACTGATTGCCGGTGCGATCGCCAAAGCCATTTATCCGGGAACTCAAGGTGGCGGTTTTATCGCAACAACAGCTTTAGGTATTTTGGGTGCGCTAGTGGGAGGTTATCTAGGTCAAACGTTCTTTGGGACGAGCGCGGGAGCTTCCTTCGGAGCATTGACTCTACCCAGCATAGCTTTTGCCGTCATCGGTGCGATCGTTCTACTTTTCATCTGGGGATTGTTAACTCAGCGTGCAGCATAATAAATATTGCCAATTCCCAGTCGATCGACCTTTAGGGTATTCATAAACCCGGTTTCTTCTAGAAACCGGGTTTTTCAGTGAAGGGGATTTATAAACCCTCGGCGGTTGAAACTCAGATCAATTCCGGTAAGATCGGAATTAATATTACCCGAAATCAGGACACGGCACTGCCCATTAGTGTCAACAATCGCCTGAAAGCCTTGATAAATGTCGTTTTTACCATAGTCCAGATCCCCCTAAATCCCCCTTAAGAAGGGGGACTTTCACCCCCCCTTTCCCCCCCTTCTTAAGGGGGGTTAGGGGGGATCTGGATTTAATAGTCAAACAACCGTCTCTGACTGGGTTTGACCTTAAGTTGACACCTATGGGCACGCTTGAGTGTCCCTACGCCAGATTAATCGTAGGGACACGGCACTGCCGTGTCCTCTATATCTGCCGTGTTCTCGCCGATCATTCCGGCGCAGTTGGAATTGATCTAAAAAGCCCGTAGTTAGGAGCAATTAATCAATCCGCAAATTGAAAGGCAAGCGAACATAAACTCCTTGCGGATCGTTCATTGACTTGACAACAGCTAAGTCATCCTGCATTTTCTTAACTTCGGCTGTTAGCGGGTCGAGTTTGGTGGCTGGTTTCAAAACATGAACGCCGGAAAACTTTTCCAAAATTCTCTCTTCCAAAGTGCGACTTTTTGGATATTCTTCCAAATGCCAATCCTCGCCGAGTTTAGCTTGCTTTGCGGCCTCTCTAATCGCATCTTCCAGCCCGCCAATTGCATCGACTAAACCCAAATTCTTTGCTGCTGTTCCAGACCAAACCCTGCCTTGAGCAATTTCTTGCACCTTGTTTTTTGGCAGTTTGCGGGAATCGGCGACTTTGGTGATAAATCGATCGTAAATGCGATCGACTATCCTCTGAATATTCGCCAATTCTTGAGAATTTTTGGGGCGAGAAACCGTGTTAATATCCGCAAAGCGGGCCGTTTTAACCACATCCCAAGTCAAGCCGTTATTAGCAGCCAACTTTTCGGCGTTGAAGAGCATTCCAAAAACGCCGATCGAACCGGTAATCGTATTTGCTTCGGCAAAGATTTTGCTGGAGCCCATCGAAATCCAATAGCCGCCGGATGCTGCTAAATTGCCCATCGAAACGATAACTGGTTTCTTTTTCCCCGTCAGCGCGACTTCGCGCCCGATGACTTCAGAAGCGGTGACGCTGCCTCCGGGACTGTTGACGCGCAAAACTACGGCTTTTACGTCGTCATCTTCTCGGATTTTACGCATTTCTTGAGCGATGCGATCGCCTCCTACTTGAGTTGGGCCACCTTCGCCGTCTACAATCTCTCCTTCGGCGTAAAGTACAGCAATTTGATTTTTCTTGTTAGCGCGAGTTGAGTTTTTATCCTCAGCAACTCTGGCGTAGTTTTTCAAACTAATTTGCTTGAAAGATTTGTTTTCGCTATCGGTTCCTGTGAGTTTTTTGAGTTCAGTTGCGATTTCGTCAAAGTATACAACTTTATCAACTAACTTACTTTTGAGGGCTTCGTCAGCCATCAAAGTTCCGCCATTATCAGCAACTGCTTGCAGTTGCGGAACTGTCAATTTGCGGTTTGGGCCAATAGTTTTCAGATATTCCCCCCAAATATCTCCGAGCAATTTTTGAGTTTGCTGGCGATTTTCTGGACTCATTTTTTTGAGCAAAAAGGGTTCAACGGCTGACTTATATTTGCCGACACGAGTCACTTGCACTCCCAGCCCGTATTTTTCCAAAGCACCGGTCAAAAACATCGATTGACTGCTAAAACCGTTGATTTCTACAGATCCGTAAGGATTGACAGCAATTGTATTTGCAACTGAACCGAGGTAATAATCTCGCTCATTCCAGTCCATTTGGTAAGCAAGAATCGGTTTTTTGGCATCTCGGAAACGCTGCAATGCCGATCGAACTTCTTTGAGATTGGCAAACCCGCTGCTGCTGGAATCCGAGCTACCTTCGAGATAAATACCAACGATTTTCGGGTCTTTTTTCGCAGAGTCGATCGCGTCTAAAACAGTCCGCAGCGTCACAGCATCGCCCGACTCGTCCGAAAGCACTTCTTGAAGCGCCGCGCTAGTGCTGCGGTTTGGTTTACTATCAGTGATATTTAAAGAAAGGTCTAATACCAACACAGACTTATCTTTAACTTGCGGGCCCGAATCTTTAGACGACGATGCCGCGACAGCAATTAGTAGTACCAGTCCCCCCAATCCTACACCGCTCAGCAGCAACAATCCTAGGAAGGTTCCCAGCAAACTTGCACAAGTATATTTTAGGAAATCTTTCATTTAGATAATTGGTAATTGGAAATTAGTCATTGTTAACTGTTGACTGTTAACTGTTAACTGTTAACTGTTAGCTGTTAAAACTGCCAACTGATACCAATTTTTTATGAGGCTGCACATATCTCGATCCCCCCTAACCCCCCTTAATAAGGGGGGGAAAGGGGGGGTGAAAGTCCCCCTTCCCCCTTGGGGGGGGCTAGGGGGGGTGGGGATGCGAGGGGGATCGAGATATGTGCAACGACCCATTAAATTGGTATGACATCCTTCTATCTTAGCCTTTCCAAAACCCCAGGATGTTTTAACTCATTCAAGTTAGCGCAGCCAGTGCAGAAAAGAACTGTAGCAATCTCTGCAATCAAAACCTCAGCTAGAAGGGCTGTGGCTGATTCTGATTCCGCTGCGGCTTGCAGAAACGGCCGCGCCAGTCCCGCCACATCCGCACCAAGAGCGAGAGCCTTGGCTGCATCCAAGCCGTTTTGCAAGCCTCCAGAGGCAATCAGGGGAACATCCGGGGCGGCAGCGCGGGTGCTGACAATGCACTCGGCTGTTGGTATTCCCCAGTCAGCAAAGGTTGCGCCCAGCCTGCGCTGCTTGCCGTCTTTGGCTCGCTGTCCTTCTATTTTTGCCCAAGAAGTGCCTCCGGCCCCGGCAATGTCGATCGCAGCTACCCCTGCTGCGAGCAATTTTTGTGCCATTTTGCCGGAAATACCGTTGCCTACTTCTTTGGCAATCACTGGTACTGGTAATTTATCGCACAATTTTGCTATCTTATCTAGCAATCCTTTAAAGTTAGTATCGCCTTCAGTTTGAACGCACTCTTGGAGTGGATTGAGGTGCAAAATTAGAGCATCTGCTTCCAAGATATCGATGATTTTTTGGCATTCTTCTAAACCGTAATTGTAGTTTAATTGAACGGCTCCAATATTAGCAAATAGCAAAATATCGGGAGCGTAGCGTCGGACGGCAAATGTAGCAGCTAGTTGAGGATTTTCGACGGCGATGCGCTGGGAACCGACTCCCATGGCGAGTTTGTATTCCTGAGCGACTTCGGCGAGCCGATAATTGATTGTCTGAGCTAATTCTGTGCCGCCGGTCATCGATGAAATTAGCAGGGGTGCGGCTAGTTTTTTGCCGAGGAATGTGGAGGTTAAATCGACTTCAGTGCGATCGAGCTCTGGTAAACAACAGTGAGTAAAACGGTATTGTTCGAGTCCGCTGGTAGTTTCGCGAAATTGTACGTCTTCTTCGAGGCAGATTCGGATGTGATCTGCTTTGCGGGTTTGGGTTTGCGAGGGCGGGGTTAATGGCAAGTTCACAGTGGCTATTTTGGGAAAGAGTTTTGATATCAATTTCGGTTCCACCGTCAGGTGATGTTGACGGTTAACTGTTAACTGTTAACTGTTAACTCGAATTTACTATTTCGATGCTAACGGATTTGAGATGAGTTGGAAATATAGAGATTTTATTTCATTTCTGAAATCTTTTTATTTAACCGCAGAGAGCGCAGAGGGCGCAGAGGGGAAGAAAAGAGAGATGTTTGCGAATCCTGCTTTCTGTTGCTATGTTATCCAGGAACGGTCATTGGTACGCCGTTATCTGAAGGTTTCAATTTCAGTAAAAACGGAACTGCTTTTTGCACCCACGCTTTGACAGATGTGTAATTAACGGCATCTTCTCCGAAGCAAATGTCCAGCATATCCGTGTGAATTATCCCCGGATTTAAAGGAATCGCTGCCATACATCGGGGCAGTTCTTGTGCGAGCGATCGCGTAAGTCCTTCGATCGCCCATTTGGAAGCGCAATATGGTGCCACTTCCGGCGAAGTTGACCTTCCCCAACCGGAACTAAAGTTGACAATTATACCACTTTCTCTCGCAATCATTGCCGGGACAAAGTGGCGAATTACATTAGCAGTACCTTTAATATTAACATCTATTAGCTGCGAAAATTCTTCGTTGCTGACATTCCAAAGCGGCGCGGGATTGTTAACTAAAGCTGCATTGTTAATCAGCAAATCTGGCGTCTCCTTTTTTGCCAAGATTTCTGTTGCCCAAACTTTTACCTGAGCATCGTTTGCGACATCCACACAACTAAAATGGTGGGGCGCACTATATTTTTGGTTGAGTTTTTCCACAGCTTCAGAAGAACGGGCGCATCCTAAAACTGTATGTCCCAACTCAATAAACTTTTCGGTCATCGCCAGACCGAGGCCGCGACTGACTCCGGTAATTACAATTAATTTTGTCATATAGTTGCTGCAATTTTGAGATTAAGTAATACAATACATATTGACGGGTCAATTGACAAATCGATCGCAGGGAAAAAGCATGAAAGTAAAAGCAGCAGTTGCTCGCAGTGCCGGTCAACCTTTGAGCATTGAAACGGTTGAGCTGGATGGGCCGCGGGCTGGAGAGGTGCTAGTGGAAATTAAAGCAACGGGTGTTTGTCACACTGACGCTTATACTCTTTCCGGGGCAGATCCAGAAGGTTTGTTTCCGGCAATTTTAGGGCACGAGGGAGCCGGGATTGTTGCAGATGTTGGGGCGGGAGTGACGAGTGTCAAAAAGGGCGATCGGGTAATTCCTCTCTACATTCCCGAATGCCGCAACTGCGAATATTGTCTAAGCCGCAAAACCAATCTCTGTCAAGCAATTCGCCTGACTCAAGGACAAGGGTTGATGCCCGATGGCACGAGCAGGTTTTCTATAGACGGGCAGAAACTTTACCATTACATGGGAACTTCTACCTTTGCTAATTATACAGTATTACCAGAAATTGCGGTAGCAAAAATTCGCGATGATGCTCCTTTTGATAAAGTTTGTTTAATCGGCTGTGGCGTAACAACCGGCATCGGCGCTGTCATCAATACGGCGAAAGTAGAACCTGGTTCTAATGTAGTAGTTTTCGGTTTGGGCGGCATTGGTTTGAATGTAATTCAAGCGGCGCGCCTGGTGGGAGCTAACATGATTGTCGGCGTAGATTTGAATCCCGACAAGCGAGAAATGGCCGAAAAATTTGGCATGACTCACTTCGTCAATCCCCGCGAAGTTGAAGGCGATTTAGTGCCTTATTTAGTAGATTTAACCAAAGGCGGAGCTGATTATAGTTTTGAATGTATCGGCAACATTAATGTGATGCGCCAAGCTCTAGAATGCTGTCACAAAGGCTGGGGCGTGAGCGTAATTGTCGGAGTAGCGGGAGCCGGCCAAGAAATTAGTACCCGTCCGTTTCAATTAGTAACCGGTAGAGTTTGGAAAGGTACGGCATTTGGTGGAGCCAAAGGCAGGACTGATGTTCCGAAGATTGTGGATTGGTACATGAACGGTAAAATTGATATTGACAGCCTGGTAAGTCACGTAATGCCGATCGACAAAATTAACAAAGCTTTCGATTTAATGCACAAAGGTGAATCAATTCGCACCGTCTTGACATTTTGAACAAAAATCTTTCTTAATTCTCTCTTCCTCTGCGCCCTCTGCGCCCTCTGCGGTTAAAAAAAATCTAATCCGATTTTAACTGCGGTCTGATTCCGGCTCTAGATTGATATTTGACAACGTTCTTGACAAACAGTACAGCCCTAAAATACAATTGGTTGTAACGCAAAAAAAGCGATATTTATCCACCATGAAGGCAGTTAATAAAAGTCAATTAAAAGCTAACTTGCTAGAATTTCTGCAACTTGTAGAATTAGAAGGCGAAGAAATTTTAGTAATGGATGGAACTAAACCAGTCGTGAGAATTTCTCAGTATGAAAAAACTCTTTCAACTGAAGAATTATTTAAGGATATGCGGGGGAAAGTAAAATATTTTGAAGACTTAACTACCCCAACAACTGAAGAATGGCAAGAAGTATGACTATTGTCCTTGATACCTGCGCTCTAATCTGGTGGAGTGTAGATCCTGACAAACTTTCTCAACGGGCAAAAGAAGCTTGTCAGCAAATGGAACAAGAAAAAAATGGTCTAGTTCCATCAACAGCTATCTGGGAAATAGCTATCAAGGTCAAAAATCATAAATTAGATTTAGGAATAAATATTGATGACTATATTGCCACTCTCAAAAAGTCTAATGTTGTTCGTATAATCCCAATTGATGAAGAAATTTGGCTAGAAAGTGTCAAATTAGAATGGGAACATCGAGATCCAGTAGATAGGGTGGTTGTAGCAGTTGCGAAACTAAATCAAGCTGCCATTATTACAGCAGATAAAAAAATAGCTAGTTTCTACTCTTTAGTAATTTGGTAAGTTACGGTGTCAAAAACTCTCAAACTGCACAAAGAACATAAAAGTTTTGGCGGCAAACTAGGCTTTTACAGCCATCAATCATCAGCCTGCAATAGCGAAATGAAATTCGCCGTCTACCAACCGCCCCAAGCCCAAGATAAACCCGTACCAATCCTGTATTTTCTATCAGGATTAACCTGCACGGAAGAAAACTTTATGGCAAAAGCGGGGGCACAGCAATTTGCGGCAAAATACGGATTAATGCTAGTTGCGCCCGACACTAGCCCGCGCAATACTGGCATTCCTGGGGAAGACGATAATTGGGATTTGGGAAGTGGTGCGGGTTTTTATGTTGATGCCGCAGTTGCACCTTGGAATTCTCATTATCGAATGTACAGTTATGTGGTTGATGAGTTACCTAATTTGATCGCCGAAAATTTCCCAGCGATACCGGAAAAACAGGGAATTTTCGGTCATTCGATGGGCGGACACGGGGCTTTGATTTGCGCCTTAAAAAATGGCGATCGCTATCTTTCAGTTTCCGCTTTTGCGCCTATTTGCGCGCCCGTCCGCTGCCCTTGGGGACAAAAAGCTTTTGCAAACTACCTCGGCGGTGACAAAGAGATTTGGAGGGATTGGGATGCTAGTGAATTGGTTGTTTCAACAGAATACAATCGTCCGATTCTGATTGACTGCGGCACTGCTGATTCGTTTCTGGCTGACGGGCAATTGTTGCCGGAAGTGTTTGTGGAGGCTTGTGCAAAAGTGGGACAGCAACTAATTTTAAGGATGCAGGAAGGTTACGATCATAGCTATTATTTTATATCGAGTTTTATGGAGGATCATATTCGTCATCATGCGGATGTTTTGTGCGGGTAGTTATGTCAAATCCGGTGGCATCGGGATTAATATTACCAGAAATTAGGAGACGGCAGTGCCGTTTCCCTACAATATTATTTTGGGGTAGGGACACGGCATTGCCGTGTCCTCCGCAGACTCCACAATATTAATTCAGGCTAATCGGAAATACCCAGTCTTTGTACTTGCTGTCGCGATTTTCGATAATCCCCGTCAGTTTGTCCAAAATCTTTTCAGTAATGGGTCGGTTTTTGGGCAATTGATAGTTTTCTATTCGGTTAATTGGCGTAACTTTAGCAGCGGTTCCGCACAGAAAAATTTCGTCTGCAATTAATAGTTCTGATTTATCAATTGGTCTTTCTATGACTTCTATTCCTAAGTCTTTGGCGATTGTGATTACGCTGTCTCTGGTAATTCCTTCGAGAATATCTTGATCGAAACCTGGAGTAATTAATTTACCGTTTCTGGCGACAAATATGTTCATTCCTGAAGCTTCGCTGACTTTTCCCTGAGTATTCATCATAATGGCTTCGTCGAAGCCGGATTCTACTGCTTCTGTTTTGGCTAAAGCTGAGGTAATGTAAGCGCCGCTAATTTTACCTCTTAAGGGTAAACTGCGGTCTTCTTGACGATACCAAGAGCTAATTCTACAGTTGACTCCTTCTTTGGGTAAATAGTCTGAAAGTTCTAATCCGTAGACAAAAAAGTCTGTTTCTACGTTGTGTAGTCTGGGGGCAATTCCTAGGCTGGATGTGTAGACAAAAGGGCGGATATAAAATGATTTTGTTGGCTGGTTTTTCTTGACAAAATCAATGATTACTTGTTGGATTTTGTCGGCTGGCAAATCGCAGTGGAGGAAGCTGGCACTTTGACTTAATCTTTGACAGTGGCGGTCTAGTCTAAATAGTAATATTCGATCGGCATTTTGGGGGTCTGGAATTCCCCGCAACCCGCCTAAAACTCCGGTTCCGTAGTGCAGCGCGTGGGTGGCTATGGAAATTTTGGCGTCGGTAAATGGGAGAAATTGGTTTTGAAAGTAGGCAAGTGGTAGAAAACTATCCATGATTCAAGCTGGCGATGAGTTTGGCAGTCCGCGAGGAATGGTGAATTGAGTTATATTACCATAAGTTATGCCATTTTAGATTTGAAATTTGAAATTTGAGATTGAAAATGACTGATTCGATATGGGTTTGGAGTTTCCCTAAAGTGGTATTGTTTTTTTTAACTGGTATTATTGTTTTGTGGTTAGATCGATTTATAAAATAATATGAATAGCGGTCGGTTTGGTTGATAATTGTTTTGGTAAAGACTGCGATCCTCTTCTGCAAGCTTCGCTAACGACTATCAGCAAAAATCAACCAGGGGGTAACTGTGGCACGTAAATGTTTCATCATTGAAATGGGGATGGGTATTGACCAGCACGGGCAGGAACCGACTGTAGCCTGTGCAAGGGCTGTACGGAATGCGATCGCCCATAATGCTTTGTTGGGTGTCTGGGAAGTGGCGGGTTTGACTGACCCCAATCAAATGATTGTTGAGGTAAAGGTGGCCGTTCCTTACCCGGAACAAGTGCGGGCCGATGAGGTGTTGGCGGTGTTGCCTTTCGGGAGCAAAACTCTGATTGTGGAGCAAGGGGGCATGATTGTGGCCGGAAGGGCGATCGCCTCTCTGAATGATAAAAATGATGAAATGCTAATCGCTGTGGCGGCTGTGACTGTTTTTGTGGACACTGAGGAGTAATTAATTTATTGTTGTTTGAATAAATCAGCAAGTGCGTTAGCGAAGCTTGCAGAAGAGGATCGCACTTGCTGATTTTGACAAAATCATCAATTTAAGCTAAGTCTCGCAGCAGGCAAGATTGAGTCCGATCGCCTTTTATGCGATCGAACTCAACCCCATATTACGGCTTGCTGGTATCTGCCAACATTTGGTTAATCATTTGCAAGTGCGCCTGAAGGTTCGGCAAAGTCTTGGTAGCCCAAGCCTTCAACTCGGGGTCTTGTCCCTGTTGAGATTGAGCCTGAAACAAAGCAATAGCCTGATTGTGGCTGTCGATCATGGCCTGCTTGTAAGCAGTATCAAAACTTGTTCCAGAGAGTCCCGAAAGGCGATCGCCCAAAGCTTTGTTCTGGCTGCTCATTTCGGTTGGCACTTCCACGCCCTTTTGCATTGCTAACTGCATCAGTTCTTGATTTTTCTGCGTGTGTTCCTCAACCATTTGTTGCCCGTACTGTTTGACACCAGCGCTAGAACCGCGCTGCACGGCCAACTTGCCTAGCTGCACTTCCAGCATACCAGTTTGAGCTGCTTGCATCACAAAGTTGCTGTCTCTGCTGCTGAGAGAATTAGGCGAAGTTTCGCCTCCTGTTGGAGTGTTGGGAGAACGGCCGGGATTGTTATTGTTGCTGGGAGTAGTTGGAGTGTCGGAAGAACGGCCGGGATTGTTATTGTTGCTGGGAGTAGTTGGAGTGTTAGGAGAACGGCCGGGATTGTTGCTGGGATCGCTAGCGGGATAGCCAGGAGAAGTACGATCCTGGGGAGCGTTATCAGCAAGCTCAAAAACCCGATCGCCCGAGGAGTTGAAGCCGTGAGTCTGGCGGTTTAATTCTGCAAATCCCGGCACAGCAATCAAGGAACTAACGCCAGCAATTCCGGCAACTGTTACCAATTTTTTGAACAAACTTTTGCGATTGAGTGAAGTCATGAATTTCTAAGCCTCTAAGTTTTCAAAACTCCGCGCGAGCGAAGCTATCCCGAGCGTGAATCGCCCGAAACTAGCGATGATCGGGCGCTGTAGCGTTTTTGCGAAACAAGTTGAGCAAGCCCAACGCGCCGAGCAGGCCCAGCCATCCCAAGTTGTTGGGGCGATCGCGCCTTTCGCTCAAAACTCCCGAATTCGTCTCAGTCGTACCCGTTGTACCTGTCGTACCCGTGGTGCCAGTCGTACCCGTGGTGCCAGTCGTACCCGTGGTGCCAGTCGTACCGGTTGTACCGCTTGTACCAGTACCAGTCGTACCCGTTGTACCGCTTGTACCGGTTGTACCGCTGGTGCCGGTGCCAGTCGTACCGGTTGTACCGCTGGTGCCGGTGCCAGTCGTACCGGTTGTACCGCTGGTGCCGGTGCCAGTCGTACCGGTTGTACCGCTGGTGCCGGTGCCAGTCGTACCGGTTGTACCGCTGGAGCCGGTGCC
>JANPMV010000098.1:0-127368 GCA_031427135.1 Cyanobacteria bacterium VAR_87_metabat_62 | reverse complement strand
TACTGATAAACATGTTGAAGCATTAGTCACGGTATAAGTATACGTTCCAGCAACAAGTCCTGATATCGTTGTGCTGGTCCCTGTACCTGCTGTCGTTGTTCCACCGGGAGTTCTTGTTAACGTCCAAGTGCCTGATGATGGTAATCCACTTAATACCACACTGCCAGTTGCAGCACTACATGTTGGTTGTGTAATGGTTCCTGCTGTTGGAGCAGTTGGTGTTGTTGGCTGTGCATTGATAACCACATTGGCCGATGCCGGTGAAACACATGTTAATGCATTGGTCACCGTGTAAGTATAGGTTCCGGTTACAAGTCCTGATATCGTTGTAGTTGCTCCTGTACCTGTAGTGGTGATTCCACCGGGACTTCTTATTAATGTCCAGGTGCCTGATGACGGCAAATTATTTAATACCACACTCCCGGTTGCTACAGTACACGTAGGTTGAGTAATGGTTCCTACTGATGGAGCCACTGGAGCGCTTAATATAAAAGTATTGGATGGCGAGCTAGTAACCACCGGATTAGAAGAGACTACTCTCACTCGATAATTATTTCCTGCTAGAGTATAGCCTGGAATAATTCCATTAATAATTCCTGAAGCTGTGCTCGAGAGTGTGCCGATATTGATAGATGAAGTAAAATTTCCCCCTGCATTACTTAACTGTAACGTAAATGTATTGCCTGCAGAAAATAGACCGGAAGCAGTATACGAAATATTCACAGCCGATCCTGCGCAAGTTTCAGTGAAACCGATCGATGGTATATCGATTGTTGCAGATGCGCCACCAACATTAATATTATAGGTATCTGTTATGCATTGGTAGGGATCGGTAACCGTATACGTTCCTGATGATGGGGGTGTGATGGTAACACTTCGGGATGTTTGCCCTGAACTCCAATCGTACTGGCCAACCCAGGAGGCATCCAGGGTTATACTTTCTCCTGAATTAACATTTATGTTGTTCACTTTATTCACCGCTTTCATCATGGTGAATTGGTCTTCAGTAACACCAAATTCATTCAACCATTTACCGGTTAATCTGTTTTCTTCAATTTCCAGAATTAATGAACCTCCATAAGCATCCTGTCCATAATACATGGCATTATGTGGAAATCCAGATTGTCCCCAGTCTGTCTTGCCTGCAGAACCCGCCACGGCATATATTGTTCCTCCCATAGCATTGGGTGAATCCTTGGTATAGGTACATGAATTTGATGTTCCATTGTATTTACCGCTTGATTGACTCAGATGATGTACCAAAGGATCAAACGTAGATTCAAATCCAAAATGACCTTTCATGAGCTTGCTTCGATCATAGCTGTGGCTATGAACAGACAAGACCAGATTCAGTGCCGTATACCAACAATGGATCGCGGTAGGGAAACGGCACTGCCGTGTCCTGATTTCGAGTAAAATTAATTCCGATACAACCGGAATTGATATTACAGGTTTGTAGTCAGGACTTTAGTCCTCATAAAATCCTGAACAAGGACTAAAGTCCTCAGTACGAACCTATTTGATCGCGGTTATTAGATCTGACACAATATTACCCGTTAGCTTGCAATTCGCCTAAACGAGCCAACACTTCTTTGGAGTGAATCGCCGGGTTAATCTTGACAAAAGTTTCCCGCAAAACGCCTTCAGGGTCAATAATAAAACTGTGTCGGGCTGAGATAAAACTCATCCAAGAACCGTAGGCTTTACTGACTGCGCCGTCGGTATCGGCTAACAGCGGAAATTTTAAACCTTCGGAATCGCAAAATTCGGCGTGGGAGTTGATATCATCAGCGCTAATCCCGATAATTTGGGTATTTTTTGCCGAGTATTTCGACAAGTCTTGCTGGAATCGACGCGCTTCGATCGTACAACCGGATGTAAAATCTTTGGGATAGAAGTAGACGACCAGCCATTTACCGCGATAATCTGACAGTGAAACTTGTCCGTCGCCACTGTTTGTCGGTAAACTAAAATCCGGTGCAGCTTGATTCACCTGCGGAAGCGTGCCACCGAGGGCAAAGGCAGGGGCTACCAAATTTAAACTCAGAAAGACTAGACAAATTGCCAATAAAGTGCTAAAAAAATTGCGACGGGAGATCATAAATTTAGAAGTAGAACTGTACTTAACACAAGTTTACATTTTTCTGATTAAATAGGTAGGGGCAATTCGCGGATTGCTTCTGGAACCCAAATATCACTTACTCAAATAGCAATTTACTTTATGGCCGCTGCACTCCCGTTACCAGGCAAAGTTACAGTAGTACAGGTAATTAACGGTCAACCCGTTACGATCGAAGTTGACGGCACTAATGCCCCAATTACTGGGGGGAATTTTGTTGACTTAGTTGAACGTGGCACTTACGACGGGGTGATGTTTCACCGAGTCGTGCGCCAGCCCGATCCTTTTGTGGTGCAAGGAGGCGATCCGCGCAGCAAAGATACTACAATTCCAGCAGGTCAATTGGGAACGGGTAATTTTATTGACCCGGATACCAATCAGGGACGTTTTATTCCCTTGGAAATCAAGCCGCAAGGGGCCGCGCAACCTGTTTATAATCAAGTTGTCACCCAGACGCCACAGTTGCCACATACTCGCGGGGCGGTGGCAATGGCTCGTTCTACTGCTTTGAATTCGGCGTCTTCGCAGTTTTATTTTGCTTTGGATGCTTTGCCGTTTTTGGATGGTAATTATGCTGTTTTTGGTAATGTTATTCAAGGTTTTGATACGGTGAATGCGGTGCAGCAGGGCGATCGCATTTCTACGGCCAAAGTCGTTCGAGGAATTGTTCCCAGTCGCGTTTCTAGCATAATTAGCGATGCTAATGTGCTTAACGATTTGATTAATAGTACCAATTTTGTAAATTTATCTTTGCGATCGCTCAGATTGCCAAACACCCCCAACAACTATCAAGTCACTTCCCAAGACTCTCAGCAAAATCCCAGCGGTGTAGTGGGAGGTAGCGGAAACGATCGCATCATCGGTTCACCGACTGATGATGCAATTAACGGCAGCCAAGGTAATGATACCCTCACGGGCGAAGCAGGCGATGACTTTTTGCGAGGTGGCAAAGGTAACGATTTAATTAGTGGCGGCGTTGGTAACGATATTATCAACGGAAATCTCGGCGACGATATTCTCAATGGCGATGCTGGTAACGACTTTTTGAGAGGCGGTAAAGGGAATGATGTTCTAATTGGTGGCGATGGCAATGATATTTTGATTGGAGATGCAGACAGCAATACTCTGACTGGTGGCGCTGGTGCAGATATTTTTGTTTTAATCGCAGGTGATGGCAGCACAAATACAATTACTGATTTTACCTCGGCTCAGGGCGATCGCATTGGCATTAGTGCCAGCAATTTATCAAGTGTTGCATTCAGTCAATCTGGAAGCAATACTTTAATTCAATTTGGCGGGGCTACATTAGCCGTGGTTCAAAATGCCGCCCCCGCAGCCGTTCAAAGTGCTGCTTTTGCAGTTAACTTTTCTACTATTTCCCGTCCCAATGACTTGCCAGTCGGCGACGGCGCATTCAGAATCGGTTAACTTTAACTATAGGTGTAGGGTGCGCCACAAGCACCTTACCAATTCCCAATTCCCACTTCCCAATGACTAATACCAGAGCTTTCTAATTTTAGAAACCGCATCTTGATAATAATCCATTCTCCCCTGCTGCTTAAAAAGCCCTGCCGCCTTCTGAAAATCCTCAAATGCTCCCTGAACTTCTCTCAATTTATATCTCGTCACTCCTCGGTTAAAATAAGCTTTAGCAAAATCGCGATCGATCCGAATTGCTGACTCGAAATCAGCTAGTGCTGCCAGGGAATTTTCCATTTGCAGGCGGATAGCGCCTCGGTTAAAGTAAGCTTGAGCTAAATTGGGGTTGAGCAGGAGTGCTGAGTTGTAATCGGCGATCGCCGCAGTATAATCTTTTAAACGAGTCAGCATAAACCCCCGATTGCTGTGATACTTGGCTCGGTACGGATTGAGTTCGATCGCGGTAGTTAAATCTTCGATCGCCGACTTCTTGTAGCCTAATTTGTAGCGGGCCACACCGCGATCGTTGTAAGCTGAGGCGAATTGCGGATTAATCTTAATTGTAGCAGTGAAATTTTTAATCGCACCGTGCAAGTCTTGTTGCTCTAGATTTTTTAAACCCTGAGTGTAAACCTTTTTTGTGCTAACCTTTAAATTTTCCTCTTGTCGGGATTCAGCTTGCTCGCCGGAAAATACTTTGTCGGCAATATTAGAGAATCCCAAAGATTCGATCGAATTGAAAATAGTTGTGACAACTAATTGACTCGGGAAAAGGGGGATAGTAGGCATGAGAGGGCTGGTGTTTAACTGTATGCTCTCATTTTGCTTGATACTTCAGCTACTGACAGTGATATCCGTACTGTCTGGAACGTGATAAGTTCGATCGCATTTGGTGATGTCAGGGTATTGACTCCTGTGATGAGACTTGAGCTGAGTTGGTGATCCCGATCGCAATTCTCCATAATTGCGCCTACAACCCTCTAAATCTCGTAATTTCAGGCGAACTGGGCGGTTTCTGATTTCTGATATTGAGAAGTTCCTACCGCGATTGTTTGGGGGTGTGCCCCTGCGAGTTCGATCGCAACTACCGGAGGCCAGTGTTACCTTGTAGCAATATTCGATCTGAATTTGTCGATCGTCAACACGGGCGGACTATCTCACACCCCATTTTTACTCATATTTTGCACTATTCCCGCTTAACAAGCCGGAGTGCCTGTTACACAAATCACTAATATTTTTGATTAATATGGCTGGTAAAAGTTGGACGTTATTTGTTATGCTTTGATTACACATCAAGAATCTATTGTGCAAATTAGTGTTAATGAAAAGAGTTCTGAGGTTGAAAACCTTCTTCGCGGCAGTGTTGGCGATCGTCCTGTTGACTCTCTACTTAACTCCTCCTGTGATGGCCGCAAACGCGGAGGATGTGAGTCAGCTATTAAAAGATAATTGGTGCGTCAGCTTTTTATGGAAGCAGTGCGATTTGAGCGCTGTCGATTTGCGGGGAGCTAATCTCCAAGCAGCCAACTTGTCCGGCGCTAATTTGTCCGGCGCTAATTTAAAAAATGCTGACCTTTCTGACGCCGACCTCAGCGGCGCTAATTTAGAAAATGCCGATATTTTGGGCACGGATCTCAGTCGAGCAAATTTGACAGAAGCTAATTTCAACCGCACGAAATTGTGGGATGCTAATCTGACTTTGGCAAATCTGACTCGCGCCAACTTACAAGATGCTAATTTGTTAGATTCTCGACTTTGGGGAAGCAATCTCACCGAAGCTAATTTAACTGATGCGACGCTACACGGTGCTGACTTGCAATATGCTAATTTGGCAGATACTAATTTGACGGGTGCTGACTTGCACAGCTTCTTTTTCCGAGGTTCCAAACAAGTCACAAATTTGAGCAATGCTAATTTAGAAGGCGCCAACTTAACTGGAACAAATCTCAGAGGTGCGGTGCTGGTAGGGACAATAATGCCAGACGGCTCTATCAATGAAGAAATTGGCTTTAACTTAAAGTAAATTCGGGCTGAATAATATCAATAACAGCCAAGATATCTGTTTCACAACATATGAGTTTCCTGCTGGAATAGGGCCGAAAATCCATTAGAAATAACTGTTGACGATGGTGTAAACATATTCATTTTAAATCAAGGTGCGATCGATCTAGCTTTTGTAGGGACACGGCAGTGCCGTGTCCCTACGGGGATATTGAACATACCTCATAAACCTGCAATCTGCTATATCTCAAATCTCAAACGGAACTTGCACGCATCTGTTACAATTTGAAATAGAGCCAGATATAGCACCGAGTCAGACGATGGAAACCCTGCAAACCCAACTTTACGAACTCGCACAATTTGCTAATAATTTAGTAAACACTCAACTGACGCACCTGAGTTTTGTCAGCGTCGGAGTCATCTTTTTGGCAGGGTTGCTAACGAGCTTAACGCCCTGTATGCTTTCAATGTTGCCGATCACGATCGGCTACATCGGCGGATACGAAGCAAAAAGCCGCCTGCAAGCCGCCGCCCAGTCGGCGTGGTTTTCCCTGGGATTGGCGACAACCCTTGCCGGTTTAGGGATTGTAGCATCATTTGCCGGACAAGTTTACGGTAAAATTGGGCTGGGTTTGCCGATCGTTGTCAGCATTATCGCTATTTTAATGGGGCTGAATTTATTGGAAGCTTTACCCTTGCAAATGCCGTCTTTCGACGCTGTAGGCTGGGTTCCGAAAGATTTGCCGGCCGGCGTGCGATCCTACTTATTGGGATTAACTTTTGGTTTAGTAGCGTCTCCGTGCAGTACGCCAGTTTTAGCTACACTCTTAGCTTGGGTTTCAAAAACGGGAGATACAGTTTTAGGCGGTGTTTTACTGCTGTTTTATGCTGCTGGTTACGTCGCTCCGCTGATTATAGCAGGTACTTTTACTGCGAGTATTAAAAAGTTCTTAGAATTACGCCGTTGGTCTAGTTGGATTACGCCAGTTAGTGGCATTTTGCTAGTAGGATTTGGCGTTTTCTCGCTACTTTCTCGCATAATTCCTGCGTAACTAAAATCGGCATGATTCGATGGGATAAATCGGCGGTTAAAACCGCTCCTTGTCAAACAAAGTCCGCCTCTGCGGACTAAGAAAGAAACGGGAGATTTAAGCAGGATTTGATATTATATGTTACTCACGAATAACAAATAACCAGTAACCAATAACCAGTAACCAATAACTAATAACCAATAACTCATGACATCAGAATCAAACTGGACTAATGCCCCTCAAAGGTTTTTTAAGCGAGAAATCTTGCCCGTGCTTGCAGATTTACGGCTGGCAATTATCTTGCTGCTGGCGATCGCATTTTTCAGCATTTCCGGCACAGTCGTCGAACAAGGTCAATCCGTAGAGTTTTATCAATCCAACTATCCAGAACATCCAGCCCTTTTCGGTTTCCTAACTTGGAAAGTTTTACTAATTGCAGGACTTGACCACGTTTACCGCACTTGGTGGTTTTTGTCAATCCTAATTTTGTTCGGCAGTAGCTTGACAGCTTGCACTTTTACCCGACAATTTCCGGCATTAAAATCCGCCCGCCGCTGGAAATTTTATGAAGAACCGAAGCAGTTTGAAAAATTAGCCCTCAGTGCTGAATTAGAAACAGTTTCTTTAACTTCGTTAGAACAACTTTTGCAGCAGAAAAATTACCGCATATTTCGAGAAGGCGAAAAAGTTTATGCTCGCAAAGGGATAATTGGTAAAATTGGCCCGATTATTGTTCACGCCAGTATGCTAATTATTTTAGCTGGATCGATGTGGGGCTCGCTGACAGGGTTTCTCGGTCAAGAAATGGTAGCCAGCGGTGAAACTTTTAAGGTGCAGAATATTATGGATGCGGGGCCTTGGGCGGGGCCGCAAATCCCGAAGGATTGGTCGATGCGAGTTAATCGGTTCTGGATCGATTATAGTCCGAGCGGTGCGATCGACCAATTTTACTCTGACTTATCAGTTTTGGACAAAACAGGCCAAGAGGTCGATCGCAAAACCATTCACGTCAATGAGCCATTCAGATATCGAGGAGTCACATTTTATCAAGCAGATTGGGCCTTGGCCGCCGTGCGAGTTCGCCTCAACAAAAGCCCCGTTTTGCAACTACCAATGGCTCAGTTAGACACCCAAGGTAAAGGCAGAATTTGGGGTGCTTGGATTCCGACTAAACCCGATCTGAGCGCGGGAGTTTCTCTGCTAGCAAAAGACTTGCAAGGAACGATGTTAGTCTACGGTACCGATGGCAAATTGTTAACTACAGTTCGCGCCGGCACCGCAGTTGAAGTGAATGGAGTGATGCTATCAATTGATGAAGTTGTTGGCAGCACTGGACTGCAAATTAAAGCCGATCCGGGAATTCCGCTCGTGTATACTGGCTTTGGGTTGCTGATGCTCAGCGTGATGATGAGCTATCTGTCTCACTCGCAGATTTGGGCTTTGGAAACAAACGGCAAGCTTTATGTGGGCGGGCGCACTAATCGCGCTCAGGTGACTTTTGAGAGAGAAGTCGTGGAGATTTTGGATAAGTTGGCTGAATCGAAGATAGAAGATGAAACAGCAATTCCTGAAGCTTCTTTAGCTAATTAAAACTAATTGTAGGTGGGCAATGCCCACCTTAAACCAGGAAACAATGGATAATTAAAGAGGAAATAAATGTGACAAAAAGGATTGAATTCAGTCAACACGCATTATTAAAAATAGAGATTCTAGAAAGTCGCGGGGTTACAATATCAACAGATTTGATTTCGGAAACTATTAGAGCCCCTACTAAGTTAGAAGCAAGTGGTGAAGGAAAGTTTATTTAACTGGTTCCTAGGCTCTGCCTGGGAACCGATGTCCAGAGGCTCTGCCTCGCTTTTTGTGAAGGGGAAATTGGAGGCAGAGCCTCCGGATCTGCGTTACTAGGCAGAGCCTAGAAACGAGTAGAATAGGTCAAGATATGAAAAAGATTAGATACAGCCAAGATGTAGATGCGATGCTGATCGAAATTTCCGATAGTCCTATCGCTTATGCTGAAGATGAAGGGAATATGATTCTCCACTATTCTAGCAGCGGAGAACTGGTCTTGATTGAAATATTAGATGTCAAACAATTTATGTCATTAGAATCTCTCTCCGATGAGATACCTACCCGCTAAAGTTGGAGCGGGCAGGTATCTCACAAAGTCTTTATCTGCTACTTCTCGTGCCGCACCTCAACCACAGTATGTACGTTCCCTCGTGGCAAAAAATCCCCCTTAATCGTCGCTTCCAGCGGCGAACAAGCTGCCACAAAATCGTCTAAAATTTGATTGATCGATTCTTCGTGAGAAATGTAGCGATCGCGATAACTGTTAATATACAGTTTCAGCGCCTTCAATTCCACCACCCGCTCGTCGGGGACGTAAGTAACGTGAATCGTCGCAAAATCGGGATAACCCGAAAACGGACACTTGCAAGTAAACTCGGGTAAAGTAATGTTAACGAAGTAGCGCCGCCCGACTCGCGGATTCGGGAAAGTAATTAACTCCCCGTCCAAAATCTCGCGTTCGCCGTATTTCATTTCCTCGGCAGTTGACTTTTGCGACATACTTTGTTCTGTTGGATGGTTGTTCATAGCGATCGCAGGCAAACTGATAACATTTAATGAAACTAACTATTAATATCTGTTACAAATATAGCAACATTCTGGACTATTAGGAAGTTTTTGATTGCAGAAACCATTCTGGGGAGTTGCATTTCCACATCGATCTTCTTCCTGAATTTCCCCCCTTGGGGGGGGCAGGGGGGGGGTTGACTTCTTCTTTCTTCCCTCGGCTATATCTTGACGAATTGTGTTGCGATCGATCTAATTGCAAATACTCTCAGGCTAAACTTAAAAAAGTTCACCCTCGCCATCTACAACTATGCAAAATACTACCTTATCTGACAATACATCCCCTGAAAACTCAAATAGTTACTCTCCATCGGTACCAATTTCCCTCTATCGAGAAGTCACGGCGGAATTGCAAGCCGCCCAAGCGATGCTCGACTCCCTCAAAACCCACAACCAGCAATTAGTCCAACAAAACCAACAACTGCGGCGAGAAGTAGAAACAGTAGTTCAAGTATCCCAACAGCTACAGCAAGTAGTCAACTCGGCTCAGAGCGTCACCCAGACAGGGATACCTCAAATGCCGTCAGTCAAATTCAATTTCAACGTTGAACCTGAGCCCCCAGCACCTGTAAACTCGCGGGTTAACTCCACAATACCTCAACCACCTCAGACAGTGGCCTTCCCCTTCCCGCTACCGGAACCTTCGCCAACAGCAGGCCCGGGGCCGGAAATACTTCCAGAAAAACTATTTACAGAAGTACCTGAAACTCCTTACCGCGTGCGCTCTCAACCCAAAAAAGCCTCTGACTTAAGCGGATTATGGTTAGCAATCGCGATTTTTCTGATTGTCATTGCCGCCTTCGGTGGAGGTTATTTAGTTGTTCGCCCTTTATTGAAAGGAAAGTAAATTGCAACAAGAATCCCACGACTGGAGCCGTGGGATTTTAACCAAAACCTAGCATAAAATGTTCTAAAGTTACGCTAAATGGCTATTAAACTCTGGCGGCACTCGTTTCTACTGCACGAGGCGCATACTGCTCTTCACAAGCAGATTCTAGGATGCCCACCCCGGGCTCGAAACCGCGCGTGAACTCGGTGAGTTTGACCTGTTTAGCTTCTAGAGCTGTCTGTAGCACCTTCATGGCCTTGTGAGGGTCGCCGGCTCCGCAGAAAAATAAGTCTGCGGCAAAATAACCGTGTTCAGGCCAAGTATGGATTGCTATATGAGACTCTGCCAAAGTAGCAGTAGCCGTCACTCCGTGAGGACTAAACTGGTGTACGCACAAATCGATGAGAGTAGCTCCTCCGGCTTCGATCGCATCGAGGATAGCGCGGCGGATACGTTCAGGATCGTTGAGCAGGTCTCCAGGAGACTGCCAAGCATCAGCGACCAGATGGGTTCCCAATTGTTTCATTCTGCGGGGTTTTACCTTATAAGTTGTAATGTCTCAAACCTTTTAAGGTTAGCACGGTGTTTAAAGTTTCGCAAGTAGGTTTCCGAAAGTAAAGATGAAGATTAGTTGAAGGCTTTGCGATATCGATCGTTAGTATAATTCTCGAAGACGATCAAACTCTCGGGTTGCGGGCACAGATACCCATAGGATCTGAGAAACCGGGTTTTTGGGACAATACTGCGTTACAGACGACATATCGAGTAAAAACCCGGTTTCTGGGTCGGAGTGCATAGAGGCTCTACCTCGCTTCCAAAAACCGGATACAGAGTCTGGGAACAAGCAAGGATATTCGTACTACATAGGCTGTTATTACCGACTTTTACTCTCTACAAACTTCTGAAATAGCGGAACTTGAAAACGATAACCTGCCTCAGTCACCTCCAGCACTTCTTTATCCACAAGTCTTTGCCATGAACGACTTTCTACTACCGATAAAACTGGTTCATTGAGCAATTTATGCAAAAACTCTCGTTCTGATTCGGTGAAATCTTGATAGCGTTCTCGAAATACAGCCCCGCCTCTTTCCAAAGTTTTGACAATCGCCGCCTGCACGTCCTCTGCTGTTAATTGGCTTTGTTTTTCCCGATTCAAGCTGATATCTTCTCTATTGATTGCATTCAGGCGATCGACAAGTACGCAACACATCAATTGTACATAATAAGGCTGACACCGCGTTAAGTAAATAATTTCGTCGATCGCACCTTCTGTATAAATGTCCGAAAAATTAGGAACAGGATTCCGAATTAAATCCCGCGCCTCTGATTCCTGCAAATACGTCAGCCGTAAAGATTGGGTATTGATCAAATAATCGCTCCAATACGGATTGAGTTCGTCCAAAGTATGGGAACCGCTGAACAGCAAAATCCAGTTATCGCGGTGCTGTACAATGTAGCGCAAAAAGTTCAAGGGCGATCGGCTTCCGGTATCTGTGACTACTTCCTCCAACCGCTCAAACTCATCCAAACACAGCAAAAATCGCTTTCCCGGTGCAATCTTTTCAATTTGCACAAACCATTTTTGGAGAGTCAGAAACGGTTCTATCTTGAGCGATTCTCGGTCAATGGCGGGTAATTGCAAATTGCGATTACGCCGCGCCCCTTCGATGATGGCATCAGCGATAAACTCGGCTAAACCGCTCAAGGTTATTGCACTTGCTGCACCCTGAAAATCGACTAGCAGCGGCACTAATTCTGAGCCAAGTTTTTGAGGTAAAAACTTGAGAGTCGAGGTTTTGCCAGTGCGACGGCCTCCATACAGCAACAATACAGGTGGTTGAGAGGAAACAGCCAAAGACTCAATTTCTCGAAATACGTCCAAACGCCCTTTGAACCGACTGCTAGAATTTTCTGGGTTGAGGGCTGGCCCAGCAACATAAACTTGCCGGATTTCTGCTGAATCTAAAGCTGCTTCCTCTAGAGTTTTTTGGGATGTTTCTAAGATATCCAGCCACCGCTGCACAATGTTGCCAAAGCTAGTTGCTAAAGCTGGATTTTTGCCGAAAACCAGACTGTTTCGCAAACCATTGAGTTTAGTCACAGGTGTGGCCAGCATTTCATATTGAAGGTAGGCAGAACTAGCATTTTCGGCGGCGCGGACATCTTGGCTGATTGCCAAAAATTCAGGTAGTATGGAACCGATTTCGGCTGGCGCTGGTGAGGGTATCCAGGCAAGTTGTTCGGTAATGGCAACGATATCTTGAGAGTTGTGACAGCGGTTGAGGGTATCAATGGCAATTCCCACCATTGCCTTTAATGCTACTTTTTGTTGGTTAGTTGAGTTAATTAGATAATTGATGGTTTGTTGGGCTGCAACTGGGTTTTGCTGATAAGCTTTGACGATAAACGAATCCATCAAAGGCATCGGTAAGTAAATGAGTTGGTCGAAGTATGGTGGCAGACGCCGCAGCCATTTTGCCTCGTCTCCCTCCGGCACGAAACGCAACAGGAAAAACATCCACAGTAATTCTGGAATCCAGAAATAAACCCGCAAAGTGCCGAGAATGAGCGCCACACCGGACGCCACACCGGACGCCACACCCAACGACACAATGGACGCCACACTTAACGCTACACTCAACGCCACACTCAACGGTACACCCAACACCGCAGGGAACACGGCACGGAACGCCGCACTGGACGCCACACCCAGCGCCACACCCAGCGCCACACCGGATGCCACACCGAACGCTACACCCAAGGCCACACCGAACGCTACACCGGATATCACACCCAAGGCTACACCCAAGGCTACACCCAAGGCTACAAAATAAAACTGAGATTGAAGTAAAGATTGTAAAGGTATGATTTGTAGAATTGATCGCGTTACTTCAGGTGCGAATTGCAGACCAATATTCATCAATAAGGTAATAATAATAACCATCCACACAATTTGTGTCAACCACTTTTGCAAACTGGTATTATCGCCCCGTGCTACCCAGTTTCCCAGAAACCAGCCCATCAAAAAAAGACTGCTTCTCGACCAATTAAATGGTTCAACTGCCAGCGAATAAATGATGCCAACTAGCAGTGCAGCTACTACAGGCACGGCTACTGTTAACCACCAGACTTGTCCGGCATACCGCCGCAGCTTAGGATTCCCGCTAAACTCCGACCGCATCCTAAAAGGATTAGTATCAGATTTCAAATCGGGGTGAATTTCTGACACCCACTCCGCCAAAGTAAAAGGTTTAAAGTAAATCCAGTAGAGAAGGCGAACACATTCAGCTAGATAATTTAAATTCATATTGCTCCTAACCATCACACCACTTGCCTAATACCGGACTCAAACTGCCACACAAAAATTTTTTGAACAACTCAAAAAGATAATTTTCAGGAACGATACCGGCGACACACATAATCGCCACAACTATCAAACTCAGACCCATTAGCCAAGTAAAAATATCATCTAATTTCAGCCCAAAACGTTTAGTTAAATTGCCAATCAAAATTGGCATATCCCAGACTAACCAGCGCAGCCACTGCAACAACTTCTGAGGGCGCTTTGGTCGAGATTGCAGTTGTAGAACTGCCTTAACTTGGGATTCAAATTGCTGCTTTGCCCACTTCACACTTTTACGATTTTGTCGTGCTTCCCAGAGATATTTTCCCGCTAACTGCAAACGCACAGGATGCTCTTCTCCCCACTCCAAAGCTAGTCGCTGATTTTTTTCACTTAAAGCAGCGGGTCTAGCCCCTCCTGTGCCTCTTTGAGGCAGCTTAACCAATTTCTTCGCGTCTTCTTCCGAAAACTTTTTCAATAAGCACTCTGAACCGACATTGAAAAAAGAAGAAGTAAGTTTATTTTGAGTGCGGTAAAAATCAAGAGGTTCTATAGAGATCAAGACCAACATCATTGAACTATGATTGATTAAGGAGTGAAGATTGTCATAAAATCCTCCATCAAATTTTTCGCGATAACTCTCCTGAAACAAAGCTTCAAATTTATCTATACATAATACGGGTAATATTTTTTCTGCCTCACAAAGTCTAATAGCTTTAGCAAAGGTATTGCGAGTCCAATCCGGTGCTTGAAAAGCTGTAACTAAACTTGGCTTAGTTTGAATAATTGGCACTTCGCTCAAGAGTTGAGCAACTTTTTGATAGAAACTGTTTTCTTCTTGGCATTCACTATCTTGACATGATAAATAAATGACAGCATAAGGGCTAGAATTATTTCTAGGAAGCTTCCGAATTTGATAAAAACGCCAAAGCAGGGATGACTTGCCAATTTTATGCGGGCCCACAATATTAACACTGGTTGGCTGCGGGCCTGTCATTTGAGATTGAATAAATTTTAGTTCCTCTTTTCGCCCGACAAAGCAATCGGGGTTTTTCAGCATTGAGGGTGCAGAAAATGGACAAGGAGATGGCGAACGAGGAGCCATAGAGTTTATTTGACTAGAGGAGAAGCGGACTCATATATTTATGGTACACCATAATTCAATACGGTTCAGATAACACTGTTAATTCCCCGGAGATCCCCCTAAATCCCCCTTAAGAAGGGGGACTTTGAGCAACTTCTTGTCCCCCCCTTTGTAGGGGCGGTGCCAAGAGTGCCCGCCCTCTTGGCTAGGGGGGATCTTTCTGATCTGAACCGTATTGCACTATAATTTAGTTTAGTTTAGTTATGCGAATCAATCCGAGGGGTTGTTGCCGCACAATTAAAAAATAATTCCCCACTAACAAAAGAAGTAGCGGGGAAAAATTAACTGTTTTGAGTTGTGAAATAAAGATGCTTCAACTTAAAACTAACGTACTCAAAACTCAAAACTATTTTCCGTTAATCAACCCATCAATCGCGGCTGTGAGTAGCTCCGTTCGGCAAAATTGCCCCGCTCAATGCCGCTTCATTTAAATTAGCAACATTCAAGCTAGCCCCAATCAAATTAGCTTCCGACAGATTAGTTCCTGTCAAATTCGCCCCTGTCAGAGAACTTAGCAGCAAACCCGCTCCAGACAAATTGGCGTGACTCAAATTCGCCCCCCGCAAATCCGCTTCCAGCAAACTAGCACCAGACAAATTTGCACCGCTCAAATTAGCTCCCCGCAAAGAAGCTTTGTTCAAATTTGCAGCCCTCAAATCAGCATTTTGCAGGATCAAACCATTCAAATTGGCTTTACTCAAATTAGCTCCTTGCAAGTCGGCGCCGCTCAAATTAGAGCCATTTAAATTAGCTCCTTTCAAGTCAGCACCGCTCAAGTCAGCACCGCTCAAATTAGCAGCGCAAATACAAGCCTCCCGCAGACTTGCTTCGCTCAAAATCGCCCCAACCAAATTCACACCGCTGAGATTTCCGCGATTGAGATAAGCCCGAATTAGAGTTGCTCCGCTCAGGTTTGCCCCGTTCAAATCAACCTCGCTCATAATCGCTCTAGTCAGATTTGCTCTGCTTAAATCAACCCCGCTCATAATTGCTCGGCTCAGCGTCGCCCCGCTCAAATTAGCCTCAGTTAGTTTCGAGCCGCTTAGCAAACAAGCTCCTACTAAACTCGCTCCTGTCATCACAGCTTGGCTCAAGTCAGCGCGAGACAATATTGCTCCGCTGAGATTGGCACCGCTAAAATCTGCTTTGATCGCCACAGTTCCAGTTAAACTAGAGCTGCCGAGGTTAGCTTCAATTAATTTCGCCTTAGATAAATTAGCCCCGCTCAAGTCGGCGCCGTTTAAATTAGCTCCAATTAGTTTGCTTCTAATTAAATTTGCGCCTTTCAAATTAGCGCTGCTCAAATTTGTTCGACTGAGATTAGCTTCACTTAAATGAGCAGCAATCAGGTTAGCCCCTCGAAAATCTCGTTCCCCGTTTCTATGTCTAGTTAAAAGTTCATCGGCACTTAAATTCTCAGTGAAATTCATAAAAAAATTGAGTGAGTTTCCTTAGTTTCTCGATGTTCTATGTTGTCTGAAAGTTCGTAGGTTCGTGTTTGCCAGTCTATTTTTTCAACGATTACTGTCACAGTAACAATTGTCTAAACAGGTTGATTCCTGGCATCACTCTGCTAATCTAGTTAAAACTTACGAAAGGCAACCCAGTTTCTCCTCACAAATCTTAGATTTGCCAGCGTGGCAGTCATGAGAAAACTGAGTTTTTCGCCCACGATTGTAAGTTTTGCAAGTCTTATTTTTGCTAGTATTTAGTTGGCGGTTGATGTTGGTGGTTAATTGTTAGTTGTATTTGTGCTAACTACTAACCATTTACCAAAATACCGAGAAGTTGTCGATCGATCTTGTGAAGCTCGATCGCCTATTTGGGGTATTGCTGGCGCTATCCGCGCCACATTCTGACCCGAAAAATTGCTGGTATGGGCGATCGAACTTATGAGTGCAACCAAAAAACAAGATATCGGAGGTTCAACCCCGAGTGCCTTCTACATAATTGCGCTGTATGTTCGATCGCCCATCAAAGCTTCCGCCCGGTCAGCTCAGCTAGTGTCACCTCCCCCCACTGTGCTTGACGGAGCGTGAAATCCAACAGGAAGGCTGTTTCCCTCTGAGTTCTAAACGGCTCACGGACGAAAGAAGCAACCCGCTATCCATCGCTTGTGATTTCCCGAAAAAATGAGCCGCGAGCCATTTTCGTGCTCCCGCGCTTCTGTGTTTGCTGTTAATGTTTATTCGATCCTTGACATCCACCCCGACCGTCGCGGACGGAGATTCCCAAACCTCACGATTTGAATTTCTGCTTCTTCGCAACTGCCTCCACCCTAAAAGAGATTTGGTCTTATGTTCGCTCCACAGACTAACCCCGCAAGCCCTGCGGTTTTTACGTGTCGAATACCAAACGGAATTCTTCGTAGTTTTGATTCTAGGGATGTTTACCATTGCCCTATCCTCTTTTCCCGGTCTACCGATTTTGCTTCGCCGCCAGCACAAGGCTGAACTTCGCTCGTATAGGCTGTTTGATCCATCGTCTCGGGTGGGTCGTTGACCAATTATATTGTAATATAAAGCCGTCCTAAAAGGACGAGGTTTCTACCCAATTTTCTGATGAGGGCTTGTGGTTCTAATTAACAGAACACCCGACACCTGACGCACTCTAGGACATCATAGCTGTTCCTGGGCTTTTCAAATGCTTTGCTGAGGCATTCCCAGAAAAACTGTATTCATGCGGCCGATGTTGCCAACGGCAATTGGGCTACTACAGCCAACCAATGACCAGCCTAAGTCTTGCCCGAAGGCGACGACAATATTATTCTAATAGTTGCCAACCATCGCAGACTTTTCTGGGCGAGCGGGACGGGCTACTTCACAGGCATGAGTTGCTGAAATTAGCTGCCCCATATTTAAAGATAGTCGCTGACTGACTAATCAAGCAATATCTACTGTAATTTATGCGATCGAATTTGATAATACTGTGCGGTTTGCAACCCTTGCAGTAGTGAGTGTTACAGACTCAAAAACCCCTGTGTTTTTTTTGTATAAAATTTAGTTAAGCTGACAGAAGAGTACCATTCTCTCTTAAGCTGTAGGGGCGGGCGATGCCCTGAGCGTAGCCGAAGGGTTCACCAAAAGCTTTCAAGCTTGCAAACAGGTTCTATAAACCCGCCCTCCCCACGAAAAATCCTCTTATTGACATTGGTGCAAGATGTGAGTTGAGCCGATCGAGCTTCCAGCCCAAAGTCCAGCTCGCCAATTAAAAAAATAAAATTTTAACTGGTCGCTTTTTTTAAGTTTCCAGAACAAAACAAAAGCCGGTTTTCAGAGAAAAAGCCGACTTTTGAAAAAATTTTACTAGCCAAACGTAAAACCGTTAACTAGCCAGTGTTTGTTCCACAATAACCTGTAGGGGCGCGTTCACAACCAGCCGATCGGGTTACAGACAGGCTAAATAAACCCGCCTTCCCCGCGAAAAAGCCCCTTCTTTCCTGTTTATAAAACCCGACGGTTGCCAGTAACGCCCTGATTGGGATCGTAAATACCAGCCGTAGTATCAACGCCCGGAGTGCCAGGAGCGCGGTAATCTGCTCCGCGAGCAGTATCGACATCGGGAGAGTCGTAGATGCTCCAATGCTGAATGCCTCCACGGCTCAGAATGGTTTCAGCTTTAGCGACTTCTGCTTCGCTACCGTCAAGCAGTACCAAGTAATCTCCTCTCTCCACCCGATCGCTGTATGCTTTAGCTTCCTCTTCGGGAATTCCCAAACCGACTAAAGCTCCGAGCAAACTACCCGCAGCCGCACCCAAAGCCGTACCAGCAAGTGTAGTCGCGATCGCCGTAGCCGAGGCGCCAGCCAACATAATTGGCCCAATTCCCGGAATTGCCACTAGGCCCAGACCCACCAACAAGCCTGTCAAACCGCCCAAAGTGCCGCCTGTGAGTGCGCCCTTGGTCGCCCCTTCATCGGCCTTGTTGTCCGCGCTTTCCTGCACGTCAATCCCTGCGATCTCGCCTTTAGAGTCAGCATCCTTAGCGATCACCGAAACCCGATCCATGTCAAAACCAGCAGTTCTAAGTTCTCCCAGCGCGTGTTCCGTCTCGCGGCGCGTTGAAAATACTCCCACGGCGCGCTTGTCGCGGGCCAAAGCTTTGCGGCCCGTGTCTGCCGGCACATCATAAATAGCCCAATCCTGAATGCCCCGCACGCTCATAATTCCTTGGGCTGTGGCAAGTTCGGCATCTGTGCCTTCTACAAATACCAAATATTCTCCGCGCGAGAGCCGATCGCTGTAAACTTTAGCTTTTGCTTCGGGAACTCCCAAACCGACCAAACCGCCGGTCAAACCGCCGGCTGCTGCCCCAATTGCGCCTCCAACAGCAGTGTCAGCTAGTAGAGTGGCGATCGCGCCCCCGGCCATCACCGGGCCAACTCCCGGAATCGCCAGCGCCCCAATGCTTCCGAGCAACCCAATCAAACCGCCCGTCACGACTCCGGCTGTCGCGCCTGCTTTGACGCCGCCGCCCACTTTCTCGTCGGTACTCTTACCAGCGGTAGCGCCCGCAATTTCGCTGCGATCGAGATTTTCCCCAACTACCGAAACTTTATTCATCGGAAACCCGCTACTTTGCAGTTCCATCAGGGCTAGTTCCGTATCTCGGTAACTAGAAAATGCTCCTACAGCTCGCTTGTTTTGACCTAAAGCCATTTTTTTTCTCCTTCACAATATACTACTTTTACACAACTACAGAATTTAGGCTCTGCTTGCTGCAATCAATCACATTTAGTCATTTTTTCCCAACATTTTTCATCGGTCGCTGGGAATAACTTTGGTCTCTATCTTGAGGCTTGTTTGCCACTAATTCTCAGGAATTGAAAATCGGAAATTGGGAATGGGAAATTGCACGTGATGCGCCAATTTTAAGTTTTGAGTACATGAATCTTAATTTTCTCACTCTTTAACTTAAGACCCCGTTACCCACGGAGACTCACATCAGCGCGGCGCTCCGAAAGCAATATTACAATGCCCAACTTTCCCTCTTCCTTTTTCCTTGTTCCTTCTAATTTATTGCTTGCTACTAGGCGATGCGGTTGCCGGAGCAACAGTCGCCGTAACATTCACCGTTTTGACACCCTTAATCTCTTTAGCTAGTGGCTCAATTTTAGCTAAATCAGTTTGATTTGGGACTGTGCCGCCTACGGTGACAGCCCCGTCTTTTGCATCAACAGTTAGCGCACCTTTAGTGATGTTTACTTCTAACTTAGAACGAACTTCACTTTTTAAGTCGCCATCGGCTCTTATGGTATCGCCGCCCGTCACATTGTTGCGCTGTTCTCTGGCCCTGATATCAGAATTTGCTTGTGCTTTGCGAATCTCGCTAGTTGCATCACCCTGAGTTTTTTGAACAGTCTCCGCTGGGGGCGGGCTAGTGCGATTTTCAGTGGTAGAATTAGGAGCATCAGCGCTAGTTTTAGCCCCGTCGCTGCAAGCAGCTCCAAATAATAGGAGGCCGCTGAGGAGAATTGGTGTTAGTTTGTTCATAATATGTTAATAACCTCCGGGTAAGCTTTCGATGAGCCTGACTTCCCTGACTTCGTTTAGCCAGTTCGTTGAGCCAGATTGAGCAAAACAGAATCTTCGTTTGTGCTTTATGCGGAAAAATCCTTATATCAAATATATAAATTTGAGGAAGCAGATACATCAGTCCGCAGGTGTAAAATTTATCTACGTCGTTGGGAGTACAAAAAACAAAATAAGCTCTTGTGTCACATTTAACTTAATGAGTCGGGGACGCACTATTCCTCAGAAACCCGGTTGATTCCGAGCTTTTTCGTTCCCAAAGCCCATATTTTTCTAGAAACCAAGTTCAAAAGGGTAAGTTTTATTAATAAATTAGACGCCGACTCCAACTAATTTTTCCCTCGAACCTCGAACCTCTAAGATCAATTCCGGTTGTATCGGAATTGATCTTACCCGAAATCAGGACACGGCGAGTCCCGCGCGTCCCTACAATTGATCGCGGTAGGGAAACGGCACGTGCAGTGTCCTCTCGGAATTGACATAACTCATCTGCATCCGTTAAATCCCAATCGCGTGCTCGTTGCGGACTTCCTGATTCAAAACAAACGAAAAGACTCTAAAAATTTTTGAGCATTTTCGGCTTTTGGGGTACTGACAACCAGCCCGTAAATGCGCGTTTCTACCAAAAAAACTTGACCTACACCTACAGGTTCGGTGGGGGAAAGTGGCTGAAACTCAAACTCTTTTCCCGGATAGCCACCCAGGGAAATATCCCGCACTTGTAGCAATTTAGCATTTGCCGCTACCACAAAATAATCAACGGCATTATTTAAAGTAATTTTGATATTATTGTTGCTGAGCCGAAAATCTAGGTCAAAGTATTGAACTAAATAAGTTTCTTTGTTTTTTAAGATCGACCTGTATGTATGAGCGGTAATTTGACTTGAAAAAGTTTCGGAATTAATTTTGGGATTTCCCGGCATATCGATCGCAAATTGACCCATCGCCGAGCAAAATGGCTGCCACTCGGGCATCCCAATTGCCGCCCGCAGTGGCGCCCTTTGAGATGCAGCGGGACTGGTGAACTTGACAGATGAGACAAGTAATGTAGCAGTAACTAGAAGTAAATTCAGTAATTTCATTTTTGTAAAAAATATATTTACCCGATCGATCTGCGCTAGCCTAGAAATATATCCGGAAAAGAGGGATTTATGCTCAATATTATATTTACTCAACATCGAGACTCCAAAAGCGGGCGATCGACAGCTAAAACCAGTAAAACCAATATACTCGCTACTGTAAAGACTTGGCTGGTTATCAGTCTGCTGATTTCTATGACAGCTTGTGCAAACAGTCCCAACAGCAAAGCCCTCCAAGAATCTTTAGCCGCCGATCCCAAATTAACAGACACTCCGCTTCCCGTCCCTGTGCCTCCCCCAGCGACAACAGTCGAAACCAGCACAACCGCCAAACTTCCTCCCGATTTCCCGACAGAAATTCCACTCTATCCGAATGCTCAGTTAATCGAAGTTGGCGCAACCGCCGATTCGTCCCCCAAAAATGTGCGATCGCGCTGGGAAACCACTGATCCGGTTAATTCTGTTCAGAACTTTTATTCGACAAAGTTTGGAAGTAGCAATTGGGAAATAGTCAGCCGCTGGGCCGCCGAAGGACAAGGTTCTTTGGTAGCAACCCGAGATAAATTGCGAGTAACAGTGTCGCTTTCTCCTACTCAAAAAGTAGGGGGTTCTACAGAATTTGCGATCGACTACAGCAAAGACAGTCCAGAAATTGCAGCGAGTCCTCAACCGAACAATTCCGAGTCTACCGCATCTGGAACACCTTCACCAACTCCATCAAATTCAGCAGGAACCACTCCAACAACATCCCCATCCCCAAAATCAGACAAAGTTAGCCAACTAGACACCCAAATTCCCCAACAGTTGCGGCAGTATGTGGCAGATTTAACTCAGTTGGAAGTGCTGAAAGTGCGAACGACAGAAAATGCTAATTTAGAAACTGGCACCACTTTGCCCAAACCCAACAAAATTGTCACCCGTCGCGAATACGCCCGCTGGTTAGTAGCAGCAAACAATCAGATTTATGCCACCCGTCAAGCAAAACAAATTAGATTAGCAGTAGATTCTAGCGAACCAGCTTTTTCCGACATACCCAAAACAGACCCAGATTTTTCAGCAATTCAAGGTTTAGCAGAAGCCGGCTTAATTCCAAGTTCCCTTTCAGGAGAAACTAAAGATGTCAAATTTCGCCCCGATGCACCTTTAACTCGCGAAACAATGATTCTCTGGAAAGTGCCATTAGATACTCGTCAAGTTTTGCCAACAGCTAACATTGACGGAGTGAAAGAAAAATGGGGTTTTCAAGATGCTTCTAAGATAGATTCCCAAGCCTCGCGGGCAATTTTAGCTGACTTTAACAATGGAGACTTGGCGAATATTCGTCGCGTTTTTGGTTTTACCACTCTGTTTCAGCCAAAGAAATCCGTGACTCGCGCCGAAGCTGCTGCTAGCTTGTGGTATTTTGGCATTCAAGATCAGGGATTGTCGGCTAAAGATGCTCTGGAAGCAGAGTCTAAACCTGCTCAGTAAAGTTGTTTAGCGTAGTTAAAAGTTTCAAACAAAGCATCTACAGGTTTGTAGTGAGGACTTTAGTCCTTCTAAAATCTTTGAGGATAGTTAAAAGTTTCAAACAAAGCATCTACAGGAATTACAAACCAATTTTCTGATAAACCGAGTTCGATGTACGACAACTCGCAGTAACAGGCGAGGGATATCGGTTGCAGAGTCGGTTTTGTTAACCCCTCTGCACTCCTTCATCGTCAAAAATTAAAACACCATACATCCGCCTCTCTATAAGCGCTGTGCGCCCTACCCTACGGCATAGAAATTTTTGCCTTAGCCTTAATTTCTGTATCCTGCCGCACAACCGCTGGCAAATTTTGGTACGTATTTTAACTAACACTTGGACAAACTCTCAGTATGATTCCGGATGCAGTAGCGTCCTTAACGATAAATGAAAAAGAGTGTTTGAGCTCTGGGAGAGCGTTTTTCAATGTACGATATGACCCTATTTACCCCGCAAGACATGGCCAAATGTAGCTTAGTCCTGCGCCAGTTAGGCAGAAATACTGCTAGTATGGAAGCCACCAGCCAGAAAATTGTTAAATATATTTACCAACATTTTTGCGATTCGCAAACGGGAGAAAACAATTGTGTTTTGGTGCGTTTGTTCAAAACCCATCCCTACGGCGAATTAGACGATTCACTGCAACAATCAGCGCGCCGCTTGATGAACGGTAATTCCCCCGCCGCCGACATGAAATGCTGGACTTTGCTAGCAGCAGCAGGCGCAGAACCGCAGTGGAATTCTCGGCATACAGCAGCAGAAAATACAGTTATTCCGTTAGTTAGCTCCGAATTAGTAGCTCAAATGCCGGCGATTTCGGGAATGATCCGGCAGTTCGGTTTAGACATTCCTACAGTCCTCGGAATCGAGCCAGAAAGGTTCCTGCAATTAGAACCCGCAGTCTTAAATATTTTTCACGTATCAGAGGCAAAAGGAAGCCCGTTGATTCCCGAACAAGATTCCTTAATTATCCCCTGCCAAGTCAAGTCTGTATTGGGATTTGGGGGACTTTTGCGGTCGGGAAGTTTGTTTGCTTTAGTGATGTTCATGAAAGTTAAAATTCCTCAAAACACTGCTCAAATGTTTAAATATTTGGCACTTAGTGTCAAAACATCTCTGTCGTTTGCTGATGAAAAAAATGTATTTAATTCCTCGTTTAGGGCTGAAAATACTGCGATCGGCAACAATATTTACGAAACCCAAATTCTCGAACATCAAGTTACTAATCTAATTCAATTACTGGATTTTTCGGAACAGGAAATGCTCAGACAAGCCGATCGTTTTCAACAGAGAATTGACAAATTGCAGCGCGAACTTGCCGCTCGGAAAAACAAGGAACAAGCCTTGCAACCAAGTCAAGAACCATTCACGGGTATCCTCAATATTTCTGAAGATGCAATGGTTCGTGTCGAGGAAAATCAAGGAGTTCAGCATTTCAATCAAGGGGAAGAACAGATTTAACCCAAGCTCTGTTAAAATTGGTCTGTAGTGAGGAATGCAAGTCCTCATAAAAATCTGAGGACTGAAGTCCTCACTACAAACCTATAGCGGGTATTTTATTGGACATAATATCATCAAGAGTTGCGGGTTCGGGATGCTAAGATCGTGCCGTACCATTTATCTATTGGTATTTGCTTTCTGACCCGAAATCCTAAGTTTTCAATGACTTGTCGGGTTTCGGCGTGAGTGTGACCAGACCACAGGTGATATTCTAAAGAAAGGTTTTGCACGAGTTGCCAACTATCTCGATCTTCAAATAACAGCCATTCTGCACCTTCGCAGTCTACTTTGGCTAAATCGACGCTGCCGCCAATTCGCTCGATCGCCCTTTTCAACGATATCATCGGTATGTCGCCGCTTTCGCTGACGCGCGATCGGCTTTTTCCCGACACTTCCCGAATATCTAGCGTTACTTTCCCATCTCCGGTTCCTACCGCTTCCATGAAATATTTAAAATTGGCTATTTGAGATTGATGTTTCAGATAAATTTCGAGATTGGAATTCGGTTCGTAGGCGTGAATCACGGCTTGGGGAAACCTGTTTCTCGCAGCAATTGGAAATAAGCCAACATTTGCACCAATATCTATAATTTTAATCAGAGACGGATCTAATTGTTCAACTCCATAGCAGTCGTCTAAAAGCACTTCTATAAATTCTCCATCCATGCCTTTTTCTGAAGGCAAGTTTACATTTTGGCGGTGATCCAGTACAATCAGATTGTCTGGCAAATTAAAGTTAGCAACTCGGTTAAACTTGATGCCTAATTTTTGGGCTCTAACTTTTCTTTTTATGAGTTGGTAAATTTTATGAAAAAGCATAAATAAAGCTGAAATCTTGACATTTTTATAATAACGTTAGAAAACACGGAAATCACAAATGTTAGACTTCGATCGACTATTCCAAACAATCGCAGAGTTAGTAATGCTGCACTCACCCAGCGGTGTCGAGTCAGAAATTAACGATCGACTAATGGAAAAATTCGCCGCCCTGGGTGTGAATGCTTGGATCGATCGCGCGGATAATGCGATCGTCCTAATACCGGGCCGCAATCGGGAAAGGTCGATCGCCATTACCGCCCACAAAGACGAAATCGGCGCGATAGTCAAAACCATCGGCGAAAAAGGCCGCGTCGAAGTCCGAAAATTGGGCGGCGCGTTTCCCTGGGTGTACGGCGAAGGCGTCGTCGATTTGTTGGGCGACAAGCAAACAATTAGCGGCATTCTCAGTTTCGGAAGCCGCCACGTTTCCCACGAATCCCCGCAAAAAGCTCAGCAGGAAACAACCCCGCTGACTTGGGAAAATGCCTGGATTGAAACTAAATGTACCGCCGAGGAATTAGCCGAAGCCGGAATTCGACCGGGCACGCGGATGGTGGTGGGAAAGCACCGCAAGCGCCCGCTGCGGATGAAGGATTGGATCGCGAGCTACACCCTGGACAACAAGGCTTCTGTGGCGATTTTGCTGGCTTTGGCTGAATGTTTGAAAGAGCCTGCGGTGAATGTTTATTTGGTGGCTTCGGCGAAGGAGGAGGTTGGGGCGATCGGCGCTTTGTATTTCTCGCAGCGCCAGCCCTTGGACGCGCTGATTGCTTTGGAAATTTGCCCCCTGGCGCCAGAATACCTGATCGAAGATGGCCAAAACCCGGTTTTGCTGGTTCAGGACGGCTACGGAATCTACGATGAAGGATTGAACGGGGAATTGCGCGCAGCAGCCGCAGCAGCCGGTGTGGAGGTGCAGTTGGCGACTATTAGCGGTTTTGGTAGCGATGCTTCGATCGCCATGAAGTTCGGCCATGTCGCCCGCGCCGCTTGTTTGAGTTTCCCCACCCAGAACACCCACGGGTATGAAATTGCTCACTTGGGGGCGATCGACAATTGCGCCCGCATCCTCAAAGCCTACTGCGACCAAGTTTCGGACGCATAGAAAAAAAACTTTTGCAAAGTAGTTGACAGATTGGGAAAGATGAGTTAATTTAATAAAGGTGCTGAACAAAAGCACACGCAATACGCCCCCATCGTCTAGAGGCCTAGGACACATCCCTTTCACGGATGCGACGGGGATTCGAATTCCCCTGGGGGTATTGAAAAATCTAACTTTAATATCAAATTGATATCTAGCAAATATAGGGTGGGCATATTGTCCGCCCTTTTTGCTAGGTATCATCTTTCCGATAATCAGCCGTTTCTAGGAAGTATTGTGGCCCTCCTTCGATAAATTTATTCGGCTCCTTACCGTTAATTCGCACAGCAGGCTTTTCTCCTGGCTTGATTGCTTGACTTAAATTTGCATTAGCATTTGGAGTTGGTCGATTCGGCAAAACCAAACGGACAGCTTTAGCCAATTCCGTATTGGTCAAAGGTAGTGGAGTCTTCAGCGCCACAATCTGGTCAAAATCTGGGGGAACGGCAATCAAATGAGCGGCTAGCTGTTCATTTGTGCCACTACCAAAGAGCAAGTATTCTGAAGATGTTGGTTGTTTTGCACCAGGATTGAATTGACGGAAATATAAAACTCGCTTGACTTTGACTGTGACATTGCTGTCAAGGACTTCGCGCTCTCTGATATCTTCGGTTTTACGCTCATACTGACGTGGATGAATCCGGGCTTTGAACGATGCAATCTTACCAGATGCTAAGTCAGGTAGGATAAACTCGTTAGTCGGTTCAAGCGTAAACTCGTTTTGATTTGGATTACTTTTCTGGGCATTTAAGTATTTGCTCTGAGGATTATTCGGCCCCTCCAATGCCACCTCAAAGATTCCCTGATAATCATGGCAAGAACTTTTGAAAAGTCCAATGTGAGACAAGTAAATATTTTGTTCACCCACAATCCGCATACCATGAATACATGGAGGATCGCTAGCCTGGGCATAAGCAGGGCTTGCAAACTGAACTAGAGCAAGCAATGCCACGATCAAACAACTGGTTAATGTGTGCCATTTTCTAAGCAACCATTTCATAAGAGCGACTCCAAATGAGAATAATTTGACGAATTTGTTGGCGTGTTGCGTTGACTCCCATTTTTTGAATGCCGGGTTAAATAATTGCCTACAAAAAATAGGAGTTCTAGAGTAAAACCTACTCTTTTTGAGGTTTTATGCTTAGATAAATAAGATTTACATTTTCAAGAAAGTTCTGCCATTTTTCACCTGGCTTTCCGTCGTCAAGTAGTAATATGGGACAGTTTTTACCTGACCAATAGTGATGGGTTACTACATTATCCAGCGGCAGATTCAGGTCATAAATCAAAATCGCTGTTAGGGTAGCAGCCCTCTGGTTTGCAGCATTCTGATCGATCCCTTCATTCATGCAAATTTCAATTCCGATGCTTTTGTTGTTACCTTCTTGAGTTGCCGCGTGCCACCCCTTCTCGTTTATTGGCAGATGCTTGATACAGAGATTGTCATCTACTGTATAGTGCCAAGAAACTCGTCGCTTCTGTGCATCTTCACCCTTCATATATTGACCATGTGCAAGAGCGCCAGCTCCTCTACTCGTGTTGTCAGTATTGTGAATGGTTATGTACTCAGGGGTAATTCTAATTCCAGGTCGATTGGAATTGGACTCAGGAATTAAATCTATTTCTAAATTCAAGGTCTTACCAATTTCTTTTCTGTCTATCATTGATGATTGCTCCGTTTCGTAAATCAAATAATTTGATATGAGTTGTGATGGATAGAAATTCTATGTAGCCACATTGTTGCAGTAGATTCGATCTTGCTACTATCCCATGTGTCATAAAAATCCAAAGCTTGGCGCAGGCTAAAGGCATTACCACAAGAGGAGATCAACCTGCGACTGTATAGTTTATTTTCACCTTTGTGATCTGGTGAAAATTGTGAATTCACACTATACCCACCGTAGAACCATTCTCCATGTGGATCGTTCACAAAAAAGTCACCGTTGTCGTTATAACCACGAATCACCAAAATGTGACCAGAACTCGTCAAATAGCCATGCAAGATACATATTTCACCAGAATCAAGGGAACGAGTAATGTCTGAGAGACCTGCATTCAGTGTCAAATTATCTCTTAACCCTACACCTTCTAACAACCTCCTGATTCCATCTGGAGAACTGTGATCGATGCCAAGTCTATCAAAACGTTTTTTAACGCGATCTTCGTACTGTGGGAAGGAACCTAAATCTGGAACATTAAAATACTTTAAGCACATTGCTGCACTCGTAGCACCGGATGTGCGCCAAGGTTCAATCTCGTTATCTTCTTGATTGAAATACGGAACGTTATGATTGATAGCCATAATTTACCTCAACTAATTACAGCTTGTTTGCAAAGCTGGTTATTAAATTGACAACCACAACCCGATCGCCCTGTCGGTGATAAAAAGTGAGTGACTTTTGTAAACAGGACTTACGCAGGGAGGGCAAAAACCCGGTTTATGCGTCAATCTCTCTCGGATAAATGCAAGATTTTTCGGAAAAACCGGGTTTTTTAGCTTGAGTCCTATAATACCAACTGAGGCGTTATTTAGAAACTCTATGTAGCCACATTGTTGCAGTAGATTCGATCGTGCTACTATCCCATGTGTCATAAAAATCCAAAGCTTGGCGCAAGGTAAAGCCATTGCCACCAGAGGAGATCAACCTGCGACTGTATAGTTTATTTTCACCTTTATTATCTGGTGAAAATTGTGAATTCACACTATACCCACCGTAGAACCATTCTCCATGTGGATCGTTCACAAAAAAGTCACCGTTGTTGTTATAACCACGAATTACCAAAATGTGACCAGGCGCCGTCCAATAGCCATGCAAGATACATATTTCGCCAGAATCCAGAGAACGAGTAATGTCTGAGAGGCTTGCATTCAGTTTCAAATTATCTCTTAACCCTAAACCTTCTAACAACCTCCTGATTCCATCTGGAGAACCGTGATCGATGCCAAGTCTATCAAAACGTTTTTTAACGTCATCTTCGTACTGCGGAAAAGAACCTAAATCGGGAACATTAAAATACTTCAAACACATTGCTGCACTCGTAGCACCGCAGCTACGCCAACCTTCAATCTCGTTATCTTCTTGATTGAAATACGGAACTTTATGATTAATCGCCATAATTTACCTCAAGTAAGTACAGCTTTTGAAAGCTGTTATTTAATTGATAACCGAAGCCCGATCGCCCTGTCGGTGAGAAAAAGTGAGTTCATTTTGTAAAGTTTCTGTAAAGTTTTCTCAAAGGCTACTGGTAAGGGGGTTACAAGCCAGTAAACTTCAAATAATCAGTCAAGGTAGTGGGGATGAGAGGACAAGAAGCGCTGACCATAGTCGATCGCATTTTACAAGCTGCTAACCACGGACAAAAACTCAACGATTTACAATCTGCTGTGTTTCTGGAAGCTTGGGAGGAACATTCCTATTCGGAAATTTCCCAGCAGCTAGGTTACGAATACGACTACATCAAACAAGTGGGTTCGCAGTTGTGGCGAAGTCTCTCCCAAATCTTGGGCGAATCAGTCTCCAAGCGCAATATTCAAGCTGTTTTGCGTCGCTACGAACAATCGCAACAAGCTAAGCAAGATGACGATGAAGCGATCGCCCTTTCCCGGTTTTACGATCGCCCAAAAGAACTGCAAATCCCAGAAAGTTCGATAATTGAAGATCGCTGTCGTTTAATTGGTATGTTTGGACTGCGTGGCGTCGGTAAAGCTTTCGGCTGTCTGACTTTTATAATTGTTGTCAATAGCGATCGAGATAAGTAAGCCCACTTAAAAAAGACAGAATATTAAAGCCCCGACTTCTTTAAGAAGTCGGGGCTCTAACAGCTATAGGATTTTACGTTTAATTAGAGCGACCTACTTATCAATTATCAATTACCAATTACCAATTCCCAATTCCCAATTCCCAATTCCCCATTACCAAGTATATTTATTTTTCGACCATACGATCGAGCTTTTCCCTAACCAGCAAATCTAAGAAAGAGCGCACCACAAATAATCCGCCGAATCCCGCCACCGCAAAAGCTGCGATCGCCCCCGTTTGATATCCGCCCACCAGCAGCACTGCACCCGACAGCACCGCAAAACCAGTCACACAGGCAAAAATTAGAGTTTTTAGCGCTAAATTAATCCGTTTCAGAGCCCGATCGCTCTCGATATTTCGCACCCTAATTTGCAATTCACCATCTTCGATCCGCTGTTCCAAACGCTTGATAAAAACTTGCGATTTACTCGGCTGCTGTAACTTGTACGTGATAAAAGTTCGCGCTTGCTTTGCTAATTCTCCGATCGCACTTGCGCGCCCCTTACTCACCGCAATACTCTTGACAAAAGGCTGAGCGGATGCTAAGAAATTGTAGTGAGGGTCGAGAGTTCTAGCAATGCCGTCGAGAGTCGTCACTGATTTAATAATAAACATCATTTGTGCCGGCAAGCGAAACGGTTGCTGCTCGAACATGATATAAAGTTCGTTCTTAATTTCATTAAAAGCTTGAAAGTCGATCGGCTTATCAATAAACTTCTCCAACAAAAAAGTAATCAGTCGGCGCACCGGCATCATATCCGGCATCGGTTCAACTAAGCCGATCGTAATTAAAGTATCGATTAGCTCATCAGTATCCTTTCTCATCACAGCAAAAAAAGTCTTGACCATTTGGTCTTTAGCCAAAGACTTCACCTCAGCCATCATCCCAAAATCGTAAAAAATTAAGCTACCATCTTCTGTCACCGCCAAATTGCCCGGATGCGGGTCAGCTTGAAAAAAACCGTCAATTAACAACTGTTTCAAATAACAACAAATTCCGAGTTGATTTAGCTTCGCAATATCTACTCCAATCGCCTCTAAACTAATCCGATCGTCCACCTTAATCCCCGGTGCATATTCGACAGTCAGCACTTTTTTGGTCGTGTATTGCCAGTAGACTTTCGGAACAATAATCTGAGGATATCCTTTAAAATTCTCGCCAAAGCGATCGGAATTTTTACCTTCTTGCACGTAGTCAATTTCTTGATATAAAATCTTAAAAAACTCGTTATAAATAGATTCCAGATCGTACTTGCGCGTTCCAGGCAAATGGCGATCGCACAAACGCATTACTTGGCGCACCGCCTTCACATCCAAATCAAACAAACTTTCCAAACCCGGACGCTGCACCTTGACAATCACATCTTCCCCGGTGTGCAGCCTCGCTTTGTGCACCTGTCCCAGACTTGCAGCAGCGATCGGCAACGGGTCAAAATCGCGGTACAAAGCATAAATATCTTTACCCAATTCCGATTCTACCAGGGCGATCGCCTCTTCGGAACTAAACTCAGGAACCCGATCCTGCAACTGTTCCAACTCCTTGACATACTCCAGCGGCAGTAAATCCGCCCGAGTCGAAAGAGACTGCCCGATTTTAATAAAAGTCGGGCCTAAATCCAGCAAAGTATTGACCAGCCAATGAGCGCGAATTCTTCTAGTATGAGCAGATTTATTTTGCAGCAGTCCATCCCACCACAAGAAAAATAAAAACTTACTGGCTGCGGCAAAAACGTCTATTTGTCGTGCTAGTGGCGAATATTTAGAACGTTGCCAACGCAGGACTTTCGGTGCAGCTTTTGTTAGCATAATAGACCTCTTGCAAAAATAATTAGGACGGGCAAGATGCCCATCCCACAAGATTTATTTTGTCTTGTGGGATGGGCATCTTGCCCGTCCCATGAATTGATGAAAAGGATTTTTGCAAGAGGTGTAATATTCACTCTAAGAGTTCCATACAGCACGACATTTTTTGGGGGACATTCCTGGACGCAGAAACGGCTTCTATGTATGAAAATATTTTGTTGCAGTCCTTTAAAGAAGTTAAAAAAAACTTCGTCTCTTTGGTGAAAACTGGGTTATATTGTTTCTGGTTATACAACAATAATTAACTTCGTAGTCAGGAATGCAAGTCCTTATTTATTCATAAACAGAAGACTAAATTTTTCACTACAACAGGCGCTGATTTCGGGCAACTAACCGCACATTACATACAGCAGATTCCACATTTATGAAGTATACCAACCTATCGTTAGTTCCCCGTAGGGACACGGCACTGCCGTGTCCCTACACTTCACAAACCTGGAATACGCTGTAAGCTCTGAGAAGAATCGGCAATTTAGGCTGGTAACAGACAAGCAACTCCAAAACGAGGATTTGGTAGCATTTGCAATTTTCAAATCTCCCTATCGCCAGTCTTCTGGTTTAGCCTGTTAGCTGCCAATTCCCAACCGCTTTTCAACCGAACTATTCTCCTAGATTACAGAGTTCCGCTAGAGATTGCGGCAGAGTCAGGGTAAAAGATGTGCGCCACAACTCGTCAGTTTCAGAACTTTTTGCCGGAGCGCTAGACACATCAATAGTACCATTCAAGTGTTGTACTAAAGACTTTACCAGCGCCAGACCCAAACCCGTACCGGCGATCGCTTGATCAGTAATACCAGTGCCACGGCGAAACTTCTCAAAAATGTGGGGCAAATCAGCAGCAGAAATGCCGGGCCCAAAATTAGAAACCGTGAGGACAATACAGCCGGCAACTTCAGATGCCTCGAAAACTACCGCATTTCCAGAAGCCGAATATTTTCCAGCATTCGTCAGCAGTTCCAGCAGCACCCGCTTGAGACTGTCCGGGTCGGTTTCCAAGCAAGGAGCAAACTGGGGCAAATCCACCTTCAGAGTCAATTCCTTATCTGCCCACTTTTTCTCAAAATCCCCAGCTAAATCTTGAATTAAACGCTTGAGATCGATTTTGATTAGAGAAATCGGGACTTGCTGAGGCTCAAACTGCTTGAGAGCCAGCAAATCGTTAACCAGAGCGGTTTCCTTAGAACACTGCTGCTCTAGAATGTCGAGATACTTAGCCCGACTCGCTGACGGCTGTTCAGCTTGTTTGAGCATCAGAATCGCCAGCTTCATGATTGTTAAAGGAGTTCGCAACTCGTGACTCATAGTGCTGATAAACTCGTCTTTGATCAGCTTCAATTTGTGCAGTTGCTCTAGTTGAATGGCAGATTGTTCGTACAGTTTCCCCTGCACGTCGAGACTTTGCTCCAACTGAGCGGTTCTGTCTTTGACTAGGGTTTGCGCTTCCTTGAGCGTCTGAGTTTGGATAATCGCTTTGCTCGCTTGAGCTGCGACTAATTCCACAACTTCCAATTCTTCTGGACTCCAAGCGCGCGGCTCCGAGTGCTGCAAAACCAAGAACCCTAAGACGGTTTCCTGTCCCCTTGCGCCCATGATGGGAACCAGTAGTAGGGCGCTAATGCCTTGGAGTTTCAAGATTTCTGCGACGCTTTCTTGTTCATTGCCGATCGACTCGCCGATGTCAGCGAGGACGAGGGGTTTGGGTGCGCTGTGGAATGCTTTCTCGCACAAACTAGATTCCGACATCCAAAAAGCGGGAGGGTTATTTGATTTTGAGTTGGGGATTTTGGATTGGGATTTAGAAGTTTTCTCCTTGTGTTTTGTTTTGGCACTCGTGCTTTGTTTCGCATCGTTTTGTTCAATTGCTTGTTTGCTTTGATTTTTTGTCAAAGCCGATTCGCAAACTAATACAATTTTTGCTTTGGGTGTTTGATTGGGCGATGAAACTTTTAAGAGGGGGTCTGTATATTTCAACAGCAGGATTTGACCTCTATCTACTTCCAGAGTGTGGACGGTATTTTCAATAACTTGCTGCAAAATTCGATCGACTTCAGAAGTCGTGTCGATCGCTGCTGCAACTGAGACGATGAGATTTTTGTATTTAGCTTGTCGGTGTAACTGTTCGTTTAAGGTGGCAATTTCCTGAGTTTTTTGAATGTGAGAAATCGTGATGCCGATCGCCTCTGATGATGCTTCTAGGCGCTGCCGATCGGCCCCCGTCCACTCGTGAGGTTGCGACTTACCCACAATCATGATGCCATTTACAGCCCCTCCGAATCGCGCAGGCAGGGCCAAGATTGCCCGAAAAGGCAGCGGTGTCACGGGGGAATTGGGTTCAGAAGCTGCTGGACTATCAAGATAGTCGGATATCGCCACTATCTCGCCCTCTGTTAGCACGTTTGCCCAGACGGGATGTTCGAGTGATGATACGCTAGGCGATTTTAATCCTGTGGTTTCGGAGTATTCTGGTATTTGAGTTGAATCTGCGCCAGCATCGGCATTTGGGCGATCGCTCATATTTTTTTGCCAGCAAGCATTCGGATTTACTACTTTCTGGTCAGCTACAGCAGCCACAAAACAGAAATCTGCTTCACAAGCAACCCCCAAAGTATTTGCTATTTGCAGCAGCAGGATTTCTCGATCGAAGTTGGTCGCGAGAATTTGGTAAATTTGCCGCCCGATCAGGGCAGGATCGACCTGGTACTGCATAAGACGATCCAAAAAGTTTTGGACTGATACTGGTTCTGGGATTTGCGGTAAATGCAAAGTGCAAGTCTCTCTTGGCGATCGGTTGATCGGAGTAAAGTCTTGATTTCCCTGGCGATCGATCATGGCAACCAAGCCTTTATTTTAAGATGTTTGAGCCGGCGCACTGCAAGTATAGAGCTGATCCATAACTGTCGGCTGGACTGTTATGAGCCTGCTTTCACAGGTTGGCGCTGCCTGTGGGTGAGTCACTAGAACTGTCGAAAAATATACCAGACCTGACCGAGTTCTATTTTCCGGTTTTCTACCTTTCGATCTGTACGGGATGAACTTTACGATCCTTCACCGGATGAAGATAAATCCCATTTCCACTAATTTTGACCGTTATTATTATGAAGCTTTTCTAGATATCAGTTGGTGACACCCCTCTCCTGACACTGTGATGTTTCTTATTTAAGTGTGTGATCCTCGCAAATTTTTATTGTGATACAAATCAATCGATCGAGTGACCACGATCGCAAAAATTTAAAATTTAAAATTTATCACTCATCACAGAGCACAGAGTTGCCGAATTTTTGGTCAAAAATTCATCGAACGCAACTCTATGAGACGCTATTGGGCCAATAGTGTTAAATTTATTCGGCTTTCCTACTTACTTATTTTGTGCTTCCTGTTGTGCTTTATCGCTATTTTGGCGGTAAAGTACCGTCCGGTTGACAGCCGTTGTGTAGCGGGGATGCTTGGGGGGGACGGAGGCCATCAAATCCGAAGCTTGCTGCCACTTAGCAGCTACTACTAACCAATTCTCCCGAGATTGAGCGATTTTGCCGTCGGTGGCTGCTTGCTCGGCCACTCGCACCGCTTGTCCAAAAGAGTCAACAGCAGAATTAGCACTATCCTTAGAAATTTTCAAAGCTGGTGTTGCTTCCGCAGGAGTAGAAGTGATCGCTGCTTGGGTAGTGGCTTGTGTGCTGTTTGGCACTTGGGAATTGAGTCCTTTGTAAATGGCGGCAACTGCGGCGAGCAACAGCACGGTCAAGCTAACGCCACCGAGAATACCGCGTTGAAATTGGCGCGGTTCCTGCATCGATCGAGGTGCAGCAATTCTTGGCAAGCGAGCTTTGCCACCTTGAGCTTGACGTTCGTGATGCGCCGTGGCCAAACGCTTGAACAAATTCGGCTTTCGGAGTTTAATTTCTTGAGACCACAGCAGTTGATTTTCGGGATCGCGGCTAATTTCTTCGAGCCACAGCAGTTGGTGTTCTCGAACAAGTCGGCTGTTGATGTTGACTCGGCGAATATTGCGGGGCGAAATGCCCTCTAAAATTGCTCGGACTCGATCGACCAAGCTAGACTGTTCCAGCAATTGGGGCGTTGCAGCTTCGCACAGCAGTTGCAGTACCCCATCTGCAAACACGGCTCTGGCCCTCACGCCTACTTGTGCCAGTTCGTCGTTAAGGATTTGAATAATCGATGCAACCGAGCCCTCACGAGCTTGTCGAGCAATATCATCTATTGGATTCGCCATAAAACTATCTTGACCAAAAAAATGGGATACAAGCCCCGTCCTAGAAGGACGGCTTTTTGCTAGAATAAATTAAGTCAACCTAGGGCATTGGGAGACTTTAAACGGACGCAGAGGGAGAGTAAGACTACTTCGGTAGCATCACTTGATGAAGCGTCAAGAATCACCGCTCATAAGAGGCCGGTGAGTATGTCAAACTCAGCAATCTGTTAATTATCAATCCAAAGTCTCGGATCTAATTTTGACTTATACAGGTGATCCATGACACTGCCAGGTTAAAATGGGCAGATGCAAATCTTCTTGCATCAAATATCCCACTTAAAACAATCAGCACAGCATCGAGGGAGGCCAACAGGAAATAAACTATGGGTAAAGTAATTAGCGGTAAAATTTTTGTTGTAGACGACAACATCGATACAGATCAAATTATCCCAGCCGAATACCTAACCCTGGTTCCCTCAAAGCCAGATGAGTATGAGAAACTAGGCAGTTACGCGATGATTGGGTTGCCCGATCGCTACGGTAAGTTTATCGAAGCCGGTGAACAGAAAACCCGGTATCCGATTATAATTGCCGGCGAAAATTTTGGCTGCGGTTCTTCGCGAGAGCACGCTCCGATCGCTCTGGGGGCCGCCGGCGTCAAAGCAGTGGTCGCTTTGTCTTACGCGCGCATCTTCTTTCGCAATTGCTCGGCTACTGGCGAATTGTACCCGATCGAATCAGTCGATCGACTGTGCGACTTGTTTGTCACCGGCCAAGAAGTGACGATCGACTTCGCGGGCGATCTAATTATCAACCACACTCAAAATCTAACTTACTCCCTCAAGGCTTTAGGAGATGTCGGGCCCGTGATTGATGCCGGAGGGCTGTTTGCCTACGCACGCCAAACCGGAATGATTGCCGCTCGTTCTTAACTCCATAAAACCGACAATCTAGGGTGCTCCTTGCCGAGCATCTCGGTTTTGCTTGTCTATCAGTCCGACCCGCAGATATCAAAGCTCGATCGGGCCAACAAGTCCACCCTCCCATTCCAAAAAAACGCTTTTTACCAAAACATATCCTCCCGATTGTTCTGACACGCGAGATGCTTTGAATCTCAAAATATTCCGCCTCGCGCCGTCTGCAGAAAATTTATTCACCCTCACAAACCATTAGTCAGCCGCCAGTATTTTATTTTATAAAATTTAAAAAAAATCGCCTTTTTTTTAGGGTCAAAGGCTTGACTTTGACCCTTTTTTGAAGTATCATTATATAATGGGAATATTGGCAAAATTAAATTTTAAGTCACCACTCCCATTATATAAATAATACCCCGGAATCCGCAAAAAATCAATAGGTAATAGTTCCTTTTTTAAGGCGATTTTTTTAACAAAATTGGCAAAAAGCCGGTTTATTCAACAATACCTAGATCGGAGCATCTGGCCGCCAGCTTTTGTATCAGTGGAAGCGCGATCGCCCTTGCACCCTCCCAGGCCGTAAAAAAGGCTTTTTCCTCTCCGAAAGAAATGCTCCCCAGGCTACGGGCGCAACAGACAAATATCAGTAGAGTTTCAAATCGAGTCAATAAAATTTAATAAAATACGTTGGTGAGGAATACCGAAAGGTCGCACATCTCCTGACTTCTGTGAATAGCATTTTCCCGCCCGAATATCCTCCACTGTCAACAACCGCATATCCCAACCCTCGTGCAAAACTAAATCTTTGACATCCGCAGTAAGTTGTGAGTGAAAAACGTGCCGAACCACATCTCCTTCGACATCGCAACAAAAAAAAGAGACATTTGCAGGAACCCAGGCAATTTCCTCTGATAATTCCCGCAACAAAGCGGCTTCGGCAGTTTCTCCCGGTTCCAAGTGTCCGCCAAACAAAGCCCAACATCCCGGATACCTGATATGAGGAATATCGTCCCGCAACTGACAGAGAAACTTGCCATCTTGGTACAAAATCGCGATCGCAACGTGAATTTTAGTCATTAGTTATTGGGAATTGGACATAGGGAATTGGGCATAGGGAACAGGTTAGTTGTTACTTGTTAGTTGCGGTGTCCTGAGCCCTTTAAATCGTTCGCTTTAAATCGTTCGCTTCGATTTAAAGCGAACGATTTAAAGCGAACGGCTACGCTCAGGATAAACTCCGTCGAAGGGTTAGTTGTTAGTTGTGATTGGTTAGTTGTGATTGGTTAGAGCCTTGTTTTCCGGCTCTGCCTGGAATACATATTAGGAGGCTCTGCCTCGAATTCCAATTCCCAATTCCCAATTCCCAATTCCCAATTCCCAATTCCTATTTCCCCTTTTCTGAACTAGGAGTGCGCTGTAACTGTTGCATTTCCTCAACATAAACCTCACCTAAATCCTTTCCAGCTAATTCCTTCAACGTAATACTTTTATACCGGACTTCGCCCTTAAGCAGCACTTCATCGCCAACCTGGGGCAAAGCTTGCTTAGTTAAAATCCACATCCTACCCGTACCGTCTTGAAGTTGATAAGCCGCATTTCCCACAAACGGAGCGCGATTTTCCACCTTTCCCCGGAGATAAACTTCACCATCGACTTGGCGTTTTTGTTGAATGTCGCCAATGCTAGCAACATTAAAGCCAAGATTAAGTTGAGACAGAGGTAAACTGCCACAACTGAACAAAGCGGCAGCGAATATGAGCGATAAAGAGCCGATGCAGCTTTTTTGAACCCAAACTTGCTTAATTGCAGTAGTCATTAGTTAAATAATTGGAGGTTTGAGATTTAAGGTTTGAGATACGAGCTACCGCGCGCAGAATCCAAGTTTAACAGTCAGATCCTGCGGTTCAAGCTAAAATCTAAAATCGTCAGCCCCTAACCCAGAGTCTACAATGGATGCCAAAACTGTTCAAATACTAGATGGGAAAGCTTTAGCAACAAAGATTCAAAGCGAGCTGAGCGATCGAGTCCGCGCTCTACAACCCCAAAATGGTCGTCCTCCGGGACTTGCGGTGCTGATGGTGGGCGACAACCCAGCTAGCGCGGCTTACGTGCGTAACAAAGAGCGAGCCTGCGCTAAAGTTGGCATAGCTTCCTTCGGCCAGCATTACCCAGCAAACGCCACTCAAGCCGAACTCGAACTTGCAATTCATGCGCTCAACGAGGACGATCGAGTAGACGGCATTTTAGTTCAACTACCGCTACCAGATCACTTAGACGCAATTTCCCTACTTTATCAAATTGCCCCCGACAAAGATGCTGACGGACTTCACCCTGTAAATTTAGGCCGCTTGGTGCGCGGAGAGCAAGGTTTACGCAGTTGTACTCCTGCAGGAGTGATGCGGTTATTGCAAGAATACCAGATTGATTTGAAAGGAAAAAATGCCGTAGTTTTGGGCCGCAGTATTTTGGTAGGTAAACCGATGGCGCTGATGATGTTAGAAGCCGATTGTACTGTTACTGTAGCTCATTCGCGGACGAAAAACCTAGAATCGATTACCAGCCAAGCCGATATTTTAGTAGCCGCCGTCGGCCGCACCGAAATGATTGCAGCTAATATGGTTAAACCGGGAGCAGTAGTAATTGATGTCGGTATTAACCGCGTCGTCAATCCAGACGGTACGAGCCGTTTGGCCGGAGATGTGGACTTTGATGCTGTTAAAACAGTAGCCGGATTTATCACGCCGGTGCCGGGAGGAATCGGGCCGATGACTGTCGCTATGCTGTTAGCAAATACCGTTTGGAGTTACAGCATCAAGTAAGTAGAATAAACCGGGGGAAAACCTAACAAAATTTGACATTTAAGTTTGATTTAATTCTTGTGGGTGGGCCAGAGGTTCCGCCCAAAAATACCATTTATATTATGATTTACCGCGAGGAATTCTTGACAGCAACAAAGCGGATTCGGCGATAATCTGCAATCCAATTACCATCGTGGTACAGCACCGATCGCAAATGTTCTTCAACTGTATGAATTACGTGCGATCGCACATCATCAGATAAACCAGACAAAAACCCGCCAGCAAACATTTCAATCCAGTTTACCATACCAGCGCTGCCGCCTTCTAGGAGAGTTGGTCGATCGAACAAAACCGCATAACCCACCTCAAAACCCTGCTTTTCCAAAAGCCCAGCATACTCGCCGATACTCGGAAAATACCAAGGATTAAGCGCTTGGGGTTCCTCTGGGCCAATTTCCGACAAAACACTCACAAGTGCGCGGACGATCGCCCCTACATTCCCCTTACCGCCAAACTCAGCCACAAAACGCCCTCCCGGCTTCAACGCTTTTTCCACGCAATCGATCGCAGCCTCCGGCGACTTAATCCAATGCAAAACAGCATTAGAAAATACAGCATCTAGCGGCTCTTCTACTTGAAAATCGCGAGCATCTGCTGCGGCAAAATTAATGTGAGGATAGTTTACTTTAGCCGTGGAGATCATCGACAAAGATGAATCAATTCCCTGCACAAAAGCACCACTTTGAGCAATTTTTTCAGTTAACTGTCCCGTACCGCAACCTAAATCTAGAATCCGTTCTCCACCCTTCGGAGCAAGTAATTCTAAAAGCGATTCACCGTATTGCCAAACAAAAGCGTGCTGTTGTTCGTAGAGAGCCGTATTCCAAGAATTTTGTGACATCTCTTCTTTCCTCTTCTCTTCGTCTACTTCGCGTCTTCGCGGTTCGTTAAAAAAACTTTCACATTGATAGGACTGACGCGGTAGCTAGAAACCCGGTTTCTACCTATATTTATCGTTACTAAATTTATTTCTCGTAGAAACCGGGTTTCTGAGACGAGGGCGCGGTTCGTTATGAAATTATTTGCCAGCAAGCAGATTAATTGCATCCCCATCAATACGGCAAACCCTAATCTTTTCCAAAATTCGCGCCCCCTGTTTTTCATAAAAAGCAATACCAGGTGTATTCTCAGTATTAACAGTCCATTCAATCCGCCCGCAATTTGTGGACTCAGCAATTTGTGCCAAAGACTTTAATAGCGCTGTACCGACTCCTAAACCGCGAAAATGAGATTGCACAAATAAATCGTCAAGCCAAAGGCATGGCTGCGCCAATAAGCTGGAATAGGAAGCATAAAACATGGCAAAGCCTACCGCTGTTCCGGCAACTTCCGCCAACAAAACCCGCGCCAGTGGAGAATCGGCAAATAGTGTTTGCTTGAATTTGTCTGCTGTTGCTTCTAACAGATGTGGAACTCCATCGAATTCTGATTTTTGTGCAATAAAAGCCAGAATTAATTCTAAATCTGCCAGCTCTGCTTCTCTAACTTTGATGTCGAAATTAGCCATTGTTTAATTCTCAATTCCGCCTATCGATCACTGTATTAAATGCCATCATGAATGTCCAATATCTATTGAAGTAGCAACTTATACTTTTAAAATATTAATGAATGGTAAATTATGGAACTGCGACATTTGCGTTATTTCATTGCGGTTGCAGAAGAGTTGAATTTCACTCGTGCAGCCGATCGCCTGCATATGGCCCAACCTCCCCTAAGTCAACAAATCCAGCAGTTAGAAGCCCAGTTAGGCTTTCAACTGTTTCGCCGCACCAAACGGACGGTTGTGTTAACGGATGCGGGACAGGTTTTTTTTGAGGAGTCGCAAAAAATTCTGCAGCAAGTCGATCGAGCAATTCAACTCGCGCAACAGACAAGCCGGGGCGAACTCGGCCAACTGACGATCGGCTTTGTGAGCTCCGCCGCTCATAATGTGGTTCCAGCGATTTTGCAGCAGTTTCGCACTCTTCATCCTGCGGTAAAGCTCGAATTGCGAGAAATGACGACAAACGAGCAATTGCAGCGGCTGCGAGAAGGGCAAATTGACATCGGCTTTATTCGCCCTCCGGTTGCGGATGGGATTAATTCAGAAATCGTGTTTCGGGAACCGCTGATCGTGGCTTTGCCGCAGACGCATCGAATGGCAAAGTGCGATCGGGTTGAACTGCGAGCGCTCAAAGACGAACCGTTTATCATGTTTCCGCGTTCCCTCGCTCCGGGGCTGTACGATCCGATCGTCAGTCTTTGTCAGCAAGCAGGTTTTAGCCCGATCGCGGCTCAAGAAGCGATTCAAATGCAGACGATTGTCAGCCTGGTAGCTGCCGAGATGGGCGTGGCGATCGTCCCCGCATCGATGCAAAATTTCCAGCGCAGTGGGGTTATTTACAAAGCGCTGCCAGAATCAACCTGCATTGTGGCGATCGCTCTAATTTGGCGCAGCGATCCAACGGCTGCGGTGCAGCGGTTTTTGGAAGTCGCCAGACAAATCAGCCGATTGTAGACTGTAGATTTTAGATTGATGGGTAATTTGACAAAATTATCAAAACTCAAAGATTTTCTGTGCAACAACACCCGTAGAATGATTAATTGATGCTCGGAGTTCGAGCAACTATCGCCGTAAAAGTCGGCACAATCCGACCCGAATGGCTGACAATATCCCACATAACTATTCAGTACAAGAGAGCAAGGGATGGTATTGGCAACAGAAATGGATTCGTCCCAACCGGAATCCGCTTTCGACTTATCTACTTATCTAGTCGAGCAAAAGAAGGCGATCGAGGTAGCTCTCGATAGTACACTCCCGGTGATCTACCCAGACAAAATTTACGAAGCAATGCGCTACTCGCTGCTAGCGGGAGGCAAACGCTTGCGTCCAATCTTGTGTATAGCTGGCTGTGAACTCGTCGGCGGTACTGCCTCCATGGCAATGCCCACAGCTTGCGCTTTGGAAATGATTCACACGATGTCGCTGATTCACGACGATTTGCCGGCAATGGACAATGACGACTATCGGCGCGGCAAACTGACAAACCACAAAGTCTACGGCGAGGATATCGCTATTTTGGCTGGAGATGGTTTGTTGACCTATGCTTTTGAATTGATCGCTACTAAAACTGAGAACGTACCCCCTCAACAGGTGTTGCAGACGATCGCCCATTTAGCACGGGCATCGGGTGCTGCTGGACTCGTAGGTGGTCAGGTGGTTGACTTGGAATCGGAAGGAAAGACAGACGTTTCTCTGGAAACTCTTAACTATATTCATGCTCACAAAACCGGCGCGCTGTTAGAGGCTTGCGTAGTTTGTGGAGCAATTCTGGGTGGGGCATCGGCTGCGGATTTGCAGCGGCTGTCGCGTTTCGCTCAAAATATTGGGCTGGCTTTCCAGATAATTGACGACATTCTGGATATTACCGCTACTCAAGAGGAACTGGGCAAAACTGCTGGCAAAGATGTTCAAGCAGGGAAAGTGACTTATCCTAGTTTGTGGGGAATTGATGAGTCTAGGCGCCAAGCTTCGCAGCTTGTTGCTGATGCTAAGTCTCAACTGGCAGCGTTTGGGAGTAAAGCTCTACCGCTGCTGGGAATCGCCGATTTTATTACCAGCCGCAGTAACTAGAAATACTAAACAATATGCAGGAAATTTGCAGCGGCATCTTAAATAATCATGTACTGGTAGTTGCTTTGCTCGCTTGTCTGGCGGCTCAGATCATGAAGTTGCCGATCGAGTTGGTCAAAAATCGCAAGTTTAATCTTCGGTATTTGGTAACAACGGGGGGAATGCCCAGCGCTCACTCGTCTTTTGTGGGCGCTTTGGCTGCTGGAGTGGGACAGACGATGGGGTGGGAAAGTCCAGAGTTTGCGATCGCAGCCATTTTTGCGATTATTGTGATGTACGACGCTGCTGGTGTCCGCCAAGCAGCAGGCAAGCAAGCTCGCATCCTCAACCAAATTGTTGATGAATTTTTTGAGGCAGATCACAATCTTAACGAAGCTCGCCTGAAAGAGTTGCTGGGACATACTCCTTTTCAAGTGCTTGTCGGTTTGGGGCTGGGAATTGCTATTTCTTGGCTCGCAGGGCCTGCATATTAGTTAACAGTTAACTGTTAACTGTTGACTGTTAACTGTTGACTGTTAACTAATAACTACTGACCGTATTCTGCTTGCAGCAAATCGTCATTGTCATCGGCGATTGTAGCGACAATAGTAATTACCCGAGAAATTTCTCCGGTCGAGATTTCCGCCATCGTCCGAGTCGATACTACTGCAACTTGAGACTCCATAATCGCAAAATGAGATTCCAAAGTAGACAGCCAATTCATTTCTAGAAGTTTTCGCATTAATTGAGCTTCGTTCTTCGCCGGCAACTGAAGTACAAAAGCCCAAACAGTTAAAGTATCATCTTCGGTTTCGCCCGACAGTTGCACGAACACCTCGACACTGCCATATTTAAACTTCCAAAGATGTCCGCCAGCTTCGTTTTGACCGACCATCACTTTTTGGTCTACAGCCATGCTGGCGATGACAGTTTCAATTTCTTCTGCATAGGTGACGGCTGTGGCTTTTTCGACCTGGGCATCGGCGATCGCGCTTTCACTTAAGACGCTTTCTGCAGAAACTGTTTGTGGGTTCGGCTCGCTGGTAGTCATAATTATATTTAGACCGAAAACTATTCCAATAACTCAGTTTACTGGGCTTTAGCTGAAAATTATAGATTTTAAATCCAGTTGACGCAGAAACCGGGTTTCTGAACGAAAATTCTGCGTTTGCACCCAGAAGCTTAGCTCAGAAACCCGGTTTCTTCATAGCTTTTGCCTAAGTTGTGTTTTAAGCACTCGGCTTGCTCGCCGCCGGCTTCTTCTCAATGGTTTTCATCCCATTCAGGAACATCGGCACAAATTTCTCCACAAACGCCTGCGGGTCGCGGTTCCAGGCTCGCTGAGCGACATCGACTCTGGTCATTTGCAGGTCAGGAGCAAGCAAAGTTGCTGACAAACGTTCCATCAAGTATTGCGGGCGTTCCCACATCGGCATGGTGTTGGCAATGTCCACCAGGCGGGTGACGCGGCGGAGTTCTGCTCCCAGCATGATATCCATTCCCGATTCAAATGCTGCTTGTTCGATCGCCACATATTTGCGTTTAGCCCGATCGACCTTCTGCGCGTGTGCGGGACTTTTAGCAGCGATTTTGCCCAACCAGCGATTTCCCCAGCGGACGTGGCCTGCTTCTTCGGGAAAAATCTTTTCGATAGTTTCGCGGATTTTGACATTTTCGTCAGTTTGCGGAGCCTTTTTCAGGGCGTGGATGTGCGCTGAGAAGTATTCGCAACCCCGTTTTTCGGTGACGTTAATCGCCGCTAGGGAAGAAATTACAAAATCTTCGCGGTCTTTGGTAGGGTCTTGTTGTTCGCTGTCATACAACCTTTCAAACTCGTCAATGTAGGAGACTCCCGGCGGCTTGCCCACATTCTGACCCAAGTCTACCAGCAAATCTGTCAGCCACATGGCGTGCCGCGCTTCGTCGGAAATGTGCCGGGACAGGTCGCGGACGAGTTCGGCTGGGTTCCCGTCTAGCTGTTCGATCAAGTCCGTGAGGTCTTTGCAACTGCGCTGTTCGCTAAAGCGGTAGCGGTTGAGGGTGATCAGGTGAATTTCGCGATCGCGCACCACTTGGTCTAAAATTTCACGTGCTCCCATTGCGTTGCGAAGCTTGCGGGGATAGGCAACTGTCATCGTTTTATGTTGTTATGTAAAGATACCTATATAAGTGTAACGCAATTTTTTCGACAGCCAATTACCTCGCAAGGTAGAAGTTTTTTGTACAAGCCTGCGGATTCATCAGTCGGGTAAACTTTTCAATTCTCAAATTGTCCAATCTAAAATTTAAAATCTAAAATCGATATATTTAAGTCTCGGTTGATTCTGAAACCAGATCCTCTTTAGCAGAGTCTTGTTGAAATTTTTGCGCCTCCTCCACTTCCAGTCTAGCCAGCGTACTCGCCACATCCGCTAACTGTAAAGCCAGATTCATCCGACAAACCGGGTTTTTTTCCCTCCAGAGGTCTTTCGCCAAGAAATGCACTCGATAGCGGAACATTTTAATTGAATTTGGCGGAGTAACATTAACTCTCATGATTACAGCCTCTCTTCTGTGGAAGTTTGAATGCGGAGCAGTACCCGTTCTAGCTCCAGGTAAACAAAGGTCAGCATGATTACTTTATCTTCATTAGTAATTGTAACATCACAACTTGCCGATCGCGGTTCAATCTGTTCGTGCCTGACAACTACAGTATATTTTCCCAAAGGCAGGTCGTCAAAATTCACATCTGCCTCAAATAGATCAACCTTCTCCTCGGCAAGCACTCGTCCTTCCTGAGTCAATAAAGTGACGAAGGCAATGCCATCAACTGAGGTCATTGCATTGTTATTTTGATTGCGTACCATCACAAAAATATCGGACATTTGCTACTCGCTAATTGCTGGAAATTGCTAATTTACCATAACAGCAGCACCGCGCCAGCAAGTTGGTTTGACCTTGAGCATAACTAATATCAATTCCGGTTGTATCGGAATTAATCTTACCCAAAATCAGGACACGGCAGTGCCGTGTCCCTACAATCGATCGGGCGCGGTAGGGAAACGGCACTGCCGTGTCCTCGCTTATCATTCCGGCGCAGCCGGATTTGATATAAGGTGCAGAGTCCACATCAACCAAGATATTGTCTATGGGTAAGTCCAGAGCAAAAAAAAACCTGCAACGGCGGCCTTTTTTTCGATTAAACATCAAACATCAAAAATGACAATGCTCAATTTTTGATGTTTGATTTTCAACTACCTAACAATCGTAATACAAAGCAAACTCGTAGGGGTGAGGACGTAACCGCATCGGGTTGACTTCATTGTCGAGTTTGTACGAAATCCAATTTTTGATGAAATCTTCGCTAAATACGCCCGTGTCTGTCAAGAAAGCGTGGTCTTTTTCCAAAGCTTCCAAAGCGCCTTCCAAGGAACCGGGAGTCGAAGGAATCTTGCTCAATTCTTCGGGGGAAAGGTCGTAGATATCTACGTCCAAAGGTTCGCCCGGATCGATTTGATTCTTGATGCCGTCTAAGCCCGCGCACAGCATGGCTGCAAAGGCTAAATAGGGATTGGAAGTAGCATCGGGACAGCGGAATTCTAAGCGCTTGGCTTTGGGATTGGTTCCCGACAGCGGAATTCGCACTGATGCCGATCGATTCCCTTGAGAGTAAGCTAAGTTTACAGGCGCTTCAAAACCCGGAACCAACCGCTTGTAGGAATTGGTTGTCGGGTTTGTGATTGCCAAAAGTGCGGGTGCGTGCTTGAGAATACCGCCGATGTAATGCAGTCCCATTTGACTGAAACCAGCATATTGATCGCCTGCAAATAAAGGCTGGCCGTCTTTCCAAATTGACTGGTGAACGTGCATCCCGGAACCGTTGTCGTTAAACAACGGTTTGGGCATGAATGTGATGCTTTTACCGTATTTTTTGCCGACGTTTTTGATCACATATTTGTAAGTCATCAGATAGTCAGCGGCTTGAACCAAAGTGGCGAAGCGGAAACCGAGTTCGCATTGGCCACCGGTGGCTACTTCGTGGTGGTGCTTTTCGACTGGTACGCCGCATTTTGCCATTGTCAGCAGCATTTCCGTTCTCATGTCTTGAGAGGTATCGGTTGGTGCTACTGGGAAATAACCTTCTTTGTAACGCGGTTTGTAGCCGAGGTTGCCGCCTGGTTCTTCTTTGCCGGAATTCCAGCGACCTTCGATCGAGTCTACGTAATAGTAGCCGGAATTTTGGGTTTGGTCGAAGCGAACATCATCAAAAATGAAAAATTCGGCTTCCGGGCCAAAGAATGCGGTATCGCCGAGGCCGGTGGTAACTAAGTAGTCTATGGCTTTTTGGGCGATCGTGCGGGGACAGCGGCCGTAGGGTTCGCCTGTGCGCGGTTCTTTGATGCTGCAAATGAAGCTGATGGTGGGTTCTGCCATGAATGGGTCGATCCAGGCGGTGGTAGGATCGATGACCATTGTCATATCTGATTCGTTGATGGCTTTCCAGCCGCGAATGCTGGAACCGTCGAAGGGTACGCCGTCTGTGAATGCGGTTTCGTCGATTTGGTCGTGGTACAGGGAAAGGTGTTGCCAGATCCCCGGCATATCAATGAATTTGAGGTCAACGATCAGGATCTTATTTTCTTGTATGTAGTTTAAGGCTTCTTGGGGTGTCTGGAACATGACTTACTCCTGATATTGGTTTGGTCTGGCCGATCGCCGATCGGGCATTTGCCTGCATTGGGGTTTTTCTGCTGGGATTAAGCGATAGTCAGAAAATTCTATCTCAAATCTTAATCAAACGCCGATTTGTAGTAGTCTACAATAGGCGGTCTATCTCAGATAGCAAAGTATTGATAAAGATTTTGGGGAGAGAAACTTATGCGCGATGCAGTGACGAGTCTGATTGAAAATTATGATGTTGCTGGTAGGTATTTAGACCGAGATGGTATCGATCGGTTGAAATCTTATTTTGCAACGGGCACGGCACGGGTACAAGCAGCAGCAGCGATTAACAGCAATGCTGCGGCAATTGTCAAGCAAGCTGGTATCCAGCTATTTGCCGACCAGCCGGAACTGATCCGTCCTGGTGGAAATGCCTACACGACTCGTCGCTACGCGGCTTGTTTGCGGGATATGGACTATTACTTGCGCTATGCTACTTACGCTCTGGTGGCTGGAAGTACGGATGTGCTGGACGAGCGCGTGCTGCAAGGTTTGCGGGAAACTTACAATTCTCTGGGCGTTCCCATTGGCCCGACGGTTTTGGGAATTAGCATTATGAAGGAGATGGTTAAGGCTCAAGTCGAAGCTGCTGGCTTGTCTGTAGGGTCTTTTTTGGAGCAGCCTTTTGATTACATGATTCGCGAATTGAGCGAACAAGATATTTAAGTCAATTTGCTGGTTCTTTTAGCTGCAAATTGCAATTGTGGCTGGCAGTTATCAGCAGTTGGATCGATCGCTCTTTTTGGCATCCTTGCCTCCAAGCGATCTTTTTTATGACTTAAAAATCGCCGACACATCCCCAGACAAGGCATTTGTCGAGGGGGTTTTTGGTTTGGCGGCGATCGATTTTGTCGGCGGTTGTTGCTTCTACTTCGCCGTTGGGGTAAAGAATGTGGATGATATCACCGCTGACGAACGCCAGAGGGTTTTCTTGACAATTGCCCGGATTTCTGATAGGGAAGTTAATTGTTTTCATGGTCGATCGCCCTGATTCTAGTAGTGTTTTTACCTGTACTTATATAATCCGCTAGTTACCAAAATTTTTGTGTGATTCTACGAATTGTTTGTCTGTGATAAAACTAAACACGCAGAGCGATCTGAGTCACATAATGTAAGCTGGGGGCGAGCGGCCACTTTCTGCTGGGATCGCTAAAATGGTCGCCAAAAATTCGCAGTTGAGTTTGTACGTAAGTGCTAATCTTGTACTGTCCTAAACCCAATTTTTTGTGAGGCTACATAGAATCCGATCCCCCCTAGCCCCCCTTAATAAGGGGGGGACAAGATTCCGATCAAAGTCCCCCTTCGATCGGGGGATGCGAGGGGGATCAAGATATGTGCAACGACCCATTAAATTGGTATAAATCCAATCCGTACAGATTAAAAACCTTGGCTAAACAGCGACTAGACACATTATTGGTCAGCCTGGATTTGTGCACTTCCAGACAGCAAGCTCAGGCCTTGATTCGGACTGGGAAAGTCTCTATAAACCAGCAGGTAGTTGACAAACCGGGCACTGAGGTTGACATTGCATCAAAAATTCAGATCAAAGAGCGATCGCGCTACGTTTCCAGAGGCGGCGACAAATTAGCCAAAGCTTTAGAAGTTTTTGCGATTCCCGTTACAGATAGAATTTGTCTCGATGGGGGCATTTCCACAGGCGGTTTTACCGACTGTCTGCTGCAAGCCGGCGCAGCGAAAGTCTACGGCGTAGATGTTGGCTACGGTCAAGCAGATTGGGGCTTGAGGAACGACCCGAGGGTCGTTTTGAAAGAACGCACCAATTTGCGGTACATGACGGCTACGGAGCTTTATGGTGGCTCTCCGGTAGCAGATTTGGCGGTAGTAGATGTGTCGTTTATTTCCCTAGATAAGATTTTACCGGCGCTGTGGGAATTGTTGGCACCACCGAAAGAAGCAATATTGTTGATCAAGCCACAGTTTGAGGTTGGGCGCGAGAGAGTCGGGAAAAAAGGCGTAGTGCGAGACTCCGCAACTCAAGCCGATGCGATTTTTCAAGTGTGGAAAGCTGCGAGAGCTTTAGGATGGGAGGAACGTGGCTTAACGTGGTCGCCTTTACTTGGCCCTGCTGGAAATATCGAGTATCTTTTATGGTTGGGGATCGATCGCGAACCCGAATCAGAGCCGAGGGCGATCGAAGAGGGTGTTGTGAAGGAACGGATCTTAGAAGTCGCGAAAGCGGCCGCACGGGAACTTGTCAATCGATTGTAGATTGTAGATTTTAGATTCACTTTGCTGATGTCAATCTCATCAATTTTACAAGTCAAATTTGGAGTTCCAGATTGAACTAAAATTTCAAGTTGTTTGGTCAATCAGACTCCTAAACTTTCACAAGAGTGATTAATTCCATGCAGTCATTAAAACAAGTTGGTTCGATTTTTCTCTACGTTCTAGGTGGCATCGGGTATCTGGCGATTGCAGCTACTATTGTCGGCGTTTCAATTCTGATCAAGTTCGCAGCTTTACTACTGGCAGACAAAGTATTATACACAATTCTGATTATCGGCGACTTGTTGAGGGGTATCGAAATTATTGAACTGTTAAATATATTGGTATTTGCGTTTATTGGTATGGGCTTTGGTGTCGCTACAAAACTGTTGATTCCTCAATACGCTCGACAAATTAGTGCTGCTTTCTTGATACCTATCGTTCCCTTGGTTTTCATGAGTACGCCAGCCATCAGATATAATTCTTGGCTGGACAAAGTAGCTGAATCGGATAACTTATTGCCGGCGGAAACTGCAACATTGACTAACTCGTTTTTGAACAGAAAAGTAGGAGTGCAGGGTTTTCTCGGTTACTATGTATATACTGGTCAGTTTCCCGTTATTCCGACGAAACAATCTGAGATGAAAGACCTCGACAGCTTTGAAAAAAAAGTTAATTCCAGATTTGTGCAGTTGACAGGTGTTGCTCCGACTATTGTTTCTTGGTCAATGCGGGTGTGTTTTTGGCTGATTAGAATATTTTACTTTTGTATAGCGGTAATTGCAACGATCGCTCATTTTAGAGAAGGTGTTAGAATCGCTGGGAGATAATACGATTTTCGATTTTCGATTAAACAATTGGGAATCCGATAGAATCTGGTGGCATCGAAATTAATATTACCCGAAATCAGGAGACGGCAGTGCCCAAAGCGTGTCAACTTAAGGTCAAACCCAGTCAGAGACTGTTGTTTGACGACTAGCCTCAGATCCCCCCTAGCCCCCCTTAAGAAGGGGGGGACAGGGGGGGTCAAAGTCCCCCTTCTTAAGGGGGATTTAGGGGGATCTAGACGGGAGCGTAAAACCCACATTTCTCAAAGGTTTCAGGCTTAAGTTGACACGCTTTGGGCAGTGCCGTATCCCTACAAGATTATTTTGGGGTAGGGAGACGGCATTGCCGTGTCCTCTGTATCTGCTATTGTTTGTGTCATATTTTGAATTCTTGCTGCAAGCGATCGATAATTGTATTACGCTCGATGGTGGCGAGAATTTCTTGAATGACGGTATCTTGTCCCAGCGGGCCCCAGGTGCAGCCTTTTTCTAAATAAACTTGGGCGGCGCGACCGACAGCGTAGGTTCCGTAAGCTGCTAAACTAGCTTGAGTGACTGCGACTCCGGCAAAGGTAGAAAAGCCGATTTGGGGAGCAGCAACGGCTACACTTTTGCCAAATCCTAACAGAAAACTGCTGCCCAATTCTCCCAAAAGTACGCCGCCAGCACTGGAGAAAATTGTTTGCCAAAGTTTCCCGGCTTCGTAACCAGTCATGGGTAAACCGTAAAGTCGGGATAAAGAGCGAATTAAGGCTAAATCTGCGACTGTTGCTCCCATTACATCCAAGAATGCGATCGGATTTAAGCCCACAGCTAAGGCTTTATATTTGGCAAATTGCCAAATTAAATCATCGGCTTCTGTTTGCCGCAATTTGAGAACTTGACGGGCGATGTTTGCTTCGGCATCTCTAGCTTCTACTAAAGCATTAAGAGCGAGGAGCGATCGACCTTCTCGGTTAAGAATTGTCAAAATTGTGTGTTTTAGTTCGTCTATCTGCGCCGGTGGCGATTCCCATTCGTTAGTTACTCTTCCATCCAGCCATTCCACCCGCATTTGCACCGGTGCGGGTTCGGCGGCTACCATGACTATTTCTAAAGATTTGGCAATTTTAGCGGGTGATTTTGTAGTAGATTTATGAGGTGGGTTGTTATTTGTAGACCAATTTTCGCTATCTGTTTCATCGGTAATTGTATCGGCTGCTAACTGTTCGGAATTTCCCAGCGCTTGTAGACTTTGGTAAATAGCTTTTCTGTCTAATTCTGGATAAAGATCAATTTTATTAAAAACTAAAATTAGTGGTTTTTGAGCTGTTTGCAATTCGCACAATGCTTGATATTCAGTGCGGGTGATATCGCCTGCGACTACAAACAGGATTAAGTCAGCTTGGCGAGTTACTTGTTTTGCCATTTCGCCGCGTACTTCGCCACCAACTTCATCAATTCCAGGAGTATCAATTAATTCAACTTGGATTTTTTCTGTGCCTTCGGCGGCGGGAATATTCGGAATCGTCCAGCGCACGGAACGCGGCCACTTAGTCACGCCGTTAAGAGGGCCTGTTTGCAGGATTTTTTGACCTAAAAGCGCGTTTAATACGGCTGATTTGCCACGACTGACTAGCCCGAAAGTAGCAATGCGAATGATGTTGTGGTCTAGTTTTTCTGAGGTGGAAGTTAAAATGTCTAGCTGACTTTGCAGCGCCGCTTCTAATTCTGTATTCTCCGAGTTTTTTTTGCCTTGACGCAGGTGGGAATACCGCGCCAGGGCTTGGCGCAAACTGGTGCGGGCTAGGGATAAGCGATTTTCTTGAATGGAATTGTCAGCCATTGGCGATCGGCTTTTTTAAGCAACTATAATTGAGCTGAGAATAATAAACTCTATTTCTTATTTTAATACAATTTATCCGAAATTTATAGCTTTTTAGTTGGGAATTAGGTAAGGATACGGCACTGCCGTTTCCTTACGGATATCATGGGCGATAATCGGTTGAATTTAAGATTGGATGCTGGACTAATTTTAAGTAGGACACGGCAGTGCCCTGTCCCTACGGTTTCTGAATGGGCTGCGGGTAGGACACGGCAGTGCCGTGTCCCTACGGTTTCTGAATGGGCGAACTACCGAATTTAAGATCGGATGCTGGACTACTTCTAATTGACGGCTGAATTAACTGCCTCGGACTGAGATATCTGAGGTGCGAGACGACTCGCTACTTGGTTGATGAAAGCTTGCAAGAAGGAAACTTGCTGATTTTGCATGAATACTGATTGCAAAGTTTTAGTCAACTGGTCGATATTTAAGATGCTTGTTGGAGCATTTTCCAGTTCTCGACTTTGGAAATATTCGATTAAACTAAGTCCAGCTATTCTCGTAAAATATGCTGCACTAATTCCCTGCACCGCGCCTCCTGCTACATAGGTGACGGCATTGCTTTTCAGCAGTCCAGTAATAGTTTGAGTAGAGAGTTCTACTAATCCCAATTTGAACATTTGAGTTGCCAATGTTCCGGCTACTGTCTTAGCTTGGTCTAGGGAAAACTGTTGCTGGTAGATAGCGCCGAGGTCGATGACGAGTTGGGTACTGATGGCGGTTGTTGCTAACAAGTCTAAAGCGGGAACTGGGTTAGCAAAGACGGCGGCGGCGGCGATGTACTGATATTGTTCGATAATCGGCATTGCCCGATCGCGCCTGACGCCATTTAATAAGGTTTTCGCCTCTAATTTGATACTTGCAGCCGATCGCACTGCACTCGCCCAGACCAACTTTTGCCGTTCTTCAGTTAAAATTTTAGTCAATCTTGCCGTCAGTGGATCGAGTTGAGAAACTTGATTTTCGATCCGTTCGACAAATGTGCCGTCCGCTTGGTGTTGCCGAACTTTAATCGAATTGGGGGAAGCGGCGATCGCAATTATATCTTCTGTTCCCAATATTCCTTGCATTTTCTGCTGCAAAGAGTTCAAAATTTGCGACTGCTGTTCTGGCAAATATTGGTCTTGTTTATTCCAGACTAGCAGCACGCGCTGACCTGCCGATGCTAACTGAGATAATGTTTGAAATTCCGAATCAGTGATGTCGCCCGCTGTCACAAACAGCACTAAATCACCGCCGATTTTGGCATCAGTATTTGTGGTATTGGCAAACAGTGGTGCTGTTTCTGGGAAACTTAGCTTTTGCGGGTGTTGGGATGCCCAATTAGAATTTAAAACTTGAATTAAGGCAGTTTTGCCGACAGCTTTGCCGCCTGTGACGGTAATCCGCAAATCTTGCCGATCTAATTCGGTTCGGAGTCGATCGAGCTTGGCGGTTAGATTAGCCGGATTTACCGAGTTTTGAGCTTCTGAAGCTAGCAAATTAATTGCGGCTTCGGCCGCCGCGATCGCTTTTTCGGCTGCTTCCCGGTTCGCCAGGGGTTGCGGGAGTGCGAGTTCGAGTTTGGGGGATTGCTGTTTCCACCACCAATACCCCGCACCGGCAGCCGCCAAGCCGATGAGTGCCGTTTCGCCCATTTCTGAACCCGAATGCTGTAGAGTTTCCAGCAGCCACAGCGCTGCTGAAAGTCCTATTCCGCCTATTAAAATCGGTCGCCGCAAGTTAAGTGTCATTTTTTCCTTCCTGTGGGTATTGTCACCAAGCTTAACCTTCGCGGGCTTGGCCTTCCTCCCTATATTCCATCGTACCTCTGCGGCATCCAAACTGGCAGGCGGGCAATCCGACTTTTGGCGATCGGGATTTGCGGCCTGCTGTACGATCGACTTTTGGCACTTCTACTAAATGGGGAATAGCCGTAGGGACACGGCACTGCCGTGTCCCTACAAGATCTATGTTGGTAATGCTTGAAGTTGCGATTCAAAAGTATCAATTATTTGTTTCGGAATTGCTCGCGGCCGCATTGTGGCAACTTCAACCCAAACCCAAAGGGCCTCTGCTTTTAACAAGATTTCGTCATTTCCAGCTAAGCGAATTTCATAGCGGCGGACGGCGCGCGGGCCGCGCAGTTGTTCGATCCAAGTGGATATTTCAAGCCTGTCGCCCGCAGCAGCCGATCGCAAATAGTCAATTTCAATCCGGCGCATGACAAAGACTCCGCCTAATTCCCGGTAGCGATCGAGTGTAAATCCCAAGTGTTCTAAATGTTCGATCGCAGCGTGTTCTAAATAATGCTGGTAAACGGCATTGTTGACATGACCTAGAGCATCCATTTCGTAATGTCGGACTCTAATTTCTGTAGTAAATGGTATCAATTTATGATTTTTCCAATTGTTGCGGTAATTTGTTGTGGTTCCGAGTGCGATCGCCTGCCAGCTTGCAGATACTGGAAGAGGAACTGATTTCAAGTTACACTAAATAGTTAAAACAGCGCTTCTACCTGTAGATTGATTTCACTTTGGATTGAGGCGTTTAGAAATTTGGTTAGTTATGCCGCTGACAATGGCGCCGCCCATCAGAATGCCGAGGGCGGGATTAAATACGGGCTGCCACAGACTGTACCACAAATCAAAACCGAGATTCACTCCGGTCGATCGACCGACTACGGCGATCGCAAACCACCCAAAGCTGGCGAAGACGAAAAACACATCAGCTACTAGAATCAAGTTGAGCAAATTGAGAAATTTATCTTTCATGGTTGAGCGTTTCTTTTGATTGCATATCTGTGAACTTTTGGCAAGCGGTTGATAAGGAAGCGGATTGATAGCTGCAACTGGCGATCGAATAAAGATAAGATATCATTCAATTGTTTTCGCACACTTGTGGTCAAAATATGGTTCGCTATACACTTCCTCAAAGCCCCGAAATTATTTTAACTGTCAAAGGGAAAGATTCAGTCAAAGCCCGCGAAGAAGCGATGGATCGGCTGATGGAACTGATGGATGGAGGCAAGCTGCCTACGGAACTTCTGGAGGGATTTGGGCCCAAACAGTTTGTTGAAGTTAAGGATATCGAAGATGCTGCGTCTGATGGTGAAGACGCGATTGCTGAAGCTGTGCAGATTTTGAGCAATTTGGCAAGTCTCAAATTGAAAGTGATGGAATCCCGGGAAGAAGCACTCAAAATCCGGGCGGCGATCGACATTTTGTTTACAGATGAGGCTGTGACTGCCGAGGAAATCGCCAGTCTCAAAGACGGTTTTAAGGTTCTCAAAAACTTCGCCCAAGCTAACGTCCGTTATCGAGATGCGAGGGGCAAAGCTGAGGGGGCGCGGGCAATTCTCGACGAAGCTTTGCAATCTGTCGAACCCGAAAACAAATCGCAAAAATTGGCTAAATAAGGACTGAAGTCCTCACTAAAAACTATTGATGGCTTGTAGTGAGGACTTTAGTCCTCGATCGGCTAAATAAGGACTGAAGTCCTTACTACGAACCATTAAAAGTTTATTTACCAACCTTTGCAAAATCAGGATAAATATCATGAACCAAGCACAAACAGGAACTCTCAGAAATACCATGTCAGGCAGCCTCCTGACGGCAAAAAGTTTAGGTTTTGAACCGAAAACTGTGATTGATGTCGGTGCTGCTTTGGGAACTTTTAACCTTTACGAAACTTTCCCCGATGCACGACATTTGCTCATTGAGCCGATCGCCGAAAATGAACCTTATCTCGCCAAAATCTGCCGCAAACTCAAAAGTGCAGAATATATCATTGCGGCGGCTACCAAAGAATCAGGAGTTTTCACGCTTAATATCAGTCCCGATATGTTGCACTCTTCAATTTCCGAAGGTGTCAATGCCGATAGTCAAAACCCTTATTTGAGGAATATACCAGCAATTACCCTCGATGGAATATGCAGGGAAAGAAATTTGCCAGGCCCGTATTTAATTAAAGTCGATGTAGACGGGCAGGAATTAGATGTTTTAATGGGGGCAACCCAGATATTGCAGCAGACAGAATACGTAATTGTCGAAATTTGTTTGTTCGCTCAAATGTATGATATAATTCATTTTATGAAATCCCAAGGATTCGTAGCCTACGATATTGTAGACTTAGCATATCGTCCGAGTGACGCAGCTTTATGGCAAATTGATATGGCTTTTGTTAAGGAATCGGGTCAATTTAGAAAAAATACCCATTACGCGATCGGACAGCAGGATATCGAAGTGCTGGACTCTTATCTCAAAGCGTATCGAGAAAATTTAATCGCACACATTGACACTCATTACAGCGATCCTGTAGAGCCGGAACCACAGGTTAGTCAAGCTGTTTTGAGCGAGGAATATGTAATCATTTAGCGACGTTGCTGAATTTAAGTATGATTCACTCGCTTAGGCAATTCCTGAAATTTAGAGTAGGGGCAATTCATGAATTGCCCCTACTCTAAATTTCGGAGGCAAATCATACTTCAAATCAGCAACGCCCATTTAGGGATATTTGAAAACCGGATTTAATGCAAAATCCGGCTTAAATATCCCTTTATTTCTGAGTCTGCCAATGACTTAATAATCCGATAGGTGACAACTGGATTATCTCGAATTACTTGGCTCAATCGGTCGCTTTTTCTACTGCTTTCGGTGCAGATGTCACTGCTTCCTCCAGGTTAGTTTTTACAGATTTTATAAATTTTTTGGTACTGGGGGCAATGGGTTGATCGAGGTTTAGCTTTTCTCGAATATTGTCAACTACACCTCTGGCATCCTTCTCTATCTCGCTTGTGGGCTGCCGATCGTCCAGGGGAATTTCGTAAGACTTAGTTTCAGAGGTTGGTGTAGCGATCGCTTGCATTTTGTTGCCAGAAAATTCTAATTCAGAGGTAAACAGAAGAGCTGTAGCTACAACAAAGATTATTCCGACTCGCAGGCAAATTATAACTAAGCGCGATGTAAAATTTTTCATTGCAAAATTCGATTTTTTAGGTGACTTTCCTCTAGAATAATTGCTGTTGTTTGTTTGCAAATCTATCTAAAGCAGGACTTAGGCAAAACCTAATTATGTAGGGCGATCCGCGCGCACCTTACTCATTGGTTTGTAGCGATGATTGTATAGGGTGCTGGTGCGCGAAGCTTACCCATTGGTTTGTAGCGATGATGAAGAAGAGTCCGAGCGAATTTTATGAAGACTCTTCGTCCGATGCTGCAAACCAAAGATTACAAATTCAAGAAAGGTAAATTTACTACTTCCCCTGACGCTTCTCCCACCTGTACTTTCAATCCTGCGCCTCCAGCTTTGGTGCGGATGTAAGCAAGACCAAAAAAACCGGATTCGGTTTCGGTAAAACTGGTGAGTTTGCCGACTTTTTCCTCTCCGATCGTGACTGCTGTTCCGATATCAACTGGCGCGCTCAACTGTACGCCCCACAGTTGCTGTTTGACTCCTTTGTAGGTGTTCAACCGGGCAATTGTTTCTTGACCGATGTAGCAGCCTTTGTCGTAGGTAATCGTGTGCAAAAGTCTGGCTTCGAGGGGATTGTAATCGTCTGTGAGTTCAAAATCTACGGCGGGGCGTCCTTGTTCGATTCGCAGTTGTTCCCAAACTCGATCGCCCATCGGGACGGCCCCAGCTTTGACTAATTCATGCCACACATTAGCTGCATCGCTGGCTGGCGCAATTAAGGTGTATCCGGGAGTTGCTAAACCGCTACCAACAGCAACTCGAACTTGCATCCCTGCAAAATCGATTAATTTGTGAGTAGCATAAGGTTGATTTTCGAGTTCGCCAACTCCCATTTTTTCGAGTAACTTAGTGCTTTCTGGGCCGAGGATACTGAAACCCACAGTTGTATCGGTTAAATCTGTTAATTCTACGCGATCCATTGGGAAAATATAGCGATCGAGCAAATCCAGCAATTGGCGGCGGCGGTTGGGCGAAACTAACAGCAGTATGGAATCTTCTGTCGCGTAAGCAGTCGCGAGGTCGATCGTCCGCGCGGTGGAAGTCACGAAAACAGTGTCGCAACCTTGACCGGGTTTGAGTATATTGAAATTATTAGTAGTTTGATTGTGCAAAAACCGCAGGCGATCGCTATCGGAGATTTGAATGCGTCCCCAGTGAGTGCGATCGTACAAAGCTACACCTTGTTTAGCTGCGACAATGGCTACTGCATCGTTTCCAAAACTCACAGGGACTGTTTCTGCGGTTGTTAACTCTGCAAAGATAGCCCCGGCGGCTGCTTGAATATCGTGCAATTCCTGAATCATAAAATTTTGTTGACGGTTGACGGTTGACGGTTGTGATTTGCTAGGTGTTACCAATAATATCAAATCCGTTTGCATCGGAATGATATAAACGAAGGAGACGGAGGAGACGGCAGTGCCGTGTCCCTACCGCGATAAATTGTAGGGAGACGGCAGTGCCGTCTCCTCTATATTATTCCGGCACAGCCGGAATTGATATAACCAACAACCAATAACCAGTAACCAATAACTAATTACTCAAATTAGCGAATATTTCTTGGATTAATTGGCTGGCTTTGGCATCAAGACGATTCCAATCTATATCGCCAGTATCCTCCTCAATCAAATGAGTGTCAATTAAAACTTCCTGGCTTTCCATTTGAGTGTGGGCGGGCTGGTAGTTGACAAAGCAAACTCGATAGCAAAGTTCCCAAATATCGACGGATCTTTGCTCGCCTTGATGCTCTAACATTAGTTGATAACCGGGAATTGGAACCTGGACTTCTTGATAAGTTCCCGTCCAAACTGACTCCTCCAATTGTTTGCGGATGTTGTCGAGCACTCGGATCATGGCGGGCTGCATGAGAAGTTCAGCTTGCTTCCAGGCGATCGGGCTGGTTATTTTCGGCTTCATAAATCAGGATTGTAAAAAGGAAAATCAATTAATTCATTAATTTTCCAACATAGAGTGCCAATTTTGCTGACATCCGTCCCAGAATGTTTAATTTACAGTTAACCGCCAACAGCTAACCGTCAACAGTTAACCGTCAACAGCAAAAGTTACAGCCGTTCTCGGCTCGAAGGCTCAAAACGGCTGTAACTGTTGATATTGACTTATCGGATGGGTAATGTAGGATTTGAACCTACGGCATCCTGCGTGTAAAGCAGGCGCTCTACCACTGAGCTAATCACCCAATTGCACTCACAAGAACCTATCATATCACAGTAACTCAGAAATATCAACTAAAAAATCATAAAATTTAAATGCCCTCTGGCCGCACCCACGATCGCATAACCCTGTCGAGTTTGCCCTTTGTCGCAGCCCTCACCTTTGGCCAGACTCAAAGCAGCAATCTGACTCTGCTGGTTTCCGGCAGCTTTTTATTCGGCGGACTGATGTTCGGCCCCGACTTGGATATCTACTCTTGCCAGTATCTGCGCTGGGGATGGTTCAAAATGATTTGGCTCCCGTACCAAAAAAACCTGCGCCACCGCTCTTTGTGGTCTCACGGGCCTCTGATTGGGACTGCTTTGCGAATCTTGTACCTGACTACCTGGATCGCGGTTTTCGGGATGTTGGGATTGCTAATTGCCGAAAAAATTGGCCCCCCTGGGTGGACTTGGGAGGATGTGGTTGTAGGTTGTTGGCGATCGATCTGGGAACACCCGATCGAATTTTTAGCCGTTTACATCGGCTTAGAATTGGGCGCAATGAGCCACTATCTCAGCGATTGGGGCGGCTCTGCTTACAAAAGATTCAAAAAGCAAGAAGCGAGCGGGATGCACCTTCCCGGGACAATCAAGAGACCCAAGCGCAAACCTCGCCGTCGCACATCTAGTAAATCTAAAAGGTAATTTCCGATGTCTGATTCTGAAAGTCGATCGTTCGCAGCAATGCAAAAGTTAATCGAGATAGTGGCCAAATTGCGTAATCCCGACGGCGGATGTCCGTGGGATTTAGCCCAAACTCCCCAAACTCTAATTCCCCACATCATCGAGGAAGCTTACGAAACCGCCGATGCGATCCGCAAAGGAGATAAAGATGCGATCGTCGAAGAATTGGGCGACTTATTATTACAAGTAGTTTTGCAAGCTCAAATTGCCAGCGAATCCAGTCAATTTACCCTCGCAGAAATCACCGATGGGATTACCGAAAAACTAATTCGCCGTCATCCCCACGTCTTCGGTGATGTCGAGATTAACAGCGTCGATGAAGTCAACGAAAACTGGGAAAAAATCAAAGCAGCCGAAAAAGGTGAAACTGATAAAACGCCAACTTTAGCATCGAAAATGAGCCGTTATGCTAGCACTTTACCTCCGATCGCCGCCGGGATGAAAATTTCGCAAAAAGCAGCGGAAGTAAATTTTGATTGGGACAGTGTGGACGGCGTTTGGGATAAATTCCATGAAGAAATGGCAGAATTTGAACACGCGCTCAAACACGAGGACAAAGCAGCACAGCAGTCAGAATTGGGAGATATTATGTTGGTGTTAATTCAATTAGCTCGCTGGTACGGTTTAGATGCGTCAGAAGCCTTGCAGGGAACGAATCAGCGGTTCGTGCAGCGGTTTGCGCTAGTTGAGGGAAAGTGCGATCGACCTTTGTCGGACTGTTCCCCAGAAGAGTTAGATGAGTTGTGGAATCAGGCTAAAGCAATGCTAGCGAAACAAAAGGGCGATCGACAATAAATCACCGCAGATAAACACAGATTAAATCCCATCTGCGTTCATCTGCGTTTATCCATTGACATCTGCGGTTAAAAAATCCCAATCTAACTAAAAATCAAAAATCAACTACTCATAGAGCTTCGCATCGTTGTACGGCGGATGTTCGCACGCAATATAAAGGGCGTTTGTCGGTTCCAGGGCTTCTCCTGTCACAGGGTCGATCGGCTTCAGAACAAAGCATAACAAACTGAGCGATCGCCAATCCAAGCTTTCTAACTTCCCACGTTCGTAGCGACTAACAGTAGCATTACTAATGCCTACATCTTTTGGTACAGGTTCTCCTGCTGTCCGAAACAGGGCCGCCTCATATTCTTTTGTGACCATTTCTGTTTCAATTATTGACCAGCCTCGAACCTCTCTAGCTGCTTTCAGAAGCTTGCCCAATCTACCGCGTCCCGTATCCGTAAATCGCACAGGGCGCAGTTTTTCCTGCTCGACGACAGCCTTAAAGTCAAGAAATCCCGACATTTTACAAACCCAATTTAATTCTTAAGCTAGCTGTACTTTTGCCTTACTTAAGGCAGGACACAGGATTTGAGCATTACATATTTAGAAACATTGCTGCAACTTGCTTGCATTCGTGTAGAATGATATGATATACTAAAGACAAAATCACCTAAGTTCAGGAGTGACTCAGCCATGACACCACTGTTTCGCCGCATCCAACCCTCGAAAAAGCTCCGCATCACCGTGAGGTCGATCGCCCAAATGCTCAAAATCCGCCAAAATCTGATTAAGCGAATCGAATCCTGGGCTAACGTGGTGTTCGTGCACCGGCTCGACAAAGGCGGACAATTTATCTCCTACCGAAAGCTGGAAGAGTGGCAAAATGCGTTAGCCCACCACATCCAAAATTGCCCCACCGTTTCTGAACTCTCGAAACTTGCCACATCCATTCGCCACGACACCCGGAAATTCAAAAAACAATATTCCCAACAAACACTTGACTTTTTAAATCAAATGTGCATTGAAAGACAAGATACTCTCGAAATCTGGGAAAGCCTAAACAGCATTGCTTCCTAGGAGAAAACAGGCAAATTTCCTTGTCTAAAACAGAAGCGAAACATTTGCGAGCAATTACGAGACAAATTCACCCCAAAATCACGCGCCAATGCTCCGCCACATCCGCCACAAAAGCAATTAAGACATTGCCTGAGCGATATAATCAAAATAAGGAGCAGCTTCCTTAGCATCATCCTGATTGAGCAAAGCCAAAGAAGCTTCTTTCAAACAGCGGATAGCTTCCACCATCCCAGGAACAGGAACGCCCAGAGAATTGTACATTTCCCGAACGCCAATCAAACCGATAGTCTCGATCGGCTCCTTGTCACCCGCCAAGATACCGTAGGTAATCAAACGCAAGTACCAGCCGTAGTCGCGCAGACACAAAGCGCGTTCGCGTTGGCCGTAAGCATTACCTCCGGGGGAGATAAAGTCAGGGCGTTTTTTCCAGAGTTTTTTGCTAGCTTCTTCAACAATTTTTTTCTCACTGTCAGACAGCGCAGTAGCAATACGCACCCGCTGTTCTCCCGTTTTAAAAAAATCTTTGATGCTTTGAAGTTCGCCGGTACTGGGATAGCGAAGTTCGTCGTCGGCTTGTAGAATTAGTTGGCTAACTACGCTCATTGTTCAAAAAAATTGAGGATATTTGACAGTAAGATTAATTGACATTCTCATCTTTTAAAGATGGGATTGGCTGCCGGCGATTTACTTTGCTTCTAACATTTATCAACACCAGAAGTAGCGGGTAAATCTCAGCAAGCGTTATGCTTAGTGTTCAAGCCAGTTTCCCTGTATTCCAGGGTACTGCGGGAAAAACCCAAAAACTGCGAGTGAGAGTTTTGATGTCGGCAGACACTTTGACTGTTTAACGAGTTTTTGCTACATCGCCCCAACAGCAGATCGCACAGGCACGGGTAGAGGGCAATCTCCCCGGTTGAAGCACAGGCTTGATCGGCAAGACTTTCAGCAGCAGGAATACAGCCTGTCATTGAACTTGGGTGCGATGGATGGAGCCCCGCTTCGCTACGACTGGCTCTCAGGAAATAGAGAGCGATCTTGCAGTACCATATTAAATCCTACCACGACTACTTGTGACCAAATCTAAATTCCCCACCCCAAACTCGACGAAATTGGCAAACCCTTGCCAGCAAGGTCAACTGATTGAGATAGAGATTACCGACTTGACAGACACCGGCGACGGAGTTGGTCGTTACGATGAGCTCGTTATATTTGTGTCGGATACCGTTCCGGGCGATCGAGTTCTCGTCCGCCTCGTGCAAGTCAAATCCGGCTATGCTACAGGCAAGCTGGACACACTACTGGAAGCATCAGAACACCGAATCCGAGCTAACTGCATTGTCGCCGACAAGTGCGGCGGCTGCCAGTGGCAACACGTAGATTATCAATATCAGCTTGCAGCGAAGCAAAATCAAATCGTTCAAGCCCTAGAACGGATTGGCGGATTTAGCGATTTGCAAGTCGATGAAATGTTAACGGGAAAAATCGAGGGATTTCCCCAATTTTTGGGATACCGCAACAAAGCGACTTATCCCATAGCAATATCTGCGGTAGGTCAAGTCCAAGCTGGTTACTATCAAAAAAGCACCCATAAATTAGTCAATCTGAATCAGTGTCCGGTGCAAGACCCGCGCCTCAATCCTTTGTTAAAAGAAGTCAAAGAAGACATCCACTGGCGGGATTGGCAAGTCTACGACGAAAAGAAACATACAGGAGAATTGCGTCACTTGTCCTTGCGAATCGGACGGCGCACCGGGGAGATGCTGCTAACTTTAATCGTTCGGACTGGAGACTTACCGGGAATCGAAGAACAAGCATCTGAGTGGCTGAATCGCTATCCTCAACTTGTCGGTGTTTGTTTGAATATAAATTCAGCTCAAACAAATGTAATTTTTGGTGCAGAAACTCGCTGCGTTGCGGGAGTTTCTTATCTGCGAGAAAGCTTTGCTGGTTTACAGTTTCAGCTTTTGGCTGATACTTTTTTCCAGGTAAATACAGAAGCGGCTGAAGCGTTGTTGCAGGTGATTGTAGGGGAATTGAATTTGCAGGGAAACGAGGTTTTGGTTGACGCTTACTGCGGAATTGGGACGTTTACTTTACCGCTGGCGAAACAAGTAAAAATAGCCATTGGTTTGGAAGTGCAACCGGCGGCGATCGAACAAGCGAGATTAAATGCTGAGTTAAATGACTTGAGAAATGTCGATTTTCAGGTGGGAACTGTAGAGAACTTACTGCCTTCCTTGGGATTGATACCGGATATTGTGCTGCTAGATCCGCCGCGTAAAGGGTGCGATCGCGCTGTTTTGGAAACAATCAAGGAAATCAAACCGAGTCGGATTGTTTATGTTAGCTGCAAGCCTGCTACTTTGGCTCGCGACCTGAAGATTTTGTGCGAAAATGGGGATTATAAGTTAGCGCGGGTGCAGCCGGCGGATTTCTTTCCTCAGACTTCTCATGTTGAGTGTGTGGCGTTTTTGGTGCGGTAGCTTAAGGCGATCGCTGTTTAGTTAAATTCAATCATCAGCATCGGCGAAGAGGGCGGATAAATCTCGATAACCACTGATAACTCGAAAGATTTCTACATCCTGTCCGATCGGCATATAGAGGATGAGATAGTTGTCTATGGAGAGACTGCGAAGAAATGGTAAAATTTCGTCTCGTTGTCGTCCCAGGTTGGGAAACTGAGCAATTTTGGCAAATTTAGCGTCAAGATTGCTTAAAAAGCGATCGGCTCGATCGAGTCCCGATCGACTAGCGATGTAGTCTGCAATTTGCTCAATGTCTTGAATTGCCGGTTGGGTGAGGCGAAATTGTGGAGTCATGCTTCTGAGGAAGTGTAACGCGATCGCAAATTAGCTCGAATTTGTGCCATTGCGGTTGCACCATCTACGACTTCACCGCGTTGGGATGCTTGCTGACCAATGAGTGCGTCTTGTTGGAGTTCTTGGAGTCGTCCTTGATAAATGTCTTGCTGTTGTTCGAGTAGTTTAATCGCTGCGAGGATAACGTCGATCGCACTGTTGTATTTGCCGCTGGTGAGTTGGCGCTGCACGAGGGCTTCGACTTCAGGTGGCAAAACAATTTGCATGGCGTTTGAGATGAGGAGTGTTCATTTTATTGTAGCCGATCGCCCTAAGCTACCTTGGGACAAATTTCGACTTTGACAGTCATGCCTACTGCGTTGAGCATTACAATCAGAGTATCAACGGAGAACTGCCCAATTTTACCTTGAGTCAAAGCTTTGATTTGCTCCTTTGACTGTTTGAGATGTTGAGCTGTTTGGTCGATCGTCCAACCGTGATGCTTAATCTGATTTTGCAGGGCTAGCATTAGTTGCGATCGGATTAATAAGTTATCAGCTTCTTGGGCTGAAAATCCGAGGTCGAGAAAGATATTATCGGCGGCTTGGGTAATGGTATTTTCGCTCATTGTTCAGACTCTCTTAAATTCAAACGATTTTGTAAAAGTTGTTGGTAGCGTTTCTGTCCAACTTCGAGATTTTTCTGGGCTGTCTTCTGGGTTTTCTTCTGGAAGGCATGGAGAACATAAATAGCTTCTTCAAATCTAGCAATATAAAATACCCGATAGGCGTCTTCTGTCCGAATCCGAATTTCTTCTACGCCTTTGCCTACGATCGACATTGGTTTAAAATCTGATGGTGGTATGCCTTGCTGGATCGTCCAAAGTGCAAAACCAGCTTCTTTTCGGGCATCTTCAGGAAGAGATTGGATTTCTTCGCGGGCAGCGCCAACCCACCGAATCGGTTTGATGGTCATCGGGTTTTTTGAGAATCGAATACTGTAATAACTGTAACACAGGGGATGAAGATTAGGTATTTGTGGTTTGGGTTAGGGCCGATCGCACTTCTGTTATATTAGTTAGTTTAGGGTCGATCGCACATCTAGTCTTTTCGATCCAAGTCTTCGGTTTTCGGAGTCTCTGAAGTTGAGGGGAATTCTAGTCGAATATTAATATCAATTGTCAGTGTATTTTGATTTTCAAAACCCATATCAACTATTTTTACTAAAGCATCGATCGGTAAAGAACTACTTAATTTAGCTTTCACAGACGACTGAGTTTTATATCCGGCTTCCTGTAGCCGATCGCAAATATTGCGCCAATTTCCTACAGGTTCGTTAGGTAAATCTGCGATTTTTTTCACATATTGGTATAAAGTTTTACATAGATAGACCTCTGCACTTTTGGAAGTCTGAAACAGTTGGCGAGCGATTTCGGCGGGACTGCAACCGGAAAGCAAGCCTCGGAGGTAGAGTTTTTCGGTTTCTGTGAGTCCCCGGCGCGATCGGGGTGAGATTTGCCGTTTAGCTTCTGCAAAAGCTTGGTACAGCCTTTCTAAGTCCCAGTTTTTGGCGGCTTCGGTAAATAAATCTTCTTTTGATGCCATTGTCGGGTGTGTTGAGATGTGACTAACGATAGGATAACCGAAATTGCTAGCCTTTGTTAGTTGCGTGCTAGCACTTGCTTATTGTATTGTTACATACATCAGACAAAGTAGAGTTCGTTGATGCGGTGTGACGCCGAGTAGGAATACTCAGATTCAACAATGGGCGCGATCGCTGCAACGAACCTCAAAGCTACTATCTGCCAAGGTCTGACGGCAGTAGGTAAAGTTTTGTAACAAAAACACAGTATTTTGCATAAAACTTGCGGACTGAGCCCGATAGATAAATAGAGCCTTAGAAGTACCGCTACTGTTGCGGTTCGTCGGGACTCAAAGTGCATTAGGGCGATGGCTACGCCCCGGCTTACGCCTACGGCCGATCGACTTTGATAACAATTTGTTTATTTAATCTAAGCAAACACAGGGCAAGTCTATGTACTTGTCTCTAATCAACACGAGGAAATAACGTGTCTAATTTTTTTACGTCTGAATTTAATAACGAAAGTGCGATCGCTCCTTGGAATGCCAGCCTAGAACCGACTAAGGCAATTATCCCGCAGCTAGATGCTAACCGTGTGCTAACGGGGGGTGTCGGTCAGGAAGTTAATCTCCCGATTTTAACGCCTCAAGCCTATGACAATATCATCTTGCCTGACGCTTCGCTAACCCGGATGGCTAGTGCAGTGAGTACCGAGTCCAACAGCAGTTTACCGGATAGCTCTGTCGATTTGCTAACAGGTCAGGCGATGTCCGAGGTTTATGGGGATTTGAGTAAGTTTGCAGCCCAGCCAGATTTCGCAGCTAAGCTGAATGTACCTTTTGGGGAAAACTGGGATGCTGCGGCTGCGAAAGCCTTAGCTGAAGAATGGTTTCATGGAGATTTTAGTGATATCCCGCCAGTGAAAGTTGTCTCGTCTGCTGAGATTGATGGAGCGAATGGGGCTTTTGCTGCGGCGACGGATACGATTTATATATCGCGGGAATTTTTGGCTCGGAATGGGGCGAATCCGGCGGCGGTTGCGGATGTGTTGCTGGAAGAGATCGGGCACTCTGTTGATGCGCGGTTGAATGTTACGGATTCACCGGGGGATGAGGGGGCGATTTTTTCGAGGGTTGTTCAGGGTAAGGAGTTGAGTCAGGGTGAGCTTCAGGGGTTGAAGAGTAAGGACGATCGTGCGACTGCAACTATAGATGGAAAAATACTTTCAGTAGAGTATGCAAAAGTTGGGGACATTAATTTTTCTCAAGACTGGGGGGGGTTAACGTTTGATTGGAGTTCAGGAAAAGTCGTTAACAAAGAATGGTATCCATTTTCTCGTAATGACAAAGATGCTGCTTCTTACAAAAACGTTATTTCTCGAAATTGGGGTGATGGGTTTCCGAGTAATACTGGTGTAAGTTCTGATAAATTTGGGGTATTTTTATGGAGAAAAGCAGATTTTGAAGCGAGTGTAACCTACAACTTTTCAGTAAAAGCAGATGATTATTACAAGATAAGAGCCATACCTGTTGCCGCTAATTTTAGTAATAATGAATGGAGTAATATTAGCGGTCAAAATGGTGATTGGCTTAAGAATGCTTATGAGGGTAAAAAATACACCTTTACTCCTACCAAAAGTGGTGAATATTGGGTAAATTTTGGATATGCTGAAGAAAGAGGCGATGCCAGTTTTTCTTTATCTTGGGATAGTAACAAAGCTATCACAGTAGAAGACAAGCCATTCCCAGTCGAGCTATCTCTTTACGATAAAGATGGTGGCAAGGGTAAGGCTGAACGTAGTAATATTGACCCCAACAAAGACACTGTTGTAGTGATTCATGGTCGTGGTGGTGGTGAAAAAGATAGCGATATAAGTGAATTAGCAACAACAGCAGCAGATAGTCAATATTACCCAAACTCTCAGGTACTTTACTTGGACTGGAAGGAGGCAGCAAATAGTGCGGAGAAGATTCCTTACGACGCTGCGAAGCGGATCAGACCAGTTGCTGACTGGGCTACGAATAGGTTGAAAGAATTAGGAATAGCTCCTGAAAAAACTATTCTCTTAGGTCATAGTTTAGGATCTTACGTTGCCTCAGAGATAGGAAGAATAGGTGGAAGAGTGAAAGAGCTTGTTGCACTCGATCCAGCTTTTCCTGGTGGTACTAATAATGGGAGTTACGATATTGATGGAAATAACCCAGGAGATCGAATTGACGATACTCCAGTAAATTTTAGTGAGGTAGCTACTAAGTCTATTGCATTAGTTGCTTCAGATACGGAAGGAGGGGAAGCAGGTGATAATGACAAAGCTAGTAGTGCTAACTATTCTTATATAGTTGATTTTACTGGCTATTCAAAAGGTATTGATGTGACTTTTACACAAACAACGGATTATCACAAAGCTGTCGCTAGAGCTTTCAGTTCTGTGATGTCAACAAATAAGTCTGTTCAGAAGTTGACTTTTCCATCTAGTCTCAAAGAAAACCGATTTGATAACAGAGGCAACTTATTGTCTCAAAGTGTATCCAAGGGGCACGAAGGTGTTATCTCCGCCAACTTATCTGATCCCAAAAAACCTAATATAAAAAGTTTGTTTTATGTGGACTCTAACGGTAATAGTAAAGTAACCTGGAACTCACTATTAGCCTGGAAATCACTATTAGCCTGAATGGAATTTAGACAAATTTACGTTCATGCTAAGCGATCGTTCATTTTGCCTTAAAAGTGATTCCTCTCAATTTCATTTCCATCAAATCCTATTTTGGTTCCAGTAAACTTCAGATTTGAGAACAAATAACGATGGCATTAAGATTCATCAATGATAATGGTCTATTTCGCTTGTTCGGCGATAACACCGCAGAATTAATCGAATTATCCCCTAGACTACTAACAGATATTCCTGGTGGTGTCTTTGTTTTAGGTGGCAATGATACAGTTACAGGCTCTACCATCAGCGAACTAATTTTGGGAAACGACGGTCAAGATAGCATTTCAAGTGGAGAAGGAAACGACACTTTATTTGGTGGCAAAGGCAACGATCAACTGTTTGGCGGTGCAGGCGATGATTTTCTCTCAGGTGACAGGGACATTGATACACTCACTGGCGGGCAGGGAAGTGATACATTTGCCCTGTCTACAGGTGGCGGTTTAGACATCATCACCGACTTTGACAATACGACTGATTTCATCCAAGTACCAGCCAATTTAAATATCGGTGACATCTTGATTCAAACCGCAGGTGCTAATACTCTCCTTACTTTGAGAAGTACAGGTGAACCATTAGCACAACTGAATAATGTTCAGGCTTCCAGTATCACAACTGCAAACTTGTTAGCTAATCAGCCACCTCTTCAGAGTACGCCTATACCTCGACCAGATACGCCCGTGTTTTTGCCTCCAGATTTTTCGTTTCCTGATTCCCCACTTTCCCCTATTCTGCTTTGAAATGTAGTGGTATCGCCCCTTTTATTGTTAGGGGGGATGGTCTTTTTTCCCAAAGTGCGATGCTACTTTCAGTGTCGGCATTTATGAGGACTGGTCAAAGCTCGATCGCCCTTATTGTCCGAAAGTGCGATCGGCCTATAATTTCAGCATGGCAACAACGGTCAAATTCAACAGAGCGATCGGTATAATTAAAAAACCAACATCAAATATAGTCAATTAATGCCATGATTGCTAATTTACCCCTCAAACTGCCTCACTTACCCAGCAGCTTGCCCAGCGAAGGTTCTGTCCACATTGAATTAGTCAACGGACTCTTAATATTCAGCGCTTCTCTTCAAACCCAGGAACGAATTCAAACTTTAACAACTCAACAACAAGCATCAAATCTAACTTCCGAAGAACAAACAGAATTGGATGGATATCGAGAATTCATTAGCTATCTAAATTTGGTAAATGAAACCATGAAAAATACTTTTCTCTATCCTTTACGCGGTACAGTCATTCATTATGATGAGCCGTTTGAACCTGCGGTTTCGTTGGAAGATTGGGAAGTGCTACAATGATTGTACTAGATACTCACATATGGATTTGGTGGGTTGACAATAACACACGACTGACTCAAAAACATCGGGACTGGATACAACAATATCAATCTCAAGGTTTAGGATTCAGTCCCTATCAATATTAGACTCAACCATTTACACCTACAACACTCAACTCATCAGACATTTCGCAATTATTTGTTTCATCAATTTTTGGCAACTGTTCGCTCTTCAAGAATTCTTCAAATAAATCAAAAAAGCGCTTCAGTGCATCCGCTTCATCCTCAGAATAAAAAAGAATAATCCGACTCCAAGATTGAGTATCTACTTGGTTAAATCGATTCTCTATCCATTCTTGAAACTCCTCAAACTTTGTTTCTTGTTCTGTTATGGGAATACCAAGTTGACGGCGGGCAAAGGTATAACCGTCCAAAAAAACATGGAGATGACTGAGCGATCGATTCCCCAAGTATAAAGACGATCTTTGCTTGATTTTTCCTAGCAAATCATACAAATCTAACATTGTTTCATCTCCTTTCAGCTAAAATTCAATTTCCGCAATCTCAAATTGACCGCCCAGCTCGATCGCCAAACAATAAAATTTTCCCAACCACTCTTGTTTAGAAACTCCTTGATTGTGGATATTATCAAAAATCAATTCCTCCCCATTAATTTCAACTGCAATCGCTTCATGCCTTCCATTCGTAGCAATATTTTGTTCGAGGTCATCATGGTAAATATTACCATATTTTCCCTTGGCACTGCCAGTGTAAATTTTGACTTTTTTTCCAGAAATACCCCTTTGAATTAAAAAGTCTTGGATGCTTAAAGCGCAAGTATTACATTCAAACAGCTTGAATTTACTAGCTATTTCGGAAATTTGTTGTCGTAATTCGTCATCGATCATGTTTAATTATTTGACCATCTCTTGATACCATCCTAACTCCGCTTTACCATAAATAGTTATCCGTAGGGTCATAGCTACCTTGGTAAGTGCTGTAGATGCGGTAGCCAGGGAATACTAAAGCAATGCCAATTGGACTGTGAATAGTCCCCGGATAGCTTTCTTCGGCCTCGCTACCCCCAATCCGAATTTTGAGCGCACCCAGCCAAATGTAGAGTCCTGGAATTAAAGTATCTAAACTGTAGGCGATCGCCCGTATTTGAATATCCGGGGGATTAATTGGTTTTAAATACTGTGGCTTTTCAGGTTGAGAAATGGACATGGCACTGATTCCTGTGCGGTATGGTTCAAAAATGGTCTTGTTAGTTAGACTTTAACATAATCTAAGTTTCACTTGCAAATTGTCAAGCTTAATTAATCTTATTTTACTTTAGCTTGCGTAGCCTTGATTTCTACCCCACTCTATCCAAGTTAATGCCATCTGTTTTACCCTTCCCCTAGTCACAGTTACAGACAATTGTAGGGTGCGTCAGACATTAATTATTTCGATTTCAACAGGTTTTTCGGATCTGACGCACCCTACTAACTTACCCTACGAACGGCATTTCGATCGTACTTAGCACCAACTTGCAAACTAGATCCAGTCCGGCCTGAATCGCGGGGAGTCCAGAAGTATAGAATAAAGGTTGCAGAACCGGCACACCGCCCGATCGCACGCCCCCAGCAATTTGTTACCCTAAAAGTAGAATCTCCCTTCCCTCAACACCCTCCCATGAACAACGCTTCTCCCCTGATTCAAACCGTCACACCCGAACGCTGGGCTGGCTTTAGTATGGACTTTATCGGGGCGGGTTACACGGGTTTGTTGGTCAAAAACGGCCGCGCCGTGCGTACCCTGAAATCCGGGCGCCATTTCAGCTTTGCCCTTCCCCTGCTAGAACAGTGTCAAATAGTTCTCGTAGACACCAAACTCCGCAACTTGGACGTGCAATCCCACGGCGATTTCTTGTCTAAAGATCGGTTTTTAATTGATGCTACACTAACCGTTATTTATCAAGTTATAGATCCGAAACGAGTAGCTTTGGAATTGTCCGATCCGATCGCTGCTTTGGCTAGTGCTGTTAAGGATTGCATGGGACTGGCGATCGGGCAAATTCCCCTCAACCAGCTTATCAGTCAAGGACGGCTGTTGTTGCGCCAAAATTTGCTCGATCGCGTCCAAGATTTTTATACACTAGGTTTTAACTTAGAAGACGTACGAATTGGCGATGTGAGCTTTCCCGAAACAAACGGAGTTATTCGCCAAGTTGAGGGAATGAGCTCCAGACAAGAAGCTGAAAATTCCGCCGCCCTACAAATGAGAATTGCCGAAGCAGGGCGGCCAATTCAGCCTCAAGCTCCCATACAGCAGTTAAACTTAATTTCAGGTCATTCTCCTGCGAGTCTTCCAGCTTCTGACACAGCAGCAGGATTCGATCGCGATTTAAGACAACTCACAGAACAACTTGCTCAAAACAGTCTCCCACCAGCCCTGAATCGCCCGCAACTCGCACCGACAATATTGGCAAGTAGCGATCGCACAACAACTGCTTATCTAGTCTACAAACTTTCTGGAGAGGCGATCGCCCTGACAGCAAATCCCTTTACGATCGGACGCGAACCGACTAATACTTTAGTATTGCAAGATCCGCAAAGTTCCCGCTACCACGCTCAAATCCGCCGCGCCAATGACGAACAAGGAAAACAGCGCTATCAGCTTGTCGATTGCGGCAGTTCCAACGGCACTTTTGTGGGGGGACAAAGGCTGGCAGCTAACGAGCCTTTCTGGCTTCCAAACGGCTGCGAAATTGCGATCGGCGACCAAAGATGGGTGATCCAAGGTTCTTGAAAAAGCCGGACTTTTTCCTGAAATAAACTTTATTTTTGATGTACTTTTAATGCTGTTCGAGCAATTTTACAGCGCTGGGATTTGCTACTTCGCTACTGTTTCAAGCACCAGGAAAGCAGGGTTGTAGCCTGCCTTTCAGGATTTGCTCTGTCGATGCTTCCACTTTCAGTTATACGGATATTTTATAATACTAAAATATTTGTATTGTACTTATAAAAGTTTGGGGAGTTCGGTGCGGTCGCTAGGGATTTTTTTTTGACGTTGACAGCCCAACCAAAAGTAAACTTGCGGTGAAAGCCAGTACATAAAGGGGTTTCAGAATGTAGATAACAAAAATAGATGCTGTTTGCGACTGAGTTTGATCGATAATAATGTCAGTAATTCAGGCGATCGACCGACTCAAAGCTTGCAAAAATGTAAGTGCTAATTTATACTAAAAAACTGTTCCTTACAGAACCGTTTGAAAATTGAAAATAGAAGTAGGTCACAGAAGACTAAGTTGAGATTTAGGGCGATCGAAACCCAATCGATTCGGTACACTTAGATAACTATAATTGAATGATTGTGGAAGAGCAAATTAAAGCTTTATTCGACCAAGGAGTCAAACAGTTGGAGTCGCCGGATTGTGAGGGCGCGATCGCCACCTTCGATCGACTCCTGGAACTAGACTCCAATCACACCGATGCCCTTGGTTGTCGCGGTGTGGCTTTGGGACGGTTAAAGCGTTACTCCGAGTGCATCGACAGCTTCGATCGAGCCATCGAACTCAAGCCGCTCGATCGACATTCGTTACTGAACCGAGGCATAGCTTTAGCAGAATGGGGCAAAGACAAAGAAGCAATTCCCAGTTTCGATCAACTGCTGTTGTACTACCCTCACGATTATCTAGGCTGGGAAAGCAAAGCCAATTCCCTCGCGTCCCTAGAACGGTATTCGGAAGCTCTCAACTGTTACGATCGTGCTCTGGAATTCCACCCCACCTACTACAAAGCCTTTGCCAACCGGGGAAATGTTTTAGTTTGCCTCAAACGCTTTAAAGCTGCACTTCGCAGTTACGATCGAGCTTTAGAAATCAAGCCCGACGATCCAGATGTTTGGTTCAATCGCGGCTGCGGGTTCATGGCCTGGGAGAAATGGCCAGAAGCCCTAGAAAGTTTTGAAAGCGCGATCGCCGTCAACCCCAACCACGGCTCATCGTGGGTAAACCGAGGCAATATTCTGGGTAAGTTGGGCCGAGAAAAAGAGTGTTTCGAGGCCTGCGAACGAGCCGTAGAAATCAATCCCAACTGTACCCACGCTTGGAACAACTACGCGCTAGCACTGCGGCGTTTGGGACGAGTGAAAGAGGCGATCGCCTCCTACGACAAATCCCTCGTTTGCGACTCCCAAAACTACGAAGCTTGGGACAACCGGGGCTACGCTTTAGCTAAAATTGGCAAATACAAAGAAGCTCGCAAAAGCATCGATAAGTCCTTGGAAGTAAAGCCCGATCGCGCCAACGGCATCTACAACAAAGGCTACTGCTACGCTTGGGAAGGTAAAACAACTTTAGCTGTAGATTGCATTGCTAGGGCGATCGAACTCAACCGCTCCAAATACCTCAGCCTAGCTCAAACCGACCCGGACTTAAAGCCTTTGCACAAAAACAAGCGCTTTCAAAAGTTGGTAGGAAAAACCTTTAGTTAGTCAGTAGTCAGTAGTGATTAGTTGTTTACAACCAATTAGTAATGCCCCATGCCCCATGCCCCATGCCCCATGCCCAATTCCCGATACTTCCAGGTAGAAGTCTCTTCCCAACCCTAGGGGGGATATCTCCACCAGCATTTCGAGCGAGAATTTGTAAAGATTAAAGATATAAGTAGAGGACAACCCAATGAACTTTTCTATACAATCTGTTTACAACTGGTATCGCGAAACCCTCCGCAACCCCAAATACCGCTGGTGGATTATTCTCGGAACCCTGGCATATCTGGTAAGCCCGATCGACATTGCGCCGGATTTCCTCCCCGTCATCGGTCAAATTGACGATGTGGCTATTGCTGTGCTGCTGATTTCGGAAATTTCCCAAATGTCGATCGACTATTTTAAATCCCGCCAGACTCAAACAGCCTCAGCATCCGAACCAACCTCCACCTATGCAGAAGGTACAGCCCGCACCGTTGATGTAGAAGCATCCTCTGTACAATAACTGCCAAAAATAATTCCTGTTAGAGCCCCGACTTCTTCTGCGAAGTCGGGGCTTTTGCTATTCTGTAGCCCTGGACGCATGGGGCCTAGAAACCGGGTTTTTTACGAAAATACTTGCTTAGAGCATCGCAGATTGGATAAAAACCCGGTTTCTGCCGTTGAAGTACGATCGCGAACTGTTTTTTTTAAGGTCAACTACTCCGATCGTGCTCCAAAGCTGGTAATTTAACAGTGGTAAATCCCTGTTAACAACAAATTTTTATAGATGAAATTTAGCGACATAGTACAAAAACTTAATTTAGCCAACAGTCACAGCCTAAAAGCCTCAAGTGCAGCCGATCGAGAAATTGCAGGCCCCGCCCCAGTCGATGAAGCCATATCGGGGACAATCAGTTACATAGAAGGAGCTAAATTTGCATCTCACGTCACCTCGACAAATGCTTCTGCGTTAATTTTGCCCTTAGATGAAAGCCTCCAAGCTGAATGTGACGATCGCAATATAGCCTGGATAGCCGCAGCAGATCCGCGATTGCTGTTTGCTCAAACGATCGCCCTTTTCTATCAACCGTTTCGCCCAGCATCCGAAATTCATCCGTCAGCCACAGTTCACCCCTCAGCACAAATTGGGGAAAATGTCTACATCGGCCCCCATGCGGTTATTCAAGCAAAAGTCAAAATTGGCAGCAACGTTTGCATTCATCCAAATGTCGTAATTTACCCAGATGCAGAAATAGGTGAAGGCACTGTTTTACACGCTAACTGTGTGATTCACGAACGTACTCGGATCGGTGCAAATTGCGTGATTCACAGCGGTGCGGCGATCGGGAGCGAAGGTTTTGGGTTCGTACCGACAGCCACCGGATGGGTGAAAATGGAGCAGTCTGGATGCACGGTATTGGAAGAGAGCGTTGAGGTGGGATGCAACAGCACGATCGACAGGCCCGCTGTTGGAGAAACCCGCATCGGCCAAAATACCAAGATTGATAATTTAGTACACGTAGGACACGGCTGTCAAATTGGAAAAAATTGCGCGTTTGCCGCTCAAGTCGGCATGGCAGGCGGAGTTAAAATTGGCAACAATGTAATATTGGCCGGGCAAGCGGGAATTGCCAATCAAGCTAAAATTGGAGATGGGGCGATCGCCACTGCTAAAGCCGGAATTCACAGCGATGTTGCCGCAGGTGCGATCGTGACTGGTGTTCCAGCAATTCCCCACAAACTATTTCTGAAAGCCGCAGCCGTCTACAACCGCCTCCCGGAAATGTACCAATCTTTGAGGCAAATTCAGCGCAAGCTCGATCGATAATCAGTTGACAGTTGTCATTAGAAACCTCTGATAAAGCCAGTACGTTTACGTCGGCGAGAGAAGTGCGATCGCGCTCAATTATTTGCATTCGGCCTCAGAATGCTGTAGCACTCCCTACCACTAAAGAAAAAGCTGATTTATGATATGTACTAGAACTATGGGTCTAGCTCTAGATGGAAAAACAAGAATTTATTGACCTGCTTAAGCAGGGTGTAGATAGCTGGAACTTTTGGCGATCAAAAAATCTTGATATAGAGGTAGATATCAGCCAACTTAGATTCAGTGAAGACTTCAGCGGAATTAACTTTAGTGGGGTTAACCTGAGTGGTTCTGACTTGAGCGAGCTAGATTTCAGCAGGGCTAACTTCAATGGTGCTAACCTCAGCGGAGCTAATCTTAGCGAAGCTCAACTCATTGATACTGACTTCGGCGAAGCTGATCTCAGCAAGGCTAACCTTAGCGAAGCTTACCTTACCGATGCTAACCTCAGTGGAGCTAACCTCCTGGGAGCTAACCTCAAACAGGCTCATCTAGGTAATGCTAACTTCAGCGATGCCGATCTCAGAGGAGCTAACCTCAGTGAGGCTTACCTTCTTGGAACTGACCTTGGTGAAGCTGACCTCAGCAAGGCTAACCTCAAGTCTGCTGAAGTCATCGAGGCTAATCTTAGTGGGGCTAATCTTAGTGAGGCTAACCTCAACGGAGCTAACCTCAGCGGAACTGACCTCAGCAGGGCTAACCTCCGTAAGGCAGACCTTGGGTATAATGGGTATGATTTCGAGGGAATTAATACTAATGTGATTGAGAGTAACCTCAGTGGGGCCGATCTACATGGGGCTAACCTCACTGGAGCTAATATTAGCGGATCTGAATTCTATGGGGCTAATCTCATTAGAGCTAATCTCTTAAACATTCAAGCAGCAAATGCTAAATTCGCTTTTGCCAAGTTTACTGGAGTCTGTATTGAAGGTTGGCAATATAATGAGGATACGAATTTCAATGGAGTAATTTGTGAGTTTGTTTATTCGGATTCTAACAGGCGAAAACCCTATCCCGTAGGAAGAAGATTTACTCCCGGAGAATTTACAAAAGTTTTCCAAAAAACTTTTGAAACAATTGATATAGTTATCTGTGACGCCATTGATCTCGAAGCTTTTGTTTACTCATTTAAAGCCATACAAGCTGAATACGAAGACGCTAAAATAGATATCCAGAGCACAGAAGAGAAAGGAAAGGATATTCATGTAGTTAAGGTGAGTATGTCTCCTGATATAGATCGGGAGGGAATTCATGCTGAATTTATGAAAGTTCATGAATTGATACGGGAAGCTCTAGAAGAAAAATATAGAACAGAGATTCGTGTCAAAGAAACTCAAATCGTACAGTATGAGCAGGAAACTCAAAATTTAAGAGAAAATATTAATAATCTACATAACATCCTTCAACAGCAAACAGAGGTACAAAAACTCATGGCAGAAACTCCTAAATACGATCTTCGTGGTTCAAAGTTCGGTGGCGGCTTCGCTGGAGATAGAGGAACACAGATAGGTGGAATTCTAAATGACTACTCGTCTAAGCAAAGTCTGGATGAAGCAGCAGCAGAAATTCAACAGCTTTTGAAGCAACTAGAAGAAACTAATCCTACTACAACTGAGACAGAAAAAATGATGATTTCAGCAAAGGCTGCTGATGAAATAAAGAATAACCCCACCTTGAAAGCACGAGTGATTGGCGCCCTCAAATCAGGAGGAACTGAAGCATTTAAAGAGGCGGTAGATCACCCGCTAGTTAATGTTTTAGTAGCAATTATTGAGGGATGGATGCAAGCAGAGTAGAAGCTTGTCCCAGCGATCGCAGTTTTTACACGATCTGTGATGGTAAGGTACACAGTGCGTACCCGGAGGATAGAGTTGAAGCATCCAGGACTATAGTCAATAAAATGTGGAATAGCATAACTAACCTGCGACTGCTGTCGCCGTCAATACCAGCAATTGTCAAAATAATCTTATTTTTCTCAACTTGGGTAGTTTTGTGGCTTCCCGCAGCGATCGTGCTGGCGATCGCCCTCAAATGGCATCCACCCCAACCCCTGGGAAACAAAAAACTACCTTTACTAGCTTCCCTATACCTGATTGTTCCCTTCATTTTATGGGCAACAAGTTGGATCGAAAAAACAACTTTTGCAAACTGGGGTTGGGATTGGCAACCGGCAGTTTTGATGTCCTTAGTGCGGGGATTAGGATTAGGGATAATCAGCTTAGTAATTTTATTCGGGCTGCAATTAACCGCCGGCTGGATCAAGCTACAAAAAAGCGAAATTTTAACCGAAACAGGCGAAAAAATAATTAATTTTTGGGCTTTAATTATTAATCGTGCTAGTCTGCTGACTTTGTTATTAGGAATGTGGATTAGCGCCACAGAAGAGTTGATATTTCGGGGCTGTTTGCAAACAATACTCCAGCAAGATTACTCACTGCTAATCGCAGCAGCGATCGCCAGTTTCATTTTTGCGATCGCCCACCTCATTTGGGCCCCCAAAGAAACCCTACCGCAACTCCTCGGATTGTGGCTGATGGGCATGGTTTTAACCCTAGCTCGCATGGCAGATAATGGTAGCTTGGGATTGGCGATCGGCATTCACGCAGCTTGGATTTGGGGGATAACTACCGTAGATACAGCGCAAGCAATTAAACCTACTTCTACCGTACCCGAATGGATTACAGGAATAGCAGCAAAACCGCTAGCAGGTGCAGCCGGGATTTTATTGCTACTAGCAACCGCAACCTTACTGTTAGCAGTCAGTAGTCAATAGTCATTAAACCTCTTGCAAAAGTCTTTTTCATCAATTTATAGGGCAGGCAAGACGCCTACCCACAAGAAAAAATGATTTTTGTGGGATGGGCCGGAGAGCCCGTCCTAATTATTTTTGCAAGAGGTCTAATACTATCAAGTTGTGGAAATTAGAACTCGATTTAGATAATTCGATCGGGCGGGGTTGCTTGTGGCTAAAAGATTACCTTGTCACTCATCCTGAAGCAGAAATAAGGGAAATTTGCCGAAATAGGTAATGGGTAATAGCTACTGAACTACGAACCTATTATTACTTAGTTTGAAAAATATTCTGCACCATTTTTTTATCTGCACTCGCCGCCGCTTTATCCAATTCTGCAACCTCGCCTGAGTCTAATTTCCACCCCAAAGCACCAATATTATCCCTCGCCTGTGCCGCAGATTTTGCCCCAGGAATCGGAATAGTTTCTTTGCAGATGCACCAGTTGATTGCTACCTGCGAAACAGTCTTGTTTCTGAATGCCGCTATTTCTCGCAAACATTCCAAAAGCGATCGCATTCCCGGCAATAACTGCTTGCACGCCAAACCTCGGATACCTTTAGGCAATGCGCCATTCTCCGAGTATTTGCCCGTTAATAATCCCAAGGCTAGAGGACTGTAAGCAATCAAATTTATCCCTAACTCATCGCACACTTCTTTCAATCCGAGTTCTGTCACCGGATAGGTGGAAAGTAGCGAATATTGCACTTGCAATGTAACAATGGGAATTTGGCGATCGCTAAACTTCTTATACACCAACTTTAAACGTTTCGGCCCGTAATTAGACAAGCCTACTCCCTTAACCAATCCTTGCTCGTAAAGGTCGCCGAGACCGTCTAAAAGAGCCCCCTCTTGCCAAGGAGCGTAGTTAGCTGTAGACCAGTGCATTTGCACTAAATCCACATTTTTGCCTAGGCGTTCAGCAGAGGCTTTACAAGCGGATATCATTGACTGCCGCGTCAATCTCCAAGGATAAGCTGCCAGTTTTGTCGCAATACAAATACCCTCTTTATTTGCACCTTGATATTGTTGGGAAAACTGCCCCAAAAGTTGCTCGCTGCGTCCGTTTAATTTGCCAGTTCCGTAAGAATCGCCTGTATCGAATAAAGTGACACCGTTACTAACACAAAGATTGAATGCTGCTTGCAATTCCTCGTCCATGCTTTCATCATAGCCCCAGAGCAATCTGTTGCCCCAAGCCCAAGTGCCACAGCCCATTGTTGGTAGTAAAATTTTTTGATTTGTTTGCATTTTTATTGATGGTAGTTATTATTAACTACGGTTGAACTGACATCTTGTACCTCTGTTAAGAACAGGCAAAATGCCTGTTCCACAAAGAGTAAATTTTATTGTGGGTCGTTGCTCCGACGCCGCCCTTAAGAGCCTGGTTTTTGTAAAATTAGCCCCTACGGATTAATGTTTCTAACTAATGACTAATGACTAATGAGTTTTTACTTCTTGGATGTAGCTGGTGCCGGGGAAGGTTTGCTGTTATTTGCAGGTTGATTCGGCTTAGGTTTCGGGTCTGGTTTGGGCGGTGGTGGCGCAGGGAAAGTGGCTGCGCGTCTGGGTATTTGTAGGGCTGTTCGGAATGCAGAAGACGGGAAGAAAGCACTAAATTGAGAAACGCGATCGGCAATTGATTCAGGTGCATCTTCCCACAAGCTTTCGTAGTAGAAGAAAGCAGCACCTAAGCCGTATTCTTGGACTGCCCGAACCTGAGACTTGATTTGCTGAATCGCTACTGGGCGATTTCTTAAACCTGTCATAATCCCAACTCCAGTGGGGATTTTTTGCTGTGCTTCTCGCATTTCTGGACGGTTAATTTTGTCTACAAATGATTCTAAATTGGGACGGTACACTTGCACAATTAGTTCGTCGGCAATATCCAGACGCACCCAAGCCAGCCAATCTTGCAGGTGATATTTGTAAGCAAATTCGTAGTAGTTGGGAGAAATTGAGAAAATCGCATTGGGTTTGACGGCTTTGACGGCTTGATTTAGCTGCGACATAAAAGCGGTAATCTTATTGGCTCGCCACTGCACCCATGCTGGATCTTGAGAGTCGGTTGGCGGTGCTTTTTTGGTTTCTTTTGTATACAAAGCAACTGTGTAGTTGTCGTAGCCAAATTCTGATGGCAAACTCATATGATCGTCAAATTGGATACCGTCGGCGTTGTATTGAGTGGTGATTTCTAGTACGAGTTCGGTGATAAATTTCTGCACTTCGGGATGAAAGGGATTGAGCCAAACTACTTCGCCACCTGCGCCGTTTGATGTTTGGCTACCGTCCTGTTTTTGGGTCAACCATTCGGGATTGTTTAATGCTAATTCTGAGGTGGGAGGAGTCATGAAACCAAACTCAAACCAAGGAATTACTAGCAGCCCTTGGCGGTGAGATTGAGCAATTAAATCTGCAATCATATCTTGTCCGTCTAACCCTCTATAAACAAAGGGTTGAATATCTCTTTGTTGCGCGACTGGACTGGGATACATTGCATAGCCGGAGTTCCAAACTACGGGATAGATTGTGTTGAAATTTAACCGTTTTAATTGACCGATAGCATTTCCTAGTTTGCTACGATCTCTGAGGATGTCTTTGTCGTTTGTCGTCATCCAAACTCCGCGAATTTCCTGACGTGGTTGCTGGGCTTGCGCGGGCATCAATAAGTTGTTCGCCACCAATACTATGATGAATGATAGGGCAAACAGGAGCGGGAAAAGAGTTTTAATCCATCGCAGCCAACCGCGAGGAATGATGCGTAATGTCATAGTTTTGAATGGTGAGTTAGCTATTTAAACACACCCCAGCATAATTTGGTGATAAAATTTGCTCGCTAACCAGTCTACAGCTATTTGTGCTGATTTGCCGATCGCCACACTTGCCAAGTATAATCTGCGATCGAGAGCATTCTGTCGAGAGTGCTGGGCAATCATTAATTACGCACTGCCAGCTCTCTCGACCGGACAGTGCGGCCCAATCCATGCCGTGTGTTGTACAATATCGGTGCTGGAATATTTCGATCGAACCTCTCTAATTGTGAAAGATTTAGTTTTAATTGGCGGCGGTCACAGTCATGCTATCGTATTAAAAATGTTTGGCATCAAACCGCTGCCGGGAGTGCGTTTGACTCTGATTAGCGATGTCCTGTATGCGCCTTATTCGGGGATGCTGCCGGGGCACGTTGCCGGGTTTTACAATTATGATGAATGTCACATCGATTTGCGATCGCTGGCGGAATTTGCCGGGTGTCAAATATTTGTCGATCGGGCGATCGCGATCGACTTTAACAAAAATCGCGTCATTTGTCAAAACCACCCGCCCGTCAATTTTGATTTGCTTTCTGTGGATATCGGCAGCACTCCCGCGACTTTATCCGTACCTGGTGCCGCAGAATATGCAATTCCTGCTAAACCCGTACCGGAGTTTTTAGCTAGCTGGAATCAGTTAATTTCCGCAAGCCAAAATTATCCGGAAAAACCTCTCCGTATCGCTATTGTAGGTGGCGGTGCAGGCGGCGTAGAATTGGCATTAAATATGCACTCTAGATTGCAGTCAGAAATTCACTTGTTTCATAGCGGTGCTGAATTGATGCCTGCACATAACAAACGGGTGCGTCATCGCCTAAAAAAAATTCTGATTAATCGCGGTGTTAAACTGCATTTAATGGAAAAAGTCAGTGCCCTAAAAAAGCCAGAAATGATTGACATAGAAGATAATCAAGAATGCCCAATTTCCAATCCCCAATGCCCAATGCCCCCTTCCCAAATCTGTTGTGAATCTGGTTTGAAATTAGAGTGCGATCGCATTTTTTGGGTAACGCAAGCATCCGCAGCCCATTGGATCGGAGAATCCGGTTTAGCCACCGATTCAAACGGCTTTATGCAAGTCAACGATTGCCTGCAATCAGTCTCTCACCCCAACGTATTTGGGGCTGGAGACATCGCGGCGATGGTTAATTATCCCCGCCCTAAAGCAGGCGTTTTTGCCGTGCGTCAGGGCAAACCACTGTTTGAAAATTTGCAGCAATTTTTATTGGCAAAACCGCTGAAACCCTTTGCACCACAGTCACAATATTTAGCGTTAATCGGTACGGGGAATCAACGGGCGATCGCCTCTCGGGGCAATTTCATGTGGGAATCACCGTTATTGTGGTACTGGAAAGATTGGATCGATCGCCAATTCATGCAAAAATTTACTAATCTGCACAAAACTCGCAATACCAAATAGCAATACATTCATATATTCTCCTCTCTTTCTCTGCGTCCTCTGCGCCCTCTGCGGTAAAGAAAAAAAAGTCTTATTCAAAAACCCTTTAAGCTTGCTATAGTAATATCAGAAGTAAAAAAAATAACTATGTTCAGAAAAATTGGATTTTGGCTGCTTTGGATTGCATTCAGCACCTACGCCTTTGTATTTGCACCACCCGATAGCCCCGAAACATTGACCTTAATTACTAACCTTGCCACAGGTAAAATAGCAGACATCAACCCTTTAATTGTCGCCTTATTCAACATCATGGGAATTTGGCCGCTCATCTACAGTTGCGTCTTATATGCTGATGGTAGAGGACAAAAAATACCTGCATGGTTATTTGCCACTTTATCCTTTGGCGTCGGCGCATTTGCCTTAGTGCCTTACTTAGCCCTACGCGAACCTAATCCAGAATTCTTAGGCAAGAAAAATGTCTTTTTAAAGATATTAGACTCTCGCTTTACTGCCATTATTCTAACATTAGGTGCTGTAGCTTTAGTTGCCTTCGGTTTGACAAAAGGTGATTGGTCTGATTTTGCTCAACAGTGGCAAACGAGCCGCTTTATTCATGTAATGAGTTTAGATTTCTGTATGCTTTGCCTATTATTTCCCGCCTTGTTAGCCGACGATATGGCGCGCCGAGGAATGCAGAACTCTACAGCATTCTGGGCAGTAACTTTAGTACCGCTGTTCGGCCCGCTGGCTTATCTGTGCACGCGCAAACCGTTGCCGGAAAATGATGTTCAAACTGTTACAAATTAGACAGCACTGCTGACAATTGTCAGTTTATTGTAGGACTCAATCCTAAGTAATCATATCAGAAACAGGCAGGATGCCTGTTCCACAAAAATCAAAAACAGGCAGGATGCCTGTTCCACAAAATGAAAAAATTTCCGATTATTGGTATCACAACATACAACCGCTGTCAAGCAGGTGAATATCGCTTAAATGGAAGTTATATTGATGCAGTGCAGGCGGCAGGAGGAATTCCGATTTTGCTGCCGCCTAATCAATTAAATCCAGCTAGTATTTTTGATGCGGTAGACGGTTTAATTTTTTCCGGTGGTGGAGATATCAATCCAGAACTTTATGGCGGTTTGCTCGATCGTACAGTATACTCGGTTAGTGCAGAACGCGATAACTTTGAACTAAGCTTAGCCAAGCTAGCTTTAAAGGCTGACATACCCGTTTTGGGGATTTGTCGCGGAATGCAAATCCTGAACGTAGCCAGCGGCGGCAGTTTGGTGATTCACGTACCGGATGCTTACGGTATGGAGGTTAGTCACGGTTCGGGAATTCCCCCACGTGCGATCGAGCATAGCATTGAAATCGAGCCAAACAGTCGGCTCGCCAAAATTATGGGGACAACTTCCACAACAGTTGTTTCTTGGCATCATCAAGCAGTGCGGAAAGTAACATCCGATTGGCAAATTGTAGCCGATGCACCTGACACTTTGGTAGAAGCAATGGAACATCAAAATCATCCTTGGATGATAGCAATTCAATGGCACCCGGAAATGTCGCCCAACTGTTCGATAAACTCTCGAATTTTTCAGGCTTTCGTGCAAGCAGCCGCTGCAAAATTGATGAATTCTACCAAATTAGATTCAAAGGCAATTCATACATTTTCATAATCACTTATTCTTGATAGTCAGTATCTATTTCAATATCGAGAGTATCTTCATCTATTCTGACATACAGAACATTCGGGCGACAACAAACTTGACAATCTTCGATATAAGATTGTTCCATTCCGCCGCTGATATCAACAAAAGTTGTACTCGGTTCGCCGCAGAAAGCACAGTAATATTCAGCCGTTGTTTCCATCTTTTTCGCACTCCCTTTTTGTGACTTCGTGGCGGTAGCGAAACATATCTGTTAACCGCATTTCCACCCACCAACCTAATAAAAAATCAACAATTGGGCCGCCCGGTATCGAAAAGGCGATCGCATCCGTCAATCGAGTCTGACCATTTTCTGTGGTAAACTCATGTCGGTGAATCCAACTCGCCATCGGCCCCTCAGTTTGTTCATCCACAAATAAACGATAGTCTTCGCACTCAGTGTGAGTCGCCACCCATTTTACCGGAATCGGCCCCAATGAAAGGCGAAATTCAGAAATAGCGCCGACACCAAGTCCACCTTCGCGGCGAATTATTTTCACCGGTTGCCAAGGCGGAGTCAAAAGTTGCAAAATATCTGGTCTTTCGTAAAATTTCCAGACAGTTTCAACGGTCGAATTAATTAGCGATGAATATCGAAAGTTAGGCATTTTAATAAATTGAGCTATACCGTTAATTGCGCTGGAATTTCAGCATCTTCAGTATTATCCTCTGTATCAGTACAAACAGCAACAGTTAATTTCAATCCCAGAGCTTTTAGCCAAGTTCCCAAATTGTAAATCGCATCACTTCCTTGCTGCGACAGCAATTCATCCAGTGTTTTTAAGTGCAATTCATATTGTTCGGGAGTCATTTTTGATTTACCGACAGCTTCTGCTACATTGCTGAGTACCATTTTCAGCAGTTCCGCTTCCGGGTTTTCTTCTTCAAAAAAAGCCTCTAGATACATAGCAGAATCTGTTGGGTTTTTGAGAGACTGTATTAGAAAGGGATGGTAAGGTAAACTTTTAGGCATTATCTTCACTCCTATAATCTATCCAGTATTCTTTAGCTTGCCGTATGTCTCTGTCTTGAGTGCTTTTATCCCCGCCTATTAAAAGCAGGATAATTGTTGTGCCGACTTGTCCAAAATAGATTCGGTATCCAGGGCCATAATCTATTTTTAATTCAAAGACTCCCTCTCCAACAAAGCGATAATCTCCGAGATTGCCGAGTAGAACTCTGTCTAGTCTCAACTTAATTCTAGCTTTAGCTTTGGCATCTCGGAGAACATTAAACCATTCCTCGAAAGGCACTCCGTTGTCTAGCGTAGTATAACGCTGAATTTCTTTCGGTTGGACTTTGGGCATAATTATATTATATTACGTCGCTTTTCATTTTAGTGCTTGGTTAGACAGTTAATTGCACTGGAATTTCAGCATTTTCAGTATTATCCTCTGTATCAGTACAAACAGCAACAGTTAATTTCAATCCCAAAGCTTTTAGCCAAGTTCCCAAATTGTAAATCGCATCACTTCCTTGTTCCGAAACCAATTCATCCAGTTTTTTTAAGTGCAATTCATATTGTTCGAGAGTCATTTTTGATTTACCGAGAGCTTCTGCTACATCGCCCAGAGCTCGTTTCAGCAGTTCAGGTTCCGGCACTTCTTCCTCTAATGTCGCCGTTATATAGGCTGCTGCTAATTGCGGATTTTTGCTGAGAGATTCAATCAAAAATGGATGATAAGGTAGGCTTTTAGGCATTGTCTTAACTCCTATAATCTGTCCAGTATTCTTTAGCTTGACGGATATCTTTGTCTTGAGTGCTTTTATCTCCTCCGCAGATGAGAATCACAATTGTCATTCCTATTTGTCCAAAATAGATTCGGTAGCCCGGGCCATAATTGATTTTGAGTTCGCATACGCCTTCCCCCACAGAACGATAGTCTCCTAAATTACCATCAACAATTCTGTTCAGCCTAGATATAATTTTAGCTTGAGCATTGACATCTCTCAACGAACCAAACCATTCCTCGAAAGGGACTCTGTTGTCTGGCGTAGTATAACGCTGAATTTCTTTCGGTTGGACTTCGGGCATAATTGTATTATAGTGCGTTACTCATCCCAGTATGCTTGCAACTAATTATACTCAAGAAATGCCACAGGGGAAAGATGAAAAAACTTAGCTAACTTTTGAATTTGACTCGCCGTCAGTTCCCGATTTCCATTGATCACCTCAGATATCCAAGACTCCGATTCAAAAATATCAATCAAATCTTTTTCTTGAATATTGTCTTCAACTATCAACGCTTTCAGTAGTGCGATACCTTTCAAAACTGGGATTGGCTCATATTTTTGTTCGTAATCATAAACAAGAGTACCCAACACATTTAAGTAATCTCGATCGTCTTGCGTGAGAGTTCTCCGACTCAAAATAGAATCAATCCGATTTTGTGTAGCGATTAACTCAGCTTCACAAGTAATTGGACGCGGTGGAAAAGTCGTGATGATCTCAATGTAGTAGCTACTAGGAGTTTTTAAACCAGTCGTCATTTTTCCAGTTCTCCTTATCATATTCTGCATGAGTTAAAACACAGCGGACAAATACTATCTGGTATTCATAATCGATAAAAGTAATTAATCGATAGTTATTGCCACCAATATTAAATACCGTAAAGTTACCTACTAAGTCAGCCGAAGGAAATACTTTACGCATATCTACTAGATTTTGCCATTCAGCATCACAATTACGCTGATACCACAGCAACAGACTTGTTTCACCATTGGGGTGTGTTTCCCAAAATTTTTTTAGTCGTTTTCGGCTAATGACACGCATGAGACTATTATAATCTAATTTACTAAACGGGACTTAGTGAATTTTCACATCCTTTATCTTGCTGTCGTGTTGTATGAGTCATCGCCTCTGCTAAATGCTTTTTCAAAGTCGCTTCCGGTAACGGCCCTTTTATATGACTCCAAGGCAAAACCCGATCCAATTCCCACTCTTGAAAAACATAGAAATCCATCTCCGGTAACTGTCCTCGCAACTCCTTAAAAGCCCGCCGATAACTACCCAAAGTATCGCCGTAATGCCGCACTAATTCTAATAGCTTTGATAAACGCCGATCGCCCTTCGAGAGCAAACCCTGAATCACCGACCAGTTATAGCTTTCAGGTCTAAATTCTAAACCCAACTTCCGCAATTCTTTATCTAAAAACTTCAGTCTCTTCTCTGCATCTTTATTCACTCCAAACCACTGAAAAGGAGTGTGAGATTTCGGGACAAAGGTACTGCAACCAAAAGTCAAACGTAAACCCGGAGCCGCTTTTTTGACAGCCCGCATCATCGCCACCGTTGCTTCTAAATCCTCCATTTCTTCCCCCGGAATTCCCGCCATTCCGTAGAGTTTAACTCCCTTCAATCCACCAGCTTTAGCATTAATTGCAGCTTGAATAATTTCGTCATTTGTCAGTTTTTTGTTGACAATTTTGCGAAGGCGATTGCTCCCACTTTCCACCGCAATTGTAATCGATTTGCTGTCTCTGTTGGTCAATATTTCTGCTAGCTTAACTGTCACCGTATTCGTCCGTACCGAAGAAAGACTCAGCCGCACGCCGTCGTATTTCGGATGATTCAAATGATCTAACAACGCTTCAAATTCCGGGTGTTGAGTGACAGAAGCACCCAACAAACCCAAGCGATTCGTCACAGCTAAACCACGATCGATCGCCGGAATTAGCGACTCCTCCAAACTCGCAGTTCTAAATGGTAAAGTCAGATAACTTGCCAAACAAAAACGGCACATTTCTGGACAACTGCGAACCACTTCCACCATGTAAATATTTTCCCAAGCAGCCTTTTCTGTCACCACAGTAGAAGCAGATAAAATATTGCCGCGATAAGTCTGTTTTTCAACTACACTGGGAATTGCTGAATCAAGAGGCTGAATCGATTTAATTCCCTCAGTTGCATCCAGATAAGTTACTTCGTATAAACTGGGAACATAAACTCCCGGAACTTGGGCTAAATGCCGAAGTTTAGTTTGTCTGTCGGCGGTACGAACGTCTTTAAAAGCATCAATAAAATTATCAATCAGATTTTCGCCATCTCCCAGCAAGATCGCATCAAAAAAATCAGCAAACGGTTCGGGATTCGCCGTAAACACCGGGCCGCCACCAAATACGATCGGATGATTATCAGTTCGTTTGGATGCCCAGATTGGCACTTCTAGAGATTCCAATAAATTGAGAATATTTACATAATCGAGTTCCCAAGAAAGGGAAAATCCTAGTAATTCTGGATGTCGGGGAAGTTGTTCGTGGATATCGGTAAATAAACGGCCTACTTCAATATCCGATCGCACAGCCAAAGTTGCCCACACTATCTGATAGCCGAGGCTGGTGATGCCAACCGTGTACTCGTTTGGAAAAGCAAAAATCGTCGGGATAGCATCCGCATCCGGGGTTGCTGGGGCAAATAGCAGGCGTTCTTGGGCAAATGGATTAGGACTCATCCGATTTTAGATTATAGAATTGAATTCTTCAAAATTACTCTGAAACAGAATCGCGATCGTCCCGGTTTCTCGGCGGCGGTGCATCGTGAAAAGTTGCAATCAGCAAACAGATAATCCCAGCATTAATAAACACATCGGCTAGATTAAATACCGGGAATCGAATGATCCGAAAATCGATAAAATCTACAACGTGGCCCAAAACAAATCGATCGATCCCGTTCCCCAGTGCTCCTCCCAAAATCAAACCGTAGCCGGCTTGCTCCCAGCGGTTAATTCGCGGCCCGAACCAAGCCAACACCATCAATCCCACACTCACTCCCAAAGACAGCCAGCGCAACCAAATCGCCCCGCCATTGCTGAACAGACTAAAAGCCGCACCGGTATTAACAACATAGGTAAAGTGAAACACGCCGGGTATTAGCGGCTGCGTCTGCGGAGGAACCGTCAACTCAAAATTTTGCACCACCCAAAACTTAGTCAAGTGGTCTAAAACTAAACTGATAACAGCCGCAACCCAGAACAAGGGATTTCTTTTAAAACGCATGGATTAGGGAATAGAACATAGGGCATTGGGGATGAGAGAATTTACTCAAATCTCGGGTTTCACTATGCGAATAGGATGCAGTGTAGCAAAGCAATCCCAGCCGCAGCGAGATATTTTTTGGGTTTCGCAATGACAGTATAACCTGATTTGACACAATTACCAACAATCCCCGATTCCCAATTCCCGATTCCCAATTCCCAATTAGCAATTCCCCAATTAGCAATTCCCCAATTAGTAATTCCCCAATTAATAAAACATCAAGCGACGCAAAGTAAATGACAGCAGTGCGATCGCACAAACTACGGCTAATTGTCCCGGCATAGGATAAACCGAATATTTAAGAATCTCATCGAGTAAAGGTGTTTTTTTTACCGGAGGTAGCAAGTAAGTAAAAATTAGATAAATTAAGCCGATCGCGTGAACGGTAAACAAACCGCACAAACAGCTAAAAGCCATAGATTCCAGCCGCGAAGCCACCTTAAAAGCCACCCAGCCGCACACCCAAGCACCAGGCACAAAGCCCAGCAAATATCCAAAACTCGCTTCTTTGAGATAGCCGATGCCGCCGCCTTGAGCAAAAACCGGCCACAAAGTTAATCCTAATGCTAAATAGGCAATTTGTGAGAGAGCAGCAGCATTTTTTCCCCCCATGCAGCCTACTAGCAAAACAGCTCCAATTTGATAGGTAACACCTAAAGAGTACGCCTGAAGTCCGCGATCGTCCCACAACCCAATCCCAATTGTGACCGATGCAGGCAAAAAAGTGCCTCCTATCGTTAGGAGCAAACCAATAACAGCCCAGATTAATTCAATAGGAGCAGGCATGATAACAGAAGCAAGAAGGTATTCGTCAGATGCAAGCTTGAATGCCCGCAGCTTTTAAGTTCTTAATACTAGCACCTCGTCAAAACAACCACCATTCTATGGTTTTCTGGTTGTCAAGCTTGGATGTTCTAATAAATCAATCCTAATTTTTCGCTCTTGAGGGCGATCGAATCCTAGTTTATATACGAATTTATCTTGCCCAAATCTTAGAAAATCACAATTGTCAAGCTCATCAATGATTCAATGAAATATTAATTAATGTTAACTTGCGGTCAACTGTAAAGATTCTTAACCAAAGCTTTACTCTTGCGCGATATGCTGGTGCGAGACAACCGTATAACGATCGCAGTTTTTATACCTATGCTTTTTCGTCTCAACCTGATTAATTCAAATCGGCTGACTACTGCAATTTCTGCAATGGCGATCGCCCTCAGCTTAGCAGCTTGCGGCGGCGGCAGCACAACCACAGGCAGCAGCCCCAGCCCCGGCGACACCGCAGCATCCCCCGGCGCATCACCCGTTGCAGCCACCGGCACAGCAGCAGCAAACACCAAACTCGCCCTAGCCTCAGACGTAGCCATTACCGCAGCCGGTGCCTCATTCCCCGCCCCCCTGTACCAGCGTTGGTTTCAAGACTTCAACAAAATCAACCCCAAAGTACAAATTAACTATCAATCAACAGGCAGCGGCGCCGGAGTCGAACAATTTACCAAAGGCACGGTAGACTTTGGGGCCAGCGACACCGGCATGACAGACGACGAAATCGCCAAAGTTCCAGCAGACAAAGGCGTGCTCTTGCTTCCCATGACAGCCGGCAGCATCGTCATCGGCTACAACTTGGCAGACGTACCCGATCTCAAACTGCCGAGAGACGTTTATGTAGACATCTTCGCGGGTAAAATTACCAAATGGAACGACCCGAAAATTGCAGCAGCCAATCCGGGCGCTAAATTGCCAGACCAAGCCATCACAGTCGTCCACCGTTCCGACGGTAGCGGCACCACCGCCGTGTTCACCAAACACCTGAGTGCCATCAGCCCCGACTGGAAAGCAGCAGTAGGCGACGGCAAAACAGTACAGTGGCCCAAAACTGGTACTTTCATCGGTGCAAAAGGTAACGAAGGCATCACCAGCCAACTCGTAGCAACCGCAGGTAGCATCGGCTATGTAGAATACGGCTACGCCAAAAACAACAACGTCAAATTTGCATCTTTGCAAAACAAAGCCGGCACATTTGTAGTACCTAACGACGAGTCAGCTTCAGCAGCTTTAGCAACAGTTCCATTACCCGAAGATTTGCGGGCATTTATCGAAGACCCAGAAGGCGCTACATCCTATCCAATTGTCACCTACACTTGGATGCTCGTACCTAAAAAAGTTGCTGATCCCAACAAAGCCAAAGCCATCGAGGCAATGGTTGAATACGGCTTGAATGAAGGTCAAAAAGTTAGTTCCGAATTGGGCTACGTTCCTCTGCCCCCAAACGTTAGAGAAAAAGTAGCTGCGGCTGCCGATGTAATTAGCCCCGACTACAAAATTGAGGTTGCCAAATAGTAATTGTTGACTGTTAACTGTTAACTGTTGAAAGAAGGAAGAAGGATATTTCTGTAGGGGCGGGCGATGCCCTGAGCGTAGCTGAAGGGTTCACCAACCATAATTGCCTAAAACCCACAATCTCATAAACCCGCCCTCACCCAACAGTAAATCGCAATCTACCTCTTTCAAAATACAAGCGGCGGGTTTTACCAGAAATATTTGTTAAAAAATCAGGTGATTCATTAACCCGCTCTTCTCAAATTGGATTTATGGTCTTTCTTTCTGCTTGCTTCTAAGGTTTTCCGAAACAAGCTATTTCTTATTACCATGATTTGGTTTTTTGATCTATGATTTCAGATAATCACAGTGCTCAATCTGAGAGTCGATCGCGCTCTGCGACAGAAAAGTCCTTAGACCAAGGATTTATCTGGCTCACGCGCATTCTGGGCATAGGAGTTGGGGTAATTTTGCTGGTAATCGCGCTCACGGTTGCTTACAGAGCTTTACCTGCAATTCAACAGTACGGTTTAGGATTTCTGTTTAGCAGTGATTGGAATCCAGTTAAAGAAGAGTATGGTGCACTGCCAATGATTTACGGGACGATCGTCAGTTCGGCGATCGCCCTGCTAATTGCAGTACCATTAGGAGTAGGAACTGCCATCTTTTTGAGCGAAGACTTTCTACCGCTACAAATCCGCACAGCTTTGGTTTTCTTAGTAGAACTTTTAGCCGCCATTCCCAGCGTAGTTTACGGTTTGTGGGGAATTGCTGTATTGATTCCCATTATTACCAGCATCGGCAAGTTTCTCAACGGTAACTTTGGATGGCTGCCGATTTTTAGCACTCCGCCAGTTGGCCCGGGAATGCTACCCGCCGGAGTAATTTTGGGAATCATGACTTTGCCCATTATTACTGCTATCTCCCGCGACTCTTTGGCAAGTCTCCCGCCCGAATTGCGACAAGCATCTCTAGGTTTGGGAGCCACTCGCTGGACAACAATTTTTAGGGTACTCGTACCCGCAGCTTTTTCTGGCATTGTCGGCGGAATTATGCTAGGTTTGGGTCGCGCGATGGGAGAAACGATGGCTGCAACGCTGTTAATTGGTAATTCCAATCAGTTAAGTGCTTCTCTGCTAGCTCCAGCAAATACTATTGCTTCTTTGATGGCAAATCAGTTTGCAGAAGCTTCCGGTTTGCAAGTAGCAGCTCTGATGTACACGGGGCTAATTCTGTTTATTCTGACACTGATTGTGAATATTTTGGCAGAGTGGATTGTTTCTAGAGTCAGAGCCAAGTACAACTAAAGGTTTGCTGCAATTTCCCATACAGTTTTGATTTATGTCAAATATCCCGTCGTCGGAAGAACAAACTTCTTTTGCCTCGCAGACAGGCAGTTTCAAGAAGGTTAAAGGCAGTCCGCAATCGCTGTTCAATACCGCGATGACGGTATTAGCAGGAACCTGTTTGGCAATTAGTCTTTTGCCTTTGTTTGCAGTCCTTTCCTATGTTACCGTACAAGGTTTCAATCGCCTCAATTTAGATTTGTTTACCAAACTGCCGCCCCCGCCCGGACTATCGGGAGGCGGTATTGCGAATGCAATTGTCGGTACATTGATGACGGTGGGAATTGCTTCTTTAATTGCTGTGCCTTTTGGTGTATTGGCAGCCGTTTATTTGTCGGAATTTAGCAAAGGCTCGATCGCACGTTGGGTGCGCTTTGCTACTAACGTCCTTAGCGGAGTCCCTTCGATTATTGCTGGGGTATTTGCCTACGGTTTGTTCGTGGTAAATATGGGAGGATTTTCGGCAATTGCAGGGGGCGCGGCGCTGGCCGTGCTGATGTTGCCGACGATCGTGCGGACTACTGACGAAGCTCTACAAATCGTCCCGCAAGATATCCGATGGGCGTCAGTTGGTGTGGGTGCATCCAATTATCAAACGGTGTTGCAGGTGGTTTTACCTGCGGCAATTCCGGCTATTTTAACGGGTGTGACGCTGGCAATTGCTCGCGCGGCGGGAGAAACTGCTCCTTTGATTTTCACGGCGCTGAATTCGCCTTTTTGGCCAGGAGGATTTGATAAGCCAACTCCGAGTCTTTCGGTTTTGGTGTACAACTTTGCAACGGTTCCTTTTAAGGCGCAGAAGGAATTGGCTTGGGCTGCATCTTTGATTTTGGTGTTCATGGTTTTGCTGACGAGTATTCTTTCTCGCTGGGCGACTCGCCAAAAAGTTTATTAAAGGAAGTTCGGCAACGGATTCTGTAACGGATGTAACGGATGTCAGGAAGTTCGGCAGCGGATTCTGTAACGGATGTCAGGAAGAAGGAAGATTTTACCCATCTCCAACTTTTCCGACTCTCATCTTCTGGTTATTTTGTAAAATTTGATTGGAGTATTAACTGTATGATGGACGTAGCAAAAAAAAGTGAGACGGTTTTACGGGTAGAAAATATTAATATTTTTTACGGCGCTTTTCAAGCTGTAAAAAATGTTTCGATGGAGATTCCTAAAAATCAGATTACTGCTTTAATCGGGCCTTCTGGTTGTGGAAAAAGTACAATTCTGCGATGTTTTAACCGCCTGAACGATTTAGTTAACGGTTTTCGTTTAGAGGGGAGAATTGATTACCAGGGTCAAAATCTTTACGATCCTGATATTGATGCTGTGGAGGTGCGCCGCAAGATTGGGATGGTGTTTCAAAAGCCTAATCCTTTTCCGAAGTCGATTTATGACAATATTGCTTACGGTGCGAGGGTGAATAATTATAAGGGCGATATGGATGAGTTGGTGGAAAAGTCGCTCAGCCAAGCTTATTTGTGGGATGAAGTGAAGGATAAGTTGAAGCAAAGCGGTTTTTCGCTTTCGGGCGGCCAGCAGCAGCGTTTGTGCATCGCTAGAGCGATCGCGATCAATCCTGATGTAGTGTTAATGGATGAACCTTGCGCTTCTCTAGATCCGATTTCTACGATTAAGGTTGAGGAATTGATGCGAGAACTCAAGGAGAAGTATACGATCGTCATTGTGACTCACAATATGCAGCAAGCTTCTCGGGTTTCTGACTTAACTGCTTTTTTCAATGCTAAACTTTCTGATGATGGGAAGCGGTTTGGCTATCTTGTGGAGTGTGACAAAACTGAGGTAATTTTCCAAAATCCGAAGGAAGAGTCTACTTTGGATTATGTCAGCGGCCGTTTTGGTTGAGTTGTCAAAGTGCGAGAATCTCCGACAGCGCGCCACAGGTTGAAAAAACTCGCCTCAAACTTCTTTGATTTGAGAATCCCAGTTTCTGCTTTGAGAAACTGGGATTCTGGCTTTTTTGTTTAAAAGCTCGATCGTACTTTTTGCAGATACAAGCCGCTGATTTTTTTGATGAAGTCGTCGAAGAGTTCACATTTTCTTCATCCAATATTTGAATAGGTTTTCTTTGACCATGTTTTGGCGCATGACTTCAATCAAATATTCCTGAGCTTGGTCTTGAGTTAAAGTTTTAACTTGGTCGCGCAGCACTTGCAGTTTAAACTGCTGTTCCATGCTGAGGCTAGTTGTAGGCATATCCATAAATCGCTCCTCCAGTTTGTTGCATGAGATCGATGCGAGATCGATCGGAATGACGTTTCGCAGGATTTGTTGTGTCTTCTATATTGTAAACTATCATGACATTACCTTGACAATATGTCCAAAGTACACATTTTGAGACTAATTTGTGCTGCAAAAGTACATCTAAGTGGGGAGAGCTCTATCATGAAAAAACGTACAAACCGGGAAGCCTAAGCCAAAGGAGCTAGTTGTGATGGATGCAATGGAGTTTTTTCAGAATAGTGCTGGGGAGTGGCGATCGCAGCGCAGCACTCACCACCTCGCTTTTCGTCAAGCGGAGATTGGAGATTCAAATATTCAGGTAACAGCCCTGGGTGCGGATGACGCGCGAGTTGCAGAAATTTGCCAGATGCACTCTGTCGAGCCGAGCCGGGCTGCTGGAGGGGCTTTTGTGACTTGGCACGGCACGATGGCGTGGGATAAGGAGGATGAGAATCATCAGGGATCTACGGTGTTTGCGATCGTCCCCGATCCTGAAAATCCGCGGCAGGGTTTGATGTTGCGGGAACGGGGCTATGCGGAAATTGTGCCGGTGGCGGGCCGTTTTGAGATGGATGATGAGGATGCGCTGCTGCTAATTACGGAATATGAGACGATGAGCTCGATCGAGCGTTTCTGGTTTCCTAATCCGAACGTGCGGATGCGGACGAGTAGTGTAAAGCGCTTTGGCGGTTTCAGCACTTCGACTTTTTGTACCGAAATTCGCGTGGAACCTGACTCGGATGCAGCGAAGCAACCAACAGAGGATAAAGCCCCTCCCAGCGAGTTTTACTCAGCTCTGGGCTGGTAATTTAGCAGTCAACAGTCAACTGACAACTGACAACTGACAACAGTCAACAGTCAACAGTCAACAAATGTTACAGATTGTTGCAAAAATTCAGGAAAATCAGATTTAGATTGCGGGAATCCCCTAATCTATATGTTGGTTAGTTGTATCCGTTATGCTGGCAGCTCGCGGTGTCAACTATTTCGGAAATTTGAGATAACGGAGATTTTAACGTGGCGCTTCCTTTATTAAGCTACGCCCCCAAGAGCCAAAACCAGCGCGTTGCTGGTTATGAAATAGGGGGCGACGAGCAGCCGAGAATTTTCACAACTGAAAATGTGCTCTCGTCTGGAGACATGGAAAATTTGATTTGGGCTGCATATCGCCAGATTTACAGCGAACACCAAATCCTCAAGAGCAACCGCCAAAAGTCTTTGGAGTCGCAACTCAAGTTCGGCCAAATTACGGTGCGGGATTTTATTCGCGGTTTGGCAACTTCGTCTCCTTTCCTAGAGCGGAATTACCAAACTAACAGCAACTACCGGTTTGTGGAAATGTGCGTGCAGCGCGTTTTGGGCCGGGATGTGTATAGCGAGCGCGAAAAGATTGCTTGGTCGATCGTAGTTGCTACTAAGGGGCCTCAAGGTTTTATTGACGAGTTGGTCAATAGCGAAGAGTACCTGAACCAGTTCGGTTACGATACAGTGCCTTACCAGCAGCGTCGAATCTTGCCTCAACGAGTGAAAGGCGAAATGCCTTTCAACTTGAAGACACCTCGCTACGGTGAGTACCACCGTTCTCAGCTTGGCTTCCCGCAAATCATCTGGCAGAGTACAGTTCGCCGTTTTGTTCCTCAAGAGCAACAGGTAAGAGCTGGCGATCCGTCAGGCTATTTGGCTATGGCGCGCAATATGCCTAAGCCTGCTACTGCGCCGCAGCGCGTGGCTTTGGCTAATATCAATATTGCCACAATGGTTCCCCGCCGTTAATTGATACTGCTTGGTACTATTGTTTGTGTCGGGCGATCGGCTAAATCTCTCAGCTTTTAGTCTGAAAGAGTTTTGAGTCTTGAGTTTTGAGGTTTGAGTTTTTTAGTAAGCTTAGAATCCAAAACTCAGGACTCATAATTTTTGGTTATTGGTTATTGGTCAATACGGTTTACTTAGGGCTTTTTTAGGAATTTCATCTGACGATTTTCTAGGCAATACAGGCATTTTTTGCAAGTCAGATTCTTCTTAAGTCAACCGTATTGGCTTATTGGTTATTGGCTGCTAATGTCCTATGCCCCATGCCTACGATCAATTATGAGCTCGCAACCGCAGTATTTTTAACAAGGTGTTGAATTGATCGGGCAAAGGTGCGATCGCCTCAATCAACTCTCCAGTTAACGGATGTTGCAATGTCAACCGCCATGCGTGGAGGGCTTGTCCGGTTAAATTGACGCCGATCGATCGGTTGCAACTGTACATCGGGTCGCCGACAATCGGATGTTTGATTTCGGCTGTATGGACGCGAATTTGATGGGTGCGGCCGGTTTCTAATTGATAGTGCATTAAGCAATAGTTGCCGAGTCTTTCTTTAATTGTCCAGTGAGTAACTGCGGGACGGCCGCCTTTTTCTACTGGTACTATACCCATTTTTTTTCTGTCTGTGGGATGTCGCCCAATCGGCAAATCTATTGTGCCTGTTTCCATGCTGGGAACGCCGTAAACTATGCCTAAATATTCGCGGCGGGCGGTTTTGGTTTTGAGTTGGGCTTGCAGGTGTTGGTGCGCTATGTCGGTTTTGGCGATCGCGATCGCCCCTGTGGTATCTTTGTCCAATCTGTGGACGATTCCCGGCCTTTGAACGCCGCCGATCGCTGCTAGGGGACAGTGCGCTAAAAGGGCGTTGACTAATGTACCATCTGCGTGTCCGGCGGCGGGATGGACGACTAATCCGGCGGGTTTGTTGATGATAATTAGGCTGTCATCTTCGTAGAGGATATCGAGGGGAATTGATTCGGGCTGCAAGGAAGTGGGCTGGATTTCGGGTAAAGTGAGGTGGATGCGATCGCCCGTTTTTACTGATATTTTTTTCGAGGTACAAGTTTCGTCGTTGACTTTGACGTTGCCTTGTGATATGAGGGTTTGGATGCGCGATCGGGATAAATCTGGAATCTGGTCTGACAGCCAAATATCTAATCGTTGATTAACATTATTTTGATTCAATTCCCCTGTATTTTCGACTGTATACATTTGTTCCGTGTCTATTTGTATCATTTAGTTTATTTGTAATTGGTAATTGGTAATCGATCATCGATATACAATTATACCTTAATGTAAAGTGCGTTGCTATTAGATTGTCGATTTTTCTTAGGGATTTAAGGGTGGCGAGGTACTCTACGGCTACGGAACAGATTGTTATTGAGAATATTTTAGCTCGATATTTCAATAGTCCAGATGTTGAAGAGGAGTAGTAAGGAAGCAAGTTATTATGTCCTATAATAGAAACATATTTATCGGAGATTACCATGCAAGCTTATAAACTTAGAGGTAAAATCGATGCAACTGGCAACTTGGTAGTTGTGGAACCAGTGAATATGCCACCGGGAGATGTGGAAATCATCGTCTTGCAGCTAGCCGATCCGGTTAAAGGAGCCAGCGCGTCAGAAAGTGCGATCGAACCTGAAACACCTAAAAAAAAGTTTAAAACTAACGTGAAGGCATTTCAAGCTTTATTCGATCGAGATGCTATACCGGAACCGCTCGATTTTGAAGATCCAGACAAACAAGCAAAATGGGAGTATTTAAAGGAAAAACATAACCTATGAAAGTCCTGATCGACACCAATATAATAGTAGATGTTGCGCTCGATCGAGAACCTTTCTTTGCCGAGAGCGATCGCATTTTAACTTTTGTTGAAGAAGCACAAATTCAAGGCTATATTTCAGCCTCAACCTTTAGCGACCTTTACTATATTATCCGCAGAGACAGAGGCCGCGATTGGACGCTGGATTTTTTGCGGCAGTTAGCCACATTTTGTCAAGTAGCAACAGTAGATAACTCTGTTATTTCAATGGCATTAACTTGCAACTTCAAGGATTTTGAAGATGCGATTCAGTACAGCACTGCTGTAATCAATCGAATAGATGCCATTGTCACCCGCAACCCGCGAGACTTTCCGGTTACTACTCCTAGAATTGTAACTCCAAATCAATTAATTCAAGAATTAGCCAATTCTCCCTAAATTTATTAAACCGCTAAATTACATAAATATTGCTGTAATCAGGACTTACGCACGAGTACCCAGAAACCGGGTTTTTACCAAAATACTTCGTGACAGCGCAGCAACTCCGAAAAACCAGGTTTCTTTGACTGCGGCGAGTGCCCAGAAACCGGGTTTTTACCAAAATACTTCGTGACAGCGCAGCAACTCCAAAAAACCAGGTTTCTTTGACTATAATTATAACTTAAATCAAGCCGCGCAAAAAATGGCAGAAAACTCCCTACGCATCAACCACGATACAGATTCCATCCAACTATCCTGGCAGCGGGGCAACTCAATGCCTCGTTCCGCCCCTCCCGTAATCTTTGAACATCCCTTTGACAGCAAAGTATTAGCCGATTTGCGCTGGTATCTCGAAGAATATCTGGACTCTCCCTACGGAATCGCACAGGACAATGCTAAAAAAATTGAACAGAAATTGCAAGCTTGGGGACAGCAGCTATTTGACTTAGTATTTCGCAGCAGCGAGAAAGCGCGGGAGTTTTTTCAGGAAGCTACACGCGCTGGATTGGATAAGTGCGAAATTAGCATTGTTTCCGACAATCCAGCCGTACTCAATTTGCCCTGGGAATTGCTGTTTGCTCCAGATGATCAATTTCTCGCACCTTTGCTGGCGGGGATGTATCGCAGTCTGAGCGAGTATGCAGTTCGGGCAGAATTGGGAACAATGTCTGACGAACATTTAAATATTTTACTGGTGATTGCTCGACCCTACGGAGAACGCGATATTAATTTTAAAACTATCGCCCGCCCCATGCTAGAGGCACTCAAACCTATTAAAAAACAGGTGAATCTTACTGTATTGCGTCCCCCTAGTTTAAAGCAGTTTGAAGCAGAACTTAACGCCCGCAAAGGCTTTTATCATATCGTTCATTTTGACGGCCACGGCGACTTTCAAGCTGACAGCAAAACTGTTCAAACTCAATATGGAAAATCGGGAGAAGGCGTTTTAGTCTTTGAAGATGCTGACGGCAAAGCGGAGATAGTTACTGCTAGGGAAATTGCCCAATATTTGACTGATTGCCGCGTGCCGATTTTTATTCTCAATGCTTGCAAGTCGGGACAAGCTGGGGAAGAAGCCTTTTCTTCCGTGGCGGGACAGTTGGTGAAGTTGGGCGCGAAAGGTGTTGTCGCAATGGCTTATTCCGTCTATGCGACAGGCGCGAAACACTTCATGGGACGGCTGTACGGCGAATTGGTGCGGGGACACGACATCGCCTCTGCGGTGGCTACGGGGCGCAAATCTATGTTGATAGAGAAAGAGCGCCCCAGTCGGAAAGGGCCGTTACCGCTGCAAGATTGGATGGTGCCGGTGCTGTATCAGCAGGAACCTTGCACGCCTTTTCGGCCCAAAGTTGTGGCTTCCAGTTTTGCAGATTTGATGGCGGAAGATGACACAGAGGCTACGCTGGCGGTAAATTTGCCAGAAGTTAGCGCCTATGGTTTTATTGGGCGAGATTACGATATTTTGTGTTTGGAAAGAGCCTTTCGCCAAAATCATGTCGTGCTGTTGCAGGGGATGGGTGGAGTTGGAAAAACAGAGTTGACAGGAGGGTTTGCGCGGTGGTTGGTTGATACTCAAGAGCGAAAAAGTGGGGTTTTCTTCACTTCCTTTGAACGCGGTGCTGGCTTGAGTCAAGTAGTCAATCAAATTGGCAGGAAACTAGGCGGTGAAAAATTTTCGTCATTGCCATCGGAAAGACAGCAGGAAGTGGTGCAACAACATTTGGAAACTAATCCTTGTTTACTGATTTGGGATAATTTTGAACCGGTGAATGGGTTTCCCCAGGGGAATCCGCCACTTGTACCGGCTGCGGAAAGAGAAAGTTTGAAACAGTTTCTCAAACAGTTGCGTGGGGGACAATCTTGGGTGCTGATTACCAGTCGGCGCGAGGAAAATTGGTTGGATTGCGGTTACGCGCTGCGGGGGTTAAAGGGATTGGTGGAGACGGATGCTGTGGACTTGGCGGCGCAGATTCTGCGGGAAGCGGGGGTTGACAGGGCGAAATTGCCTGGGGAATATCTGGAGTTGCTGAAACTGTTGGGCGGACATCCGCTGTCGCTGAGGGTGGTGTTGCGGCATTTGAAGGCACAGACTCCGGTGCAGTTGATTGAGGCGCTGCGGCGGGGATTAGATACTTTCCAGGGTGCAGAAGAGGAAGGGAGAGACAAATCGCTAACGGTGTCGCTGGATTATTCCTTTGCTAATTTATCGGCACGGGCACGGCAGCATTTGCCGTTTTTAGGGCTATTTTCTGAGCGAGTTGATGCTGATTGGCTTCATGCTTTTTCTCGAAATCCTGATATTGATTGGGGACAAGCATATCGACTAGTGTTTGGGGAAAATTTGCAGGAATCGGATTGGATTGGACTCTTGAATGAAGCGACTGCCGCAGGAATTCTGGAAGATTTGGGAGAAAGTATTTATAAAGTTCACCCGGCATTGCCTTGGTATCTGCGGCAACTGTTAGACAAAATGGGTTCCCAGGAGGTAATTAGTAACCTGGAAAAAAAGTTGCTGGATTTCTACGCAAGATTGGCGCAGATGTACAGTGAGCAACTCATCAGCAATGCGGAATATGCAAGCTTTATGCTCCGAGTGGAAGAACCGAATTTATTGCAACAGTTGCGGCTGGCAGAACAGCAACAGGAATGGGCTTATGCTCAAGTAATTCTGCAAGCTTTGGGAGAGGTGTATCAGCGGTGGGGGCGCAAACCGGAATTTAAGTCTCTGCGAGAACGGGCGCTCAAGCAAATTGGCTTCCACTTGGCAGAAGCAAAGGCAAAGGGTAAAGATGCTTTTAATTTCTGGATATATCTGCGAGGAGAAAATGCGAATGAAGCTCTTAAAAATGCTGATTTGGAAACAGCAAGAGCAGTTTATACTGAAATTCTAGACCATGAGCTGACAGCTTTAAATAACCCTTTATTCAATAACAATATTGCTGGTACATATCACAATCTGGGAATGGTAGCCGAAGAGCAACGGCGCTTTGAGGAGGCGATCGATTTTTACAATAAAGCTCTCAAAATTTTTGAAGATGCGGGGGATTTTTACTCCGCTGCTAGTACATATCACAATCTGGGAAGAGTAGCCGAAGAGCGACGGCGCTTTGAGGAGGCGATCGATTTTTACAAGACAGCTCTCCAAATTAAAGAAGATAAGGGGGATTTTTACTCCGCTGCTGGTACATATCACCATTTGGGAACAGTTGCCCAAGAGCAGGGGCGCTTTGAGGAGGCGATCGCTTTTTACAAGACAGCTATCCAAATTAATAAAAAAGCGGGGGATTTGTACTCCGCTGCTAAGGGCTATCACCAACTGGGAATAGTAGCCCAAGAGCAACGGCGCTTTGAGGAGGCGATCGCTTTTTACAAGACAGCTCTCCAAATTAAAGAAGATAAGGGGGATTTGTACTCCGCTGCTAGCGACTATCACAATCTGGGAAGAGTAGCCGAAGAGCAAGGAGATTTTGACACTGCGGTTGCCTATTTCCAAAAAGCCTTTACAGCCACAAGTGCAGTAAATGATTGGCGTAAAGCTTCCTCAACTCTAACTGCATGGGGCAGAACCTTAGAAATCCAATCGAATTGGACGGAGGCGGTGAAAATTTACATTCAAGCCTTAGCCATTGACATCAAGCATAACTCTGAATTTGTTCGCTCGGATACCAATAATTTAGGGCGGATGCTCAAGCAGTTGGGAGACAGTCAGTTTCAGGAAATTTGGCGAGAGTTGACGGGTGAGGAGTGTCCGGGAGAGGTGTTTTCAATTATTCAGAAAGCCAGTGAAACAGAGGAGGAGGGAGCTGATTAATTGTGACAGGATTTACGCATGGGAGCTCAGAAACCGGGTTTTTACGAAAATATTCGTTGCGACGTGCAGATTTGGGAAAAAACCCGGTTTCTTGGTGTGACGCATGGGCTCAGAAACCGGGTTTTTGCGAAAATATTCGTTGCGACGCGCAGACTCAGGAAAAAACCCGGTTTCTCTGGTCGTAGCGCGTAATTCCTAACTGGTATAATCATTACAATCAAAATTGTTTAACTAACCTACCCGCAATTAAAAATATGGAACCGATACTCACTCCCGCCGAAATGAATGAAATGCGGCAAATGTTGCAAGATTATGCTCCCGCCCAAGAAGCCTTTGCGATGCTGGAAAAACACAACGGCCGACTTGACACCAGTTTTGATGAATTGTGGTTTGAAAACAACAATATTGAATCTTACAACCGCAAATCTTTGTGGGAAACCACGCTAAAAGTTCTCCGCGCTGAACTCTGTGGAAATGATGGTTTGCGCGCCCAATTCAAAGACTACACGAAAAACCCTGGAAGTGCGCCTTTGCTGACGGGATTGATTGTTGCGGTTGTCGGTTTGGGTGCTTCGTCTGGAATCCCGATCGATCCTAGTATAGCTACTATTGTTGTTCTGTATCTGCTCAAAATTTGTCTTAATATTTTTTGCGAATATACTGAGCCGGTGAGTTAGAATTTAGGCGCGATTATCTCGTGGATGATTCGGCGATTGAAATCGCTTCTTGTCAAACAAAGTCCGCCTCCGCGGACTAAGAATCACATACTTTATATATTTTTTCACTCATTTACTTACAATTATCGCAGTGCCCGCACCGCATTGACTTAGCCTCATTTGCGAACCCAAAAGCTTGCAGCAAAAATTGCCACCTACATTCTTTGTGTTTAAGATATTTTACCATTTCCTCAGCGACGGTAAAATTTGGTTTTTCGGCTTTCTGCTGTGCAGATTTATTAATAACATAATTAAAAGGATCTTGCCATTTTAATTGTCCGCTACTGTGCAGAATCGAAAGGGCGATCGCACTTTCGGGAAATTCGCGCCCCACTACATCTACATTACCTTTGACTGGGAGGTTTTTAGCTAGCTGCTGCGCTTCTCGATATTGCGATCGCAATTTATCTTGAAAAAACTCCTTTCTCTGTTTGTCTTCCGGGTATAGCAAGCCTGTCGGTTCGCTAATCAACGTCAGGGCGATCGCCGATTTGCCGTCGCGTCCGCCTCTACCAATTTCTTGAATATATTCTGACAATAACAAAGGTGCTTGATAGTGAACAACCCATCGGACATCTGACTTGTTAATTCCCATACCAAATGCTGAGGTACAAACCACAAATTTAAGCTGATTGTTCAGCCAAGCTTTTTCGATTTTTCGTCGTTCTGGTGCGCTTAAACCTGCGTGATATGCTGCTGTTTCGTAACCAGATTCTTCGAGCAAATCTGCTAATTTTTCGCTATCTTTTCTAGTGCGGACATACACTAAACCTGCTTGTTTTGGTCGAGCTTTAATAAAATTTAACAACTGCTGTTTTCGCCCCCTCGGAGTCCAGACTGTTTGCACTTGTAGGTGTAAGTTAGAACGGTAAGGACTTAACAGAAATGCTTCGGGCTTTTGCAATTGCAAGACATTTTTGATGATTTTTTGTGCTTCAGGGTTGGCTGTAGCGGTGAAAGCGGCGATCGCAATTTTACTTCCTTCTGGCTTAGTTTTCAATAAAGCCGATCGCACAGTACCCAAACGCCGATAAGCTGGTCGAAATGTATCACCCCACTGGACTAAGCAGTGAGCTTCATCTAAGATTAAACCATTAATTTGGATGTGCGGTTGACTGATGATTTCCCAGACAGGTTTGCTAAGCAATGTTTCGGGAGACAGATACAGCAATCTCAACTTATTTTGTTGCAGCGACTGCATAGTTTGGCGGCGCTGCTGTGTTGGTAATTGACTGTGGAGGAGAGATGCGGATAAGTTGCGATCGCGTAATTCTTGCACTTGATTTTCCATCAGTGCGACTAACGGTGAAACTACGATAGTTAAACCTGTTTGTAACAAAGCTGGTAATTGAAAACAGATGGATTTGCCACCACCAGTGGGCATAATTATCAGTGTGTCTTTTCCTGCTAACAAACTGTTGACAATTTCTCCTTGGGGTGGACGAAAGTCATCATATCCCCAAATTTCTTGAAAAGTAGCGCGAGCTTGATTTAATGATGTTAACTCTGGTTTAAAGTTCATTTGATTGATCAAACAAATTGTATGATTTCCCCATAACTAAGCTGTTGGGTATCTAAACTGTATTTGTGGGGTGAGTTTTTAGACCCGGCCCCACAAAACTTTTGTTAAACTTGACTGTACAATTTAAATGCACTTGTGCTTAAGGAATTCTTGGCAAATTCGGATCTTCACGACAAGTCGAAAGCGGTAATTGTTCGCCACCTTGTATTGTAATAATTCTCCTGAGATTGCTATTTGTTACCACATCTAAACAAGCACAACCGTATCCGTAATTGACATTAGTTTTGACATATTCATCATCCTTAAAACGAGGAAGATTATCCATTCCTCTAGCTTGATATCCCCCTTGTGCTGAGATAATCCAATTATCATCTTTATCTTTGAGAAACCAATTTGCAGGTGTAGGATTTTGCAACCACCCGCACCTGGTTTCAGCCGCTTTGGCAGGAGCAATCGCGATTGAAAAAGATGAGACAATTGCAGGTATTAACCACTTTAGTTTCATAGCTTTATATCCTAATTTTTAAACAACAATTATAGCAACGATCGTACTCCCGGACGCGCTTCGACAAAAGAAACCGGGTTTTTTTAGCTAATCGGCGGGTGACAACGAAATATTGTCCCAAAAACCCGGTTTCTGAACACCCGCGCGTAATCCAAAATCTAAAATTCCCTAAGAATTCTCGCCGTCTCGGCGGCCGAGCTCGTAGACACCGCCTCCAATACAGGCGATCGTCCCCATAGATACGGCCCAACCAGTGCCCAGAGAAAATTCTACGCCCCAATTGCACAATCCGCCCACAATCAAAAAGGGCAGAATGCTCAACAGCGAAGCGTAAAAGCTGTTTTGAGATTCTCTAGCTTGGCGAGTCTTTTCAAACTCCGCTTCGGAAGTGTAGAGGGATCTTTCGGCAAAATTCATCCAGCGGGCCAGTTGCAGGATTACCCATTCGCTGAGGGGCGATAGGCCCCAGTATAGGGCCAAAGACCACAAAGACGCACCGGCGATCGCAGTTGCATCTATGGCAAAACTAAAGGGAAAAATTTCAGTAAGCATTGCTTGATGTGTATTATGAATTTGAGATTTTGGATGACATCCAAAATCCCCGAACTACTATAGTGTCAAACAAAGGCTCGATCGAATTCAACCGTAGCCGAAATTCTGTGGCTAATTTTTTTTGCCTCACCCGCCGGCATTTACCCGGAAGCCTTGACACGGGTTTTGGATGGAGTAAGATACACGTTGTTGATAAACTGATTCGCAAAGGAAGGGTAGAGATCACACGCCATCTTGCAGCGAATTGGCACTCCTCAACGCACACTCGCACACACATTCAACTTTGAGCCGTGAAAAAAATCCTGCAAGACTCTAGAGGCCCGCTGACGGCAAAACGCTTTTTTCGTTTCAGACAGATGCTGCTGCTGGCACTTTCGATCGGCATTGTTTTGATCGGCCCTTATTTGCAGCAGCAGTTGGTCACAGCTCAGTCTGGCTTACCAAGCAAAGTAGCGACGGGTAATTTGTGGCAAGAAGCTTCTTTTCCAGTCGAAAATTTTGAAACATACACTTCCCCGTTTGGCCCTCGCGGCGGGGATTTTCATTACGGTTTGGATCTGGCGGCGCCCGAAGGTAGCTACATCCGCAATTGGTGGGGCGGGCAAATTGCCGAAGTTTGGGAAGATGGCAGGTGCGGCACTGGTATGATCGTGCGATCGGGAAGTTGGGAACACATCTACTGTCACCTCAGAGGCCGGGTGCTAACGGCTAACGGCGGGCGTTATTATACCGATCGCGAAGGTACGCTGCAAATTTGGCAAGGTCAAACAGTGCCGGCTGGTGCGAGAATTGCTAGAGTTGGCATGACCGGCCGCACGTCTGGCCCTCACCTGCACTGGGGCTTGAAGTACAGCGGGCGTTGGGTAGATCCGGCTTTGGTGCTTCGGGAAATGTACGCGCAACAATCTTAAACAGTTGACAGTTGACTATTGACATCGAAAATTTAACTGGTTCCCTGGCTCTGCCTGGGAACAAATATCTTGAGGCTCTGCCTCGTTTGCGATCGGCAAAGTTGGAGGCAGAGCCTCCGGATCTACGTTACCAGGCAGAGCCTGGTAACGAGTAAATTGACAAATGACCAATGACTCTTTAGGTTGGTGCCAACTCTTTTTTTGTCAACTCGGTGTATCGATCGACAATTTGGCGGAATTCGTCACCGTCGATGGTTTCTTCATCCAACAGCGCTTCGACCAGTTTGTCTGCCAAATGGCGGTTTTCGCGGATGATTCGGCGAGCTTCTTCGTAGCAGTCAAAGGCGATTTCTCGGACTTGCCGATCGATCTTGGTTGCCATTTCTTCGGAATACTCATTTCGCGAATTCCAACTCTGCCCCAAAAACACCTCATTGTTCGGACTTTCAAAAGCCACAGGCCCCAAATCCGACATTCCGTAAAGCGTTACCATCTCCCTAGCGAGACTGCCAACTTTTTTGAGATCGCTACCGGCACCGGTGTCGATTTCAGCATCGCCATAAATTTCTGCCTCCGCCGCCCGTCCGCCCAAAGCTACTGTAATCCGGTTTAACAGCAAAGCCCGACTCCTCAAACCTTCGCTGTCGATCATTTCGTCGTCTAGGGTAAAGCTAGTAAAGCCTTCAATGCCACCCGATCGCGGAATGATCGTTACTTTTTCCACCGGATCGGCATTTTTGAGCATTGTTGCAACTAGGGCGTGTCCGATTTCGTGGTATGCTGTCATCCACTTTTTCTTACTGTCGAGCAACGGGTTCAGCGTTAGCCCGATCGTGATTCGGTCGATCGCGTCGTTAACTTCTAAGGTAGTAATGGTGTCTTTGCGCCGCCTCGCTGTCAGAATTGCTGCTTCGTTGAGCAAGTTTGCCAAGTCAGCACCGGAAAAGCCGGGAGTACGGCGGGCGATCGTGTCTAAAGCAACTTCTGGGTCGAGTTTTTTGTTGCGTGCGTGCACTTGCAAAATCCCCAAACGCCCTTTGTAGCTGGGCAAATCTACCGTTACTTGTCGATCGAACCTGCCGGGCCGCAACAGAGCACTATCGAGTACATCCGGGCGGTTAGTTGCCGCAATCACAATCACGCCGCTGTTACCCTCAAAGCCGTCCATTTCGGTCAGCAACTGGTTGAGAGTTTGTTCGCGTTCGTCATTACCGCCGCCGATCCCAGCTCCGCGCTGCCTTCCCACGGCGTCTATTTCGTCGATGAAGACGATGCAGGGCGAATTTTCTTTGGCTTTGCGGAACAAGTCGCGGACGCGGGAGGCGCCGACTCCGACGAACATTTCGACAAATTCGGAACCGGAGATGCTGAAGAAAGGGACGCCTGCTTCGCCTGCGATGGCTTTTGCTAACATTGTTTTACCGGTTCCTGGAGGCCCGATCAACAGAACTCCTCTGGGAATTTTGGCGCCGATGGCGTTGAATCGTTCGGGTTTTTTGAGGAAGGTTACAACTTCTTGCAGTTCTTCTTTCGCTTCTTCGATTCCTGCTACGTCGTCGAACATCACGCCGGTTTTGGCTTCCATTTGGAAACGGGCTCTGGATTTGCCGAAGTTCATGGCATTTCCTTGCGATTGGGTCGATCGGCGCAGGATTGCCATCAGCGCTGCTAGCACTAGGAAAATTACCAGTAAGTTTACGACTAAACTGACTGCTGCGGTGTTGTCTGCTGTTTGTTTGACTTCAAAGTCGATCTTTTTGGCGCGGATTTGCGAGTACAGTTCTCGGTTGTTGTAGTCGAAGAGAGTAACAATTTGAGCTTGATCCCCTTTTTGATCTTTTAGCTTAACTCTGGCAGTTCTTTGAATTTCGTCTATTTCAACTTTACTGACTTGCCCTTTTTCTATTTTTTCGATCAGTTCGCTATAACTCATCGTGTTTTTGGGCGCGCTGTCGGCAAAAACCGGGGTCGAGAGCAATATTCCTTGAGAAATCACCAAACCGCCCAGGATGCGCCAAAGATTCCGTCCTAAAATTGATTTTTGAGGATTCTGCTGACTCGATTTGTCTTTATTTACAGCTAGATGCCCCAGCCATGACTGTTTCCAAGAATTTTTCATATTGCTGTGCCCAAGGTTGAAGACTGCCAAGATTGACCGCTTTTGATTTGCTACGTTCATTTATTTTAACAAGATGCTGGGTGTTGAATCGGTTTATCTCTCACTGGCATCTCAAGAGACTCATCAAGAGAGCGAGTTTTGAACTATCTAAGTTTGTTTTCTTTCTTTACGACATCAAACAGCTTACCTACTGCTCCTTAAGAAATCGGGTTTTTCACCACATTTAGGTACTAAAACGCCTTTTTTCGCGCAAAAACCAGGTTTCTGCGCTTTTACCTGCGATATCGTCTATTTCCCTTGACAATTGCCGATCGAACTCGCTATATTAATCATAGTCGTAATGAGTACGTTTTAGCTGTTTTCCAAATCCTATGGTGAAGATTGTCGGCATTGGCGGAAGTTTGCGGGCTGGCTCCTACAGCCAGTTAGCACTGAAAGTAGTGGCTGCGCGGGCCGAAGCCCTGGGCGCGGAAGTTGAAATATTGGATTTGCGATCGCTCCATCTGCCGTTTTGCGACGGAGAAAATGATTATCACGATTACCCGGATGTGGAAAAACTGCGGAATGCGGTACGCCAAGCCGACGGCTTGATTTTGGCAACGCCGGAGTACCACGGTAGCGTCAGCGGTGTTCTCAAAAATGCCCTGGATTTGATGAGCTTCGAGCATTTGGACGGGAAAGTTGCGGGTGCGATCGCCGTTTTGGGAGGACAAGTTAACAGCAACGCGCTGAATGATTTGCGAATTATTTTGAGATGGGTTCATGCTTGGGTGATTCCCGAACAAATTGCGATCGGAGAAGCTTGGAAAGCTTTTAGTCCTGACGGTAAATTGTTGGATGAAAAACTATCTAAAAGGTTTGACGAATTTGCTCAAAGTTTGGTAGAAAATACGCGAAAATTGCGAGGAGTTTCATAACATTTTATCTTGACAGTCAACAGTCAACAGTCAACAGTCAACAGTCAACAAACCTAAAAAGGCATATCGATCGCGTCTCCGAAAGGATAGGGAACATCGATCGGCATTCTGCCAGGTTTTGACTCATATTTGTCAATCCAGTTTTTTGCCAATTCCAAAGCTTCCTCCTCAGTCTTAGCGTTTTGGACGGCGACGTGGCGGTTGCCGCGGCTATCCCAAACCTCGACATAGAATACCTTCTGTGATTGAATAATCCAACCCTTATAAGAGTCTGCTGGTTCCATAATTAAAATCCTACAATCATCGAGCTCGCGAGTTGCACTGGCGAGCTAATTTTCAATTTGCCCTGTCTAAAATGAATTTTACCGGGATTTCTATAGTATTTTTGGGGTAAAGTCAGTTTTACGGTTAACCTCATGACTAGACTCCTGAAGCAATTATTTAGCTGGAGAAAATATCTCCAACCTTTGGCGGCGACGATCGCGATCGCTCTGATCGCATCCCAGATCGCGGTATTACCTGCATTGGCGACTGGCGTGTACGAATTGCCCGCGTTGTCGGTGGGCGATCGAACTTGGGTGTGGGACAAAGGCGACGTGCTCAGCCGCAGCAGCGAAAGCAATATCACCAGCGAACTCGACAACTTAGAAAAGCAAACAGGCAAACAAGTTCGGTTTGTCACCATCCGCCGCTTAGACTACGGCGAAACGACTGCCACTTTCACCGATCAACTATTTGAACAGTGGTTTCCCGAAAAAGAAGACCAGACTAATCAAATTTTACTCGTTCTCGACACTGTTACCAACAGCGCGACAATTCGCACCGGAGAAGGGGTTAAATCCCTGCTAAGCGATGACATTGCCCAGAGTGTAGCTGGCGAAACCGTGCAAGTGCCATTGCGGGAAGGCAATAAATACAACGAGGCATTTGCCGCAGCCAGTTCGCGAATTGCAACTGTTTTGTCTGGCCAACCCGATCCGGGTGCGCCTGAAGTTGTTGACAATATTCAAGTTGAAGGCACATTTAAAAAAGCTGAAGACACAGATCAAGGCAATGCCACAGTTATTGTGGTTGTGCTGTTGGTGTTGGCGACAGTGATTCCGATGGTGACTTATTTCTGGTATCAAGGTTTTTCGTAATCTGGTGCTATTCAGATGCGATCAGTTGCACTAATCTTGAATGTATTCTCGATCGCTCAATAATGCAATTTCTGCCCGCACAAATTCCCGTCCCAGATAAGCCGCGTGATCTAACATTGTCACCGGATTGGGGCGGGTTTCTTCTAGGATTTTGACGCAAAGTTCCTTGGCGGTTCGGGCGGTAAAAAGTGTGACTTCAGTGCGTTCAACCTTGCCGCGGGCGGGGATGGGTTTACCAGTTTCTGGATCGATGGCGAGGCCTCGATCGTCGATGATGTTGGTGTAGTGTTTGGCGCAGATTGAGCTAGTTGTGCGATCGACATAGATGATGAAGTAGCCGCCCGGATCGAGGTCGATGTGGCGCTTGGATAGCTTGTCATCAATGGCGGTGAGGTTGTCTAAGGTTTGACTCATGGTTGGTGAAAGGAAGTAGTTGATGGCTGTATTTTGTGCTGCTATTTCTAGTTTAGTCGGCGGTGGGACAAGTTTGGGAGTTTTTTGGGCGATCGGCATTCTACCCGATATCTGTAGACACGGCAATTCCCTATGCGATGCAGGTTTTTGTTTGAATTAGTTTTTTGAACCGCAGAGAGCGCAGAGGACGCAGAGTGGAAGAAGAGAGAGAAACAAAATATGTTATTATTGGATTGATTAACATTTAGTATAAAATTATAGATGAAATTTATAGATTTGTTTTCAGGTATAGGAGGTTTTAGGCAAGGTTTTGAAAACATTGGCTTTGAATGCGTTTTTTCCTGCGAGATTAACAGCAAATGCCGAGAAGTGTACGCAGAAAACTTCGGCGAAGTGCCTTTTGCAGACATCAGCAACATCAATCCTGCCGATTTAGCAGACTTTGATATTTTAGTCGCCGGATTTCCTTGCCAACCTTTTAGCATCTGCGGCAAAAAGCTAGGCTTTGAAGATACTAGAGGGACGCTATTTTTCGAGATTTGTAAAATCATCAAAGTAAAACAACCTCAAGTTGTTGTTCTGGAAAATGTCAAGCATTTAATCCATCACGACAAGGGAAATACTTTAAAAGTAATTATTGCCAGTCTTGAAGATTTGGGATACAGTGTAAATCATCAAATTTTGAATGCTAAAGACTTTGGCATTGCTCAACATCGCGAAAGAATATTTATTATTGCAACTAAGGGTAAAGAATTCAATTTTTCTCGACTTAAAACCAAGTTTCCGCCAAAACTTAGGGAATTTCTAGACGAGACTGGAAGTTTTGAAATATTGGATAAATCGGAGTATACTTTAATTGAGTATCCGAGAAAGCAAGATTCGGGACTTTTATTTGTAGGTTACAGAAATAAAGGTACTTGGAAAACTGGCGTGAGGCCGAATACAGAACATTTATCGAGGGTGCACCGACAGCCGAATCGGATTTATTCGGTGGATGGCGTGCATCCGACTATTCCTTCGCAAGAAACATCGGGCAGGTTTTTTGTCTATTTTCCCGATCGAGATTTGGTGAGAAAGTTGACGCTGAAGGAATGCTACCGTCTGATGGGTTTCCCTGAAGATTTTAAGAGTTGTGCGAGTGCGGGGGAAAGTTACAAGCAAATTGGGAATTCGGTTTGCGTACCGGTGGTGGAGGCGATCGCACAAGAAATACTCGACGGTTTCAACCGCCGAGTATTATCAGGGGTTTTAAGCCAGATTTAATCTTAAAACTTGCTCAGCTATGTTTGCGAAGGTGTCCATACAATTATCGAACTATCGGCTAACAAATCAGCCAATCTTTCAGCCCTGTCTGGGTTATCTGTCACATCAGGTAAACCAACAATTTGAGCGTGGGATGCTGAATCAGGTACTGCATCTAAACCTAATTCACGAATTTGTCCTACTTGGATACTAGCAACTCCGTAACAATTTTTGAATTTTGCCGCACATTGTTCGGGGGAACAAACACTGGCAATTGTCACCGATAAACCCAGTTCATTCGCTCGCAGTAAATAAGCGGAAGATACAACTAAATTTGCTTCGTCAATCCATTGACGACGGAGTAAAGCTCTATAGACAATAGCACTGTCAGGTAAAGAATTGAAGTGATTTTTCGTACTCATAAGTCGTTAGTTATAACATACAGGAGATTCCAATTGAGTGAAGTACATTCACCCCACCCGCCCTATCGGGCACCCTCCCCGAACTTCGGGGAGGGTTGGGGAGTGGTGTACTCCATTTAGATGCAAAGCGCTGTACTTAGGAACAAGCTCTCACTTCACTCTGCTTTAGAAATGAGCCCAAAAAAAGGAGCTCCTGGCTGGAACTCCGGTGAGGATTGTTCATTGGTATTAATCGGAAAGCGGATTCTTAGTGGTGAGGCTTAAAAAAAAAGCCTGCCAAAACGACTATCAGAATTTTAGAGATTATGAGTGCTGATTTGATCAGCATAACATTAATATCTCTGAATTGGCAACAGTTACTAAATTCTTAGGAATTTAATCTTTAAGTTTCTGCTAGATTGCCTTATAGCTCTTAAACAAAGGAGACTTACGGAAGCTGTAGCGGTTCTGGGGTTGGGCTAGGATCGAGTATATGCTGACCCAACTTTAACAGTTGGAGCTTTAGTAATATGTCACAAACCGGCCGCGTATCCCTACGGCGGCGGGGATAGATCGATAGGCGGGTGTCCTTCATAAACGTGGAATCTGCTGTATCATTCGCAGAGCAGAGGGGATAAACTCTTTCTACGAATAATAGATATTATAGTACGTTTTCACACTTATAAGAGTGTTTTACAAGAAATACAGGAGCTACCTGGTATTTTACTTGCCACTGTAATGAATCATTAGATATTTATGACTACATCTGATTCCCTCCGAGAATATTTATCGGTCATACCTTATTAAACCATTCTAGCCAATGGGATAAGGTTGCTGCTGAAGTAATATCTTCCGAGCCATACTCCTCACTCTTTTGATGATAAATGTAAGCTTTATCATCAGCATTATGCGGGCAGAACAAGCGTACTCTCCGATCGGCATTTACATTTTGCCAAGCAAGTCTGATACTACCTAGATCGTCTGTACCAATGGATGCTTTAGGGAAATTATCACCCAAAATATCATAGGTTTCTACAATCAATTTCATCGCTGTCCTGAAAGCATACTCGGTCGGTCTCAAAATCCCGTACTCATCCTCTTCTTCTAAATCTAAAAGTTCGATCAGACGTTCGATAGTGATGCGAAAATTTGATAAGCCACTATTGCTAATGCTACCAGTCGTCTGTTCCTTTGCTACAGTCATAAGATTAAATCCTTTTTGGTCGATCGCCAATTCGATCCTAACACAGCCTAATCATTAGATAGTCAGGACACGGCAGTGCCGTGTCCCTACTAGGCTAGGCGGGAATTTGGATTTTTTCGGTGCCGGCAAGTTCAAAGGCTGCGTGAATTGCCTTCAAAGCTATGACACCTTGTGCCTCATCGACAACGCAGCTAATTTTAATCTCGGAAGTAGCAATCATTTGAATGTTGATTTGATGCTGAGATAGCGCTTCAAACATCTTTGCTGCTACTCCCGGATGCGCGATCATCCCGGAACCGACAACGCTAACTTTGGCAACTTCTGTATCGACTGCAACTTCGCCCCAGCCGAATTCTGGGGCGGCTTTTTCCAGGACTATTTTAGCAGCTTCGGCATCAATTTGTGCTACGGTAAATGCAATGTCGCGAGTCAATATGCCGTCGATATTATGACACCGCTGCGACTGAATGATCGTGTCTACGCTGATGTTTTCTTCGGCTAAAAGCCCGAACATTTTGGCTGCGACTCCGGGTCGATCGGGCAAATGGCGAATTGCCAGACGCGCTTGGTTCAGATCCAACGCAACGGCGCGGACTGCGGGCGGTTTTTGGGATGATGAATGCAGTCCAACTGGGGAGTTGGCGACCTCAAATGCTTTGCAAAGTTCAGCAACAGCCCGATCGCAATCCGCAGCATCGATCGTACAGCTAACTTTCACCTCGGATGTGGAAATCATTTGAATGTTAATTCCCGCATCCGCTAAAGTTTTAAACATTTGGGCTGCTACCCTCGGACGCCCGATCATTCCCGCACCTGCAATGCTAACTTTAGCGATCGGTCTTTCTTCGGCTTTCACTTCCGGTTCTCCCAATTCGGGCCGAGAATTCTTACCCAAGGCGGGGATAATTGCATCAGCAACTGCGGTGGCTTGTTGCAGAGAATTTCGCGTTACGGTGAAGGCGATATCGTTGGTATTTCCTTCGTGAATTGATTGGATAATTAAGTCTACATCGAGATTTTGCTGCGCGATCGCACCGAACAACCGCGCTGCTACTCCCGGGCGATCGGGCAAACGCAACAGCGATACCCCCGCCTGATCCAAGTCAAACTCCACCGCATCCACCGCTTTTGCGAGCTCCAAGCCCTCCAAAGGGCGCGGTTGGGGGGGTGGGGACACTACCAGCGTACCGGGGGCGTCGCTCCAGCTAGAAAGCACTACCAGCGGCACGCCGTAATTCTTGGCAATTTCCACGGCGCGCGGGTGCAGCACTTTTGCGCCCAAACTCGCCAATTCCAGCATTTCGTCGCAAGTGATCTCATCCATCAGTTGCGCGTCGGCTACCAAGCGCGGATCTGTAGTCAGAATTCCGGGCACGTCGGTATAAATTTCGCATTTGTCGGCCCGCAGCGCTGCGGCGAGGGCTACTGCTGTCGTGTCGGAACCGCCGCGCCCAAGGGTGGTAATTTCCAATTCTCCGGCATCGGTGATGCCTTGGAAACCTGCAACGACTACGACTTTACCGCTGTTTAGCTGGCTTTCAATGCGAGTCGGATCGATCCGCAAAATCCGGGCGCGGGTGTGGGCGGCTTCGGTGACAATGCCGACTTGAGCGCCGGTGAGGGAAATTGCGGGCTGTCCCATTTCCTGCAATGCCATACTCAGAAGTGCGATCGATACTTGTTCCCCAGTGGAGAGCAACATATCCATTTCCCGCTTGTTGGGATTGGGGGAAATTTCCTTGGCGAGTTTCACTAAACCGTCGGTGGTTTTGCCCATTGCTGAAAGTACCACAACCAGGGAGTTGCCAAGCTGTACTGTCTTGACTACTCGTCGGGCTACTTCTAGAATGCGATCGACAGTACCAACCGAACTCCCGCCGAATTTCTGAACAATTAATGCCATAGGATTTACACAAAGCTACAAAATACTTATCAAATAATACAAGCAGCTTCTGGACTAGAAGCGATCTTTTTTTAAATTCATATCAAATCAAGCAAATAAAATTTGTTTGTAGTCAGGACTTTAGTCTTTGATACCCTACTATTAAGGACTAAAATCCTTACTACAAACCGGGCATTAATTTTAGCCTGATTCTAACTCTCGCAAACGGGCTTCTAAAGCTTGAATTCGTAACTCAGCTTCTATTCGCATTTGTCGTTCTCGTTCGGCGACAAATTCTGCTTGTTCTACCCGTTCATCAGCAGCCAGCAGCAAATTCCCGCTAGCATCCCACCAGCGCATCCAAGGCAATTCTACACCCTGATAAACTCCTTGCCAAATACCTAATTCTAATCCCATTGGCTCGACTTGGTAATGTCCGCGCTGATTTTTCGGCATTAACTCAAATCTATTTTCTACCAAATGATAGCATTCTATTTGGGCTTTTTTGACTTCATAAATTCCGTAAAATGCAGGTCTAATAATCTGCTCGTAAATCCAGAATTTACCCTTTCTTGGAGTTTTATCTCTTTCTTCACTGCCATTCCCAGAGACGAATTCTAGTATAATTAATGGCGGCATTAATTCTTTCCACATTACATACGAACGCCGCATATTTCCGTCGAGAGTTGGCGGCACGTTGGGGACGTAAAACCAATCTGGTGCTTCGGCTCCTTTGGCTAGGGGTTCTGGGGGTTGCGGGACTCGCCAATAAATGCCGGAATCTTGACCGATACAATATTGTCCGTCGGGATGAAGTTGGTCTAAAATAGGTCGAACAGATGTTGTTAGCAGGATACTTTGAGGTAGTTCTTGAAAGTTCTTCACAAAATTACCGTCGGAGTCTGGTAGTTGAGTATGGTCGGGAAAATCTGTAAAATCTGTTACTAAAAGTTCTGGTTTTTCAGTGACACTCATGTTGACCTCTTGAATGTTTAAAGATTATACTTCACATTGGGAACGGAATATGAGTCAGTACAAGTTAATTATTTTCGACTTTGACGGCACTTTGGCAATTACTCATAAAGCCATTATATCTTGCATTACTAAAACTTTTGAAAGTTTCGAGGTCGAGCCGCCTGCTGCTGATACAATTAGAGCTACGATCGGCATCAATTTACCGAATACTTTCAAAATGCTCTATCCGGCGATCGAGGAAAGCGCAATTGGCGAATGGGTTGAAACTTACCGCTCTTTTTATCGCACAGAAGGTGAAAAGCAGCTAGATTTATTTCCAGGAACAAAGCAATTTTTGCAGTTGGCGAACAATTTGGGCTTGAATCTGGTAGTTTTTAGCAACAAACACGTTAGTTTTGTGAATTTGTTTCTAAAAAAGTTAAGAATTAACGGTTTTTTTGACTTAGTGTTAGGTGATGACGGACAAATAATTCAGAAGCCAAGTCCGACTGTTTTTTACTCGATTATTAAACCGCTGTTCCCGGAATTGGATAACAGCCAGGTTTTAATGGTAGGCGATGCGGCGGTTGATTTGCTGTTTGCTAAAAATGCTGGGATAGATGTTTGTTGGGCGGCTTACGGCTACGGATCTCGCGCTGAGTGTCTCGCCCTAGAACCGACTTTTGCGATCGACAATATTTCGGAACTCGCCGCGATCGTTCAAAATTAATCGTGAATCGGTTTGTTTCAGCAGAATTTGAATTATTTAACTAAAAAGTATTTAACTAAAATATTAGGGCGAACCAGTAAGCCGACTAAACCCTGTAAATTAAACCATACCAGAGATAGAGATAACGCAGCAACAATTCTTATAAATTAAAACGATGGAGTTAAGATTTTTTTGGTATAATTTATATCTAAAATTCTGCCTAATAGCCTTGTAATATCGTTTCCCCTTACATCGGTATTGTTCAAACAGTCAACCCTTCGACGTAGTTTATCATGAGCGTAGTCGAAGGGCTCAGGGCGGCGCAGTCAACCGTTAACCGTCAACAATCACCTGACGGTGCAACCGGAATTGATATAACTTCAGCCTTTGGAAAACAGGGCAATTCTGTTAAACTTGCGGGGTGTGCTGCCGTTGGCGATCGACAATAAACTCAATCTATAGAACCTCATGCAGATCGATATAAACATTCCTTCTGAAAATATATTGCCGACTCGTACCGGCGGCAATGCACCGAATTTAATAGAAGAAGTATTTCGGTTGTACGATCGCGCCCTGGCAGCTACCAGCAACGGCATTACGATCGCCGACGCGAAGCAGCCGGACAACCCCGTAGTTTACTGTAACCCAGCCTTCGAGCAGATTACAGGCTACGATCGCAACGAAATCATCGGGCGAAACTGCCGCTTCCTGCAAGGCCCGGATACCGATCCCGACGCCCTGGCTCAGATCCGCGTCGCCCTGCAAGAAAAACACGATTGCAAAGTAACTCTCAAAAATTACCGCAAAGACGGCACTCCCTTCTGGAACGAATTTACCGTCTCCCCCGTGCGCGACAGCAACGGCTGCGTCACCCACTTCATCGGCGTCCAATCTGATATCACGGATCGCTTCCAAGCAGAAGAAGCCCTCAAAGAAGCTGAGGCAAAATACCGCAGCATCTTTGAAAACGCCACCGAAGGCATATTTCAAACCGCCCCCGACGGGCGCTATCTCAGCGCCAACCCCGCACTCGCCCGAATCTACGGCTACGATTCCCCGTCAGAACTGATCGCAAAATGTTCGGCGAACCAACTTTATGCCGATCGCACTCGTTGCGCTTCCTTCATCGCCGAAATCAGCAAAAACGGCTCCCTGAAAGAGTTTGAGTCCTGCATATACTGCAAAGACGGCAGCACAACCTGGATCTCGGAAAACGTGCGCGAAGTCCGGGGCGAAAACGGCAAAATTCTTTACTACGAAGGAACCGTCGCCGAAATTGCCGATCGCAAGCGCGCCGAAGCAGCCCTGCGCGATCGAGAATACTGGCTGAAAACCGCGATCGACGCCGTGCCCGACGCCATCAACCTCACAGACAGCGAGGGGCGCTGGCTAATTGCCAACGACTGCGCCCTGAAACTTTTAGGCTGGGAAAACGCCGACTACCAGGGCAAAACTACTGCCGAACTCGCAGCCGCAGCCACTCCCAGAGTCAGAGAAATCCTCCTAACTTGGCAGGAAACCGACGAAACCACCTGGAAAAGGGGCACAATCGCCGATCGCAGCCAAACCGTCCCCCTGCCCACAGGTGGCAGCAATTTGTTTGAAGTTCGCAAAGTGCCGCTGTTCAACCCCGACGGTTCGCGCAAAGGCATGGTAGTCGCGGGGCGGGACATCACTCAGGAAGTGGAAGCGGAGGCAGCTTTGCGCGACAGCGAACAGCGGTTTCGGGCAATTTTTGAACGCGCTGCGATCGGCATGGCCGTCGCTACTCTCGAAGGTATGGCGATCGCCACTAATCCGGCATTTCAAGCAATGCTGGGGCGATCGGAAACCCAACTGCGCGGTGCCGGCCTCGACGGCTGCGCGCACCCGGAAGATGCCAAAATCGACCGCGAATTGCGCCAAGAGTTGGTCGCCGGGATGCGATCGGCATACCAAATTGAGAAGCGCTACCTTCGCCCTGACGGCAGTATCAGGTGGGGACGCCTCAGCGCCTCTGTCATCGATAGCAGTCAGGGAATGCCGCAGTTTATCTTGGAAATGGTCGAGGATATTACCGATCGCAAACAAGCCGAGTCAGCCTTATTGCAAAATGAAGCCAAATGGCGATCGCTGATTCTCAACAGTTCTGACATCATTACTATTCTGGACGCAAGCGACCGCATTGTTTACGAAAGCCCTTCTATAGAAACTGTTTTGGGCTACGAACCAGAGGAACTCGTCGGTGAAATTGTCCTCGATTTCGTCCACCCAGACGACATTGCTGCGGTGATTTCCCAGCACGAGAAACTGATCGCAAATCCAGCCGATCCGATCGCCCTAGAAGGTCGCTTCCGGCGCGTTGACGGTTCTTGGTGTTTTCTCCAAGGCGTAGGCATTAACTTGCTAGCAGACCCCGCTGTGAACGGAATTGCGATCAACTCCCGTGACATGACGGCGCGCCGGCAAGCCGAGTACCGCCTCAGCAAAATTAACGAGTGCTTTTTGGGATTCACCACCAATGCCGCTGACAACATCCAGCGCCTGACATCCTTAGCTGGCGAGCTTTTGGGTGGAAGCTGCGCCATCTACAGCCACGTCGATAGCGGACTGCTGCGCGCGATCGCGACTTGGCAAACACCGCCGGATTACCCGGCTGTCGATCGCGCCGAGGGCCACATCTGCACCGATGTATGCAGCCAAGGAAGCGACGCGGCTGTGGCGATTCCTGACTTGCAGAACAGTATCTACGGTCAAATCGATTCCGCTGTCATCCGCTACCAACTGAAAAGCTATCTGGGACAAGCAGTGCGACTGGGCGACAATTACGTAGGTGCGATGTGCGTTCTCTACACAGAGTCGATCGCGCCCACAGAAGCCGACTGCAAGCTGATCGGAATTATTGCCGCCGCGATCGGAGTTGAGGAAGAACGTGCCGCGGCTGCTGCGCGCGATCGGCAAAAATCCCAGGAATTGCAAACAGCATTGCGCGAATTACAGCAAACTCAAATGCAATTAGTCCAAACCGAAAAAATGTCTTCCCTCGGACAAGTCCTAGCAGGAATTGCCCACGAAATTAACAACCCAGTTGGCTTTGTCGCCGGCAACCTCTGCCACGTCCGCGGCTACGTTCTCGACTTGCTAGAAATCGTGCAAATGTATCAAGAAGAATACCCAAATTCCCCAGCCAAAATTCAGAACCAAGCCGAGGATATAGACTTAGAATTTCTAGCCGAAGATTTGCCAAAATTGCTCAATTCGATGCAGACAGGATGCGAGCGAATTGTAGAAATCATTCAAACTCTCCGCAATTTCTCGCGAACCGACGAAGCAAAAATCAAGCCTGCCGACATTCACGAAGGTTTAGAAAGTACGTTATTAATGTTGAACAGCAGGCTGAAAGCCAAGGCAAACTGGCAGGGAATTGAACTGATTAAAGAATACGGAGAACTGCCGAAAATCAAATGTCATCCCGGACTGTTGAATCAGGTATTTATGAATATATTAGCAAATGCGATGGACGCATTGGAAGAAAGCAGCAGCCAAGCAAAAAATACCACAAATTTTCGTTTGCCGACAATTACAATTAAAACTGAAACGATTGACGACAAAAGTATTTGCATTCGGATAAAAGACAACGGCCCGGGCATTCCCCAAGATAATATCGTGCGTTTGTTTGACCCGTTTTTTACCACAAAACCCGTAGGTAAAGGCACTGGTTTGGGTTTATCAATTTCGCACCAAATTGTCGTTGAAAAACACAACGGCAAATTGCAATGCCTCTCGGAACCAGGTAAAGGCAGCGAATTTATCATCGAAATTCCGATTAGATAAGTTCATCTACCCACTCGATCAGTCATATCAATTCCGGCTGCGCCGGAATGACAAGCGAGGAGACGGCAATGCCGTGTCCCTACGCCAAATTGATTGTAGGGATACGGCAGTGCCGTCCTCCTCTATCATTCCGATGCAACCGGAAACGATATCAAACAGTTGAGAAACAAAATTGAGTTGTGTGGCGTCTTCTTATTGTATGCTGAGTTTATCAGCAGTGTCATTATGGCTGCTAGTGTCGGCAAGTGTACCGACTTGAGTAACTTCTTCCGACTGAGGAGAGTTTGCAATTTCTAACTCATTTGGGGGCAATTTACGAATTGCCCCCGTTATTTTTGAAGCTGTTGCTGTATCCTGTTATATCATTCCGACGCAGCCGGAAATGATATCAATTCCGGTTGCATCGGAATTAATATTACCCGAAATCAGGACACGGCAGTGCCGTTTCCCTACAATTAATGACGGTAGGGAAACGGCACTGCCGTCTCCTCTATATCTACAATTAATGACGGTAGGGAAACGGCACTGCCGTCTCCTCTATATCACTCCAGTGCAACCGGAATTGATATACAGCAGATTCCAGGTTTAGGTCGTACATTCAATATCCCGTAGGGACACGGCACTGCCATGTCCCTACAAGAACTATGTATCTCACATACCTGGAATCTGCTGTAAGTCCTAATTCCCAATTCCTAATTCCCAATTCCCAATTCCCAATTAATAAAATGAATTTCTTATTAGTGACCGACTTAGACAACACATTAGTTGGAGACGACGAAGCAACTCAAGTTTTCAACCAGCGCTTGCAACCTGTGCGATCGCAAATTTGTTTAATTTACGCTACCGAGCGTTCTCATGCTTCAACCCGCGAATTAATTGCCCAAAAGCAACTGCTCGCACCGGACTACCTGATCGCAGGTGTAGGTAGCGAAATTTACCAAGACGGAACCATCGATTTAGATTGGGCCCAATATCTTTCTCAAGACTGGGATAAAATGGCGATCGCCTCTTTAGCTCAGCAGTTTCCCCAACTAAAACCTCAATCTCTCAAAGAACAAAATCCTTGGAAAATCAGTTATTGTCTGGAACCAGCAGTAGAAAACAGCTCGACTTTCCAGGCTTTGCAGCAACAGTTAACTGCATCGGGACTGGCAGCTCAAATTGTTTTTAGCAGCAATCGCGATCTAGATATCTTACCGCAAACTAGCAATAAAGGCAATGCCATGACTTATTTACAAAAGCGCCTGCAAATTCCATCTGAAGCAACATTAGTTTGTGGCGATTCTGGCAATGATATCAGTATGTTTCAACAGGATGTCCGGGGAGTTATCGTCGCGAATGCTCTGTCAGAACTCTTAGAATGGCATCGCGAATATGGTACCGAAAATCATTATTTAGCTGGATCTGCTTGCGCTTCGGGAATCATGGAAGGCATGGCATATTTTTGGAATTTGTGATTACCGAAAATGATTTTAAAGGTTTGTAGTGAGGACTTTAGTCCTTATCAGAATTAGAGGACTCAAGTCCTCACTATAAACACGGAGGATACGATATCATCAGCGTGTACTCGATCGCCATACCGCCACATGGAACAAAATACTTTACCCGTAGAGGTGATTATCTCTCACCCCCGCCAATCCCTAGGAAGCATCCGGCTGGATTGGACGCCACAACCGGGGAACTATCTCGATTTAGAAGGACAAACCTATGCTGTGTTAGAACGCCACCACCGCTATCAACTCAAATCCGGCCGCTACCAACTGCAAAAAATTGCCCTGTACGTGCAGTGTGCCCAACCGCCGACGGAAAGAACATTTGTCAGCGGCATCTGGGTTGTCGGAGATGCTAGCTGCAACTTTAATGCTCGATCGGAAATTCTGCGCTGTGCTGTCAACCCCAATGGCCCCTGCGACAGCTGCAATGATTATCAAAAGTCTTGATCTCGATCGAGCCGATGCACAATTATAGCTCGATCGCCCAACCAACAAGAGTGCCGAGGAACTCGGCATCTCCCTCATCTCAAAGCCACGCTTCATAACAATTATAAAATCGAGTCATTACTCAACAGTCAACAGTTAACTATTCCTTACCAACTAGCAAGTATCAAACCGGATTTAACTTGTTCCCAAAGGCGATAATCTATCTTCTCATAGCTGTACAGCACGTCCCGAATCCCAGTATGAATCAAATCTTCTATTTCCAGCAACTGCTCTGAAGAACAGCGAAACTGGACTGTTTGACCCGACACAGACTCGGAGTCGATCGCAGTATATTTATTAGGAACTCGGTTCAGCACGTAAGCAATTAAATCCTGGCGCAAGCCCGAGGGCGAAAAAGCTTCTTGGTAGGGATACTTGGGATAGGACTCCAAGATAATTTCCACTTCTTCTGTGACTACAACCAAGGTGATATTGACAAGATTTTTCTGCATTTTTCCCATCACTCAAACATTACTTAACTAATATTTTCGTTGCCGTTCTCGATCGCTCGTGTCTGATTATTGCTGAGGATTAGCGGGCTAATACCGCACATCGTTCTTCAGAAATAACCAGTGCGCCCTCGAAACTTACCTCTTCTATAACCCGCAGTACGTAGCAAGGAATTTTGTCCGATAAAATAGCACTTGGCACCGCGCTGGTATGAATTTCTAAAACTGCTTCCACCGCAGCTTCAAACATCAGTCGCTGTCTCGGAAACAACACTCTTTCAAAGTACCAATTAGGAATGTTCCCAATCCGAACTACTTGAATTTGGTTGGTAACATTTGCGTAATAGCACAGAATCGAGCTGTTACCTTTAGAAGATAGCTGATATGACATTTGAAAAATCTCCACACTCTTTAAATAAATTACTCTGACTTGGCTCGGCCTGTTATCAGTGCCTAACTCCTGACTTATTCAGGTTGGTTGTGCTGTCGCACCAGTTAATCGAAAGTACAGTCACACACCCAAACTCCCCTGACAACAGGTTCGTTCTTTGGCATCGGGATGCTGCTGAGCGTGCGATCCTCTTCGAGGGCTTCGCTAACGACCTTCAACCCCAAACCCTGGAATAAACATTAGCTAAAAAGTATGAGGAAATTATGAAGACCATTTTTTTTTTGATGAGTCTACTTTTGCCTAAGTAGGGATAACAATACTTACCCATAAATCGGATTTTTTACCAAAGAAATTCGCTGCATCTCTGAGCATTGGTGAAATACTGAGTAACTTCTAAGCAGTTGTTTTACGTGTAAATACGGTGAAGGCCAATCGACTTTACAGAAAACACAAAATCCCGACTCCTTCAGATTGTCGATCGAACTTTTAGGGAATCAGGGTTCAGATTGACCGACCATATCGTGTCCGGTCAAATCCGGTAGCATCGGAATTATTAGTAGCCCAAGTTAGGAGACCGCGAGTGCCATAGTCCCGACAATTAATCAGGCGTAGGGACTAAGGCACACGCGGTCTCCACGCTTGTCATGTCTGAGTACAACCCGAAACGATATCAGGTCAAATACCCGTA
>JANPMV010000097.1:0-59927 GCA_031427135.1 Cyanobacteria bacterium VAR_87_metabat_62 | reverse complement strand
GGCGGCCCCGTAATTACATGCGTGTTGAGGGTTGGGCCTTTACCAACAAATTATGCGGGTTTGGTAAAGGCCACTGCCGTCTCCTCCGTCTCCTCCGTTTATATCATTCCGATGCAAACGGATTTGATATCAGATGCCCCTAAATCCTCCTACCAGGGTACTTGGATGCTCATTCGGCCCCCTTGTTAAGGGGGATTATGGGGCAAGGTAGGGGGAATCTCCGCGTTTGAAAACAAGCCCTAGCAACCAGTTAAATTTAACGAGCAATCTAATTCGCGATCGTCCGCCGGATCAGATGACGAAAATTTCTTAAAGTCGGGCTTCTGCCGAGAGTTACACTTTGAGCGACAAACTCACCTATCATTTCAACAATTGGCAATTCTGGAAAAATCTGGCTACTGGGGAATCTAACATATTTCCCATCTAGGAGTACATTAATTTGCAGTTGATTATTCTCATACCGCCACAACTCAGGAACTTGCAAAGCTTGATAAGCATCCAATTGCGTCTTGGAAGTGACATCGATTTCAATGGCCAAATCAGGAGGCGGATCGACTGTTAAATCCACCCGCCGTTTTCCTCTCATTTGCTGATGGTTTTGAATGTAGAAACATTGATCTGGTTCCACACCGCTTTTTTTCGTTTCTCGTTTGAACGTCGTCGAACCAAAGCACTCACAATCTATTTCTAATTCTTCTAGCAATATCTTCACCATATCGCCAATCAGTTCTTGATCTACCTCATGTTCTGGTAAAGGCATCCGAATCTCCAATGTTCCTCGACTGTAAGCTAAGCGGGCGGCGCGATGTTCGCCCATTTCTGCTAAAATAGCTTCAAATTCTGACCAACTAACATCATGTAGCAGCACTCGCTGTCCTAGCGGAATATCGAGCTGTCTGAGCTGAAGTGTTACCATAGGATTTTAGTAAGCAACGATAAATAAGCCTATCTAAAAAAACCGAATACTCAGCAGATCCGCCACTTCTTTAAGAAGTCCGGGATCTAACAGCGATCGCGTTTTACAAGACTATTGTAATCTAGAATGCCTGAAAAAAGCGATAATACCCAGATGACAGACTTTTTTAAGAAGTCGGTCATCTCACAAATAACCAATCATATCGTTTCCGGTTGCATCGGAATGATACCGAGGACACGGCAGTGCCGTGTCCCTACCCATTAATTGTAGGGACACGGCACTGCCGTGTCCTCCGTTTATATTATTCCGAAGAAGAGAGGATTTGATATCACAACTAACAACTAACCAATAACTATTGAAGTGGCAAAAACACCGTCATTACCTCACCTTTTTGGGGCCGCTGGCGAATTACCAACTTTCCCCCAGCAGCCCGAAATAAGTTCTTAGTCACGCTCAAATTTAAACTCAAACTTCCTGTCTCCGGCTGCACCATCAGCAAAGGCCCGATCGACCTTAGAGGAGCATTAGCAGCAGGTGCAAAAGCCGATTCGCCCTCACTGTCGGATGGATGTTTCGATTCCAACTGCAACTTTAACTGATCGCCGGCCAAAGTCACCTCTACCTGAATGCGGCTACCCGAGGGCAAAGTTCGAGTAAAATTCTCAATCAAATTAGTTAAAACCTGATCCAGCATCGTCGGATCGCTGACTACCGCTGGCAATTTTTTCGGCACAATAACTTCCAAAGTGTGGTTGCGCTGACTTGCTTGTTTTTGCCAGCGCGGAATGCTATGAAGCAGCACTTCGCCGAGAGACATTACTGTTAGCTGTACGGCGGAGTTTTTGGCTTGCGACATTTCCATTTCCACGGCGCGGAAAATTAAACCGAAGCGATCGATCTGAGCGGTACACTCAGCATCAATGGTTTCCAAACGCTTGATTACCACCGCATCGAGTTTGGGGCGTTTCAGCAGCAGCCGAGTCAGGGTGCGGATGGTAGCCAAAGGAGTGCGGACTTCGTGGGCGATCGCCTGTAGCAATTCCACCTCTTTAGTAGCGTGAGGAATTGGAGATTTGCAGTTGATACCTGCCCGACTTTTCAAACTATGATCAACTCTTTCATTCTTGACCCTACCTGCTTCCTCTTTCCCAACCGGTAAATTATGCAACAGTAAGCGACTAAACTGCATGACTGTTTGATAGTTGGGAGCAACAGGCGAAAACTGCTGGAACAGCGCATCTAATTTAGTAGAATTATTAGTTAATTGGCTAACGGGCAAATTGAGGCCGCCGTCAGAATTGGCAAGCAAACTGTCGCTTTCAGTCACCCGGCGCCGCAAAACTTCCCAAGATGAAGCAACTACTTGCGGATCGAAAGAAAATAGAAAAGCTGGAATGCCGACAGAATTTTCACCTAAAACCATCACCAGGCTAAAAGTAGCAGTTAAAACCACACAAAACTGCTCGTTGGCTAAAGGATCGCCGATCGCCAAAGCCAGCGCAGGCGCAGCAGCAGGTACTGATATTTCGACATCTGCCGCTGCTGGGAGTAAAGCTAAACTTTGTCTGGCCCGAAAAGACCACAAAGCTGCATCGTTGTCGGGAATACTGGTAAAAATCCAATTGGCAAAGCCGTTCGCCAAAGCGGGGTTAGTTAAAACGGAAGATGGGCCGGATAAGACTAATCCATGATAGGAATTGGGAATTCGTGAATCAGTTGTTTGTGCTGGTTTTTGCCGATCGAGCATTTGATTCAAAGTGGCGATCGCCCCGTACCATTCCTGTTCCGCTTTCAGCCGGGAAGCCCCGCGACTTCCTGGACACTTCGGGCGGTTGTTTTCTCCTGCTAACTTCCCATCAAAGATGAGGTCATTTTCTGAGCCTTCGGAGGCTAAAATCTCGCTTATTGTCGGTAAAAAGTAAGTATTCATAGTAGTTATATAAGAAGGAAGAAGGAAGAAGGAAGAAGGAAGAAGACCCTTCGACTCCGCTCAGGGAACGAATAACAGTACCCTGAGCGGAGCGTCGCCCTGAGCGGAGCCGAAGGGTCGAAGGGTCGAAAGGCTCAGGTATAAAGACAGAATAAAATCAATGATTTTAGTAATTAAAAAAAGTTTTAATTACCTAATTTTTGCTATATAAACTAAGCTTCGGAGGCATGAAGAATGAAGTATTTATCATTAATATTAAAGTTTAGGAGTTATTGACATGACTCCTAACTCACAGCATATCCACCTTTGTCAATTGCCGATATTGGCAAACCGTACCAAACAAGTCGCAATCTCCGCGCTTGGGCCCATATTTCGATCGATTAGACCGATCGCCCTTACAAAAGTGCAAAATGAAGTCAGTTAACACCGTGCTTTCCTTATGCCCACCTCGATCGCCGACTCAAAAAATCTGCTGTCTGACTTAATGGCACGCTACCGCAACCAAGTCGATTATCTAGCAATTCGGCTCGAAGAAGCCGAAGGCACCGACATCCTGCTGCGGGGCGAAAAAATCGAAACCCTCAGCGAAGGAGTCTCAATTGGGGGCCAAGTTCGAGCCTGTCACAAAGGCGGCTGGGGCTTTGCAAGTTTTAACAGACTTTCCACCCTCGCCGAAAGAATCGAAGAAGCCATCGCCGCGGCCAAACTGATCGGCGAGGAAGAAACGATTCTCGCGCCTGTCACCCCAGTACAAGACATTTGCTTCCTACCGCTGACAGGAACAGACCCCCGTCTGGTTCCCCTGATCGAAAAAAAGCAATTGTGCGATCGCTACGCAGCCATCCTGCGTAGCATTGACCCCTGCATCGCCACCATCTCCGTCCGCTACGGCGACAGCACCCAGCGGATGATCCTCGCCACCTCCGAAGGCACAATGCTCGAACAAGGTTGGGTAGACATGGAAATGCGCTTTGCCGCCACAGCCCGCAGCGGGGAAACCGTACAAACTGGCCGCGAAACCACCGGTTCCCGCAAAGCCTACGAAGACTTAACCAACCTTGATGTTCAAGTTCGCAGCGCCGCCCAGCGCGCCGTAGATTCCCTAGCCTTACCACCTGTCCAAGGCAACACTTATACTGTCGTCATCGACCCAATTCTGACCGGATTGTTCGTCCACGAAGCCTTCGGACACCTCTCCGAAGCCGACATGGCCTACGAAAATCCCGACATTTTGGAAGTGATGACTCTCGGCCGCCAGTTCGGCCCCAAAAACTTGCAAATTTTCGACGGTGCAGCGCCAGAGGGACACCGTGGCAGTTATTTCTACGACGATGAAGGCACTCCCGCAACTACGACTCAGTTGATTAAGGATGGTGCTTTAGTCGGGCGGCTGCACTCCCGCGAAACTGCTGGAAAGTTGGGAGAAGTCCCCACTGGGAATGCTCGTTGTTTGAATTATCATTATCCGCCGATCGTCCGCATGACGAATACTTGGATCGAACGGGGTGACACACCAGTTGCTGACTTATTTTCGGGTATCTCTGAAGGAGTTTATGCGCGCAATTGGCAAGGCGGCATGACTAACGGCGAAATGTTTACTTTCAGCGCCGGCGAAGCTTGGATGATCCGCGACGGAAAACTGGACAATCCGGTGCGGGATGTTACTCTTTCGGGTAATGTTTTCAGCACTTTAGCGGATATTGAGGCGATCGGCGACGATTTCTACTGGGATGAATCCGGCGGCTGCGGCAAAGCAGGACAAAGCGGTTTACCCGTCGGCTGCGGCGGCCCGAGTCTGCGGATTCGCGATGTCGTTGTTGGCGGCGAAGCTGCGGAAGACTAAAGCTTGGGAATGCGTATAGCCCTCCTTTTTTAGCTATGCGTTACCCACATCTTTCTTAACCTTTGGAGATCGATCGCTCTTACGCCATCAAACCCCCATTCCTCAATCACCAGTTCTCAATAAGTTTTAATTCTTTTCAACAAGCATAATTGTCAAATTGTCAAGGCTTGTGGGGAAATGAATCTTGAAAGCATTGTGCAACAATGCTTTCAAGATTGTTAAGAAAGATGTGGGTAACGGATAGCTCTTGTCGGGGGGTTTGGAACTGTAACTAAATTTCTACTCATAAGTCGAGAAAACTCACAAATCTGAAATTCAAGGGTTGTTCTTTACCAAAACTTCATAAAGTCTCGTCTCAATTCTTGCGAGTTATTCCGTAGAAACGCTGCTGAACTCTTCTGTATTGGCTCAATTTAAGTATTTTTAACTATATTGTTAAGTATTATTATGTGTGTTTTTTGTAAAGAAAACTGTAAACCATGGATCTTCACAGCGCAAATATGGCAATCTGGCATTAGTAATAACACTTAGATAACTACCAAGTGTCAGCGTCGCAAATATTCACTTTAATTGGGAGAAATTAGGATCATGGGTACTTCAACTTTCATGAAAAAGTTATCGCTCGCAACTTTTGGTGCAGCAGCCATCGCACTAGGTACAGGGGAAGTGGCAAAAGCAGGGCTGAATTTCATTTCTACCGACGCTGGAGAAGTCGGAGTAATCAATACCTCAACAGGGGGATTTACAGAGGTTGCCCGCGGTAGATTTATGTTTGATCTAGCTTTGTCAAGTGACAATAAGCTTTTCGCCAGTGACTCTAGCAATTTAGTCGGCATCAATCCAGCATTAGGCACATTCTCAACAATCGGCAGCTTCGGAGCTTTCATCAATGGTTTGGGGTTTGGTAGCAATAACAGCCTTTACGGAACTGGATTTTCTGGTTTCTACGGAGTTAATACCCTAACTGGTGCTGCAAGCCTAATAGCTAATATTGCAGGTTTCAGCAGCAGTGGAGACATAGCATACGATGTGGCCAATAATCGATTTCTGGCTACATCAAGCGGTGATAGTTTATGGTCGATCGCTCTCAACGGTTCTGGTGCCAAAATAGGTAATATTGGCTTCTCTCAAGTGTATGGTTTGCTATTTGATCGAGGAACTTTATACGGTTATGCTGGCAAACAACAAATTGCGATTAATACGGCAACAGGAGCAGGCACTTTCAGTAAGAATGTCGCGGGAGTCAATGGCTCGATCGGTGGAGCTGCCTCAGCACAACTAACAGACCCTTCCACCCCTGTACCCGAACCTGCGACAGTGCTGGGTTCCCTATTGGGAATGGGAGCTCTGGGTTCTGTGCGGTCGCGGCACAAAAGCCAGCGACAACAGAAACAGCAGGCCGGTGCGCTTAACCGATCGTAGCGGTAAATAATAAACTGCGGCGGCCCGAGTTTGCGGATTCGCAATGTCGTTGTTGGCGGTGAAGCTGCGGAAGACTAAAGCCTCAAAACGCTCGAAAATCAAGGTAAAGCGCCAGATTCTTAAGGAGCGCTTTACCTTGATTTTTTGGCGTTGCTGAATTTAGGTATGATTCACTCGCTATAGCAATCCCTGAAACTCGCTGAGTAGGGGCAATTCATGAATTGCCCCTACTAAATTTCGGAGGCAAATCATATTCCAAATCAGCAACGCCGATTTTTTTACTTTAGTTCGCGATCGCACGGAGACCCAAGAAACCGGGTTTTTTCGCGAATCTACGGCCTGCAACGCGTATTTTCGTCATAAAAACCCGGTTTCTCGATGCCCATGCGTCCAGGACTGGCTTAGTTCAAGAATGCTCTAATTACTGACTTCTCCCCACAAAAAAAGAAGGAAATCTACTAAAAATAATAACTCAGTATATTTCGCTTCTTTTTGGCAAAAATATCCATTTATTTGGGTTTATCTTCCGCTTCCTCGTTCGGGCGGCGTCTCTTTATCCTTATTTGCGTAAAAAATCTGAGTGTCGGGTACGGCGGTTAAAAATTCGGGAGCAGAGTTGTCTTGAGCAAAAAAGGTCGATCGAGTTTCTAGACTTTGAGCATTAACTGCGGTGCTGCTCAGCAACAGGCTTGAGATCAGGATGGAAGAGTAAAGACGCATCATAAAGTTCCGTATCTAACTTTCCACTATTGATACGGAGCCTGCATTCTGCTATCAGGATAAAAAGAGGATTTTTGGCGAAACAATTAATTAGTAATTGACAGTACCTGTAATTTTTTCATTTTTTGTCAAAAGGGGGTGAAACCCATCACCTAGCTCGCCCGTTCCCTCGTAAGTTCGAGTTACCTGCCGATTGAGGACAACCAGCAGAATTCAACCCCTGGAATTCTTTTTAAACGCTCTGGAAACAAGGAAACTAAAACCGCAAATTGTAACTTTTTACTAATCTTCAGATTAATTTCATAATTTATTGATATGAGGACGCAACTATTCCAGAATTGCGCGCAAAAATTAAAGAAACGGGGTTTTTCAACCGATATCGCCTCCTTCAGATCAATCTCAAATCTTAAGTCTCATATCGTTTCCGGTTGTGTCGGAACGATCGACTAGGCGGCAATTCATGAATGATTCTGACAAGTGGCCGCCCTCAGATCGGCGCAATTTTCAGTTGTTCGATTCACTCTCAACAGTCAACAGTCAACAGTCAAGAGGACCGCATCTACCTGCAAGAATAACGAGTCGAGGGTTGACGAGTTGTCCAAAACAACATCAGCTTTTTGGCACTTTTGAGCGATCGGCATCTGGGCGTTAATGCGGGCCGAAGCTCGATCGTAACTCAAGCCATCTCGCTGCATCAGCCGTTCTAACTGCACTTCGGGCGAACAGTACACCACCCAAATTTCGGTACACAAGTCAGTCATCTGAGCTTCAAACAGCAGCGGCACTACCAAAACCACAGTCAATGTGTTTTGGGATACCAGATTTAAGGCAGCAATGCAGCGTTTAATTGCTGCATTAAATCTGCGGCGGACATAAGGGTGAATCTGTTGTTCCAACCACTGCCGCTCGGCTGGGTTACAAAAAATAATATTTCCCAATTCGGGCCGATTTAAATTGCCGTCGGGGAGCAAAATAAGGGCACCGTATCGTTCTACAATAGATTCGAGTATTGGCGAACCTGGGTGCACAGCTTCGCGGGCGTAAATATCCGCATCTAAAATCGGAAATCCATAGGTATCTGCCAGATAATTAGATATAGCGGTTTTACCGGTGGCGATGCCCCCAGTTAAACCGATCGCGCGGACAATTCGATCGCTCATAATTTTATCTGTTTAAACTGCTTGTGTTTCGACACTTACTATCTGTCTTTGCTATGTTGGTGGCACAATCAAAATTGGACTTATAAATTTGAAATTTGCGATCGAGGGCTAGCGTTAGGAATTGTCAGCATTGGGGTGCGATCGACTCTTTTTTACCTAAAATCTCCATTTAAAACTCGAATTAAGGTCTAGATCGAGGCAAACTTATGAATGCTCAACGTGCTGTGCGATCGATTCTGGCAGCAATTCCCATTGCCGGATTTTGGATATTAGATTTTTCCCCCAACCTGGTTTTCCTCAACGAAAATAGCAGCAGATGGGTGATTGTGGCAATTTATCCCCAATCTCAAATTGCTGCGGCCGGGTCTATTATTCCAGCATCAGACGGCACCGGAACCGCAGTCACCGCCCCGGGAACAGCGTCGCCCTCTCGCTACGACATTCAAGGCGGCACTCCCTCCCGAGACGGAGCAAATCTGTTCCACAGTTTTACTCAGTTTGGTCTGAATTCTGGCGAAACTGCCAATTTCATCTCCAACCCAAGTATTAAAAATATCCTCGGGCGCGTTGTCGGCGGGGACGCTTCCTTAATTAACGGTCTAATTCAAGTTAGCGGCGGCAATTCTAACTTGTTCCTGATCAACCCCGCAGGGATTATTTTCGGAACGAATGCCCGACTCGACGTGTCCGGGTCTTTTTTTGCTACCACCGCTAGCGGTATCGGTTTTGACAGCGGCTGGTTTAACGGTACTGGGGCGAACGACTACGCGGCCTTAGTCGGAGGGCCGAATGCTTTTGCTTTTGGCCCACAGTCCGGGAGTATTGTCAATGCAGGTAACTTGGCTGTCGGAAATGGGCAAAATTTGACTTTGCTGGGCGGCACTGTCATCAGTACGGGGCAACTTTCAGCCCCGGGCGGTCAGATTACGGTGGCGGCTGTCCCGGGCGGAAATCGGGTGCGGTTGAGTCAAAACGGACTTTTGCTGAGTTTAGAAGTTTCTCCGGCTACGGGAGTGTCGGGTTCGGAAGCTGTTCCCTTCTCTCCCCTGAGTTTGCCTCGGCTGCTCTCGGGGCCGGGCGCTGCTGAGGCTACTGGTATAACTGCGAACGATCGCGGTGAAGTTGTGCTCACGGGTGGGCAAATCGTGCCTGAGAAAGGTGCTGGAACTGCGCTGGTATCGGGGGAAGCTGACGTGTCTGCCCGATCGGGTGTGGGAGGGACTGTGAACGTGTTGGGCGACAAGGTAGGGCTGTTCGGAGCGAAGATTGACGCTTCAGGGCCTCTCGGTGGCGGAACGGTGCGGATCGGGGGAGATTACCGAGGCGAGGGAACGGTGCCGAATGCGAGGATGACTTACGCAGATGGCAAAAGTTCGATCGACGCCAACGCAACTAGCGCAGGTAACGGGGGCAGAGTTTTTGTCTGGGCGGACAACACGACAGCATTTTTGGGCAACATCAGCGCGAGGGGCGTTTCTGCAACTACCAGCGGGGGTGTGGGCGGATTTGTGGAAGTTTCGGGGAAGCAAAGATTGATTTTTAACGGTACTGTCGATACTTCCGGGACAAACGGTTTGGGGACTTTGCTGCTAGATCCTGAAAATATTTTAATTACAGATTCCCCAGAAGGTGTCGGCGATGCGGCAGTTATTGCTAACAATAATATTTTGGCAACAGGAACGCCACCAGCACAGCCAAACAATTCTGAACCTTCGCTGACAATTTCGGCTAGAGCTTTGGAAAGTTTGTCGGCTAGGTCAAATGTGGTTCTGGAAGCGCTAAACGATATTACAATTGCTGATTTGGCGGACAATCAGTTGAGCTTTCAAGCAACTACTGGATCCGTAACATTCAGGGCAGATGCCGATCGCAGCGGTGCGGGGGGTTTTTCGATGAATCCTCGAGATACAATTAGCACGAATGGTGGCTCGATCGCTATTTCTGGCAGTCAAGTTACCGCGGGCAATTTGTCGAGCAACGGCGGAAATATTAGTTTGATTAGTCCGGGAACAACCGTTGCTGGCAATATTTCTGCATCGAATCCTAACACTGGCAGCAGCGGAAATATTTTGCTCGAAGGGCTGAACGTAACGGCCCAAAAGATTGATGCCAGTGGCTCTAAATCGGCGGCCAATGTAACTTTGACGGCTCGGAGCGTTCTGGGAGTGAGCTACGTCGCCGGGGGTTCGGGAAATATTACTTTAACGGGTAATGAAATTAATCTTAAAGGCGACAAAAATTCGGTCAGCGGCACTGGCTTTTTGGTACTGCAACCTTGGAGTCCCGGTCAAAATATTGCGATCGGCGGTTCTGGAGATGTTGGCACTAATATTTATTTGAATCTGACAGCAAACGAACTCGGAAGTTTGCAAAATGGGTTTGCTGGAATTACGATCGGTCTCCGCAACGGTACCGGTTCGATTCTGATTGCTAACGATGTCACATTTTATGACCCGCTGATTATTCAATCGCCTGCGGGTTTGGGAACAATCACTACCACAAGTTCGCTGACTCTTGCCGACAATAGCTCAATTACTCTCAAAGCTGACGGCAATATCCGCACCGGAAATATCACTACCAACAATCAAGAAATTCGCATCGCCAGCACAGCGGGTAATGTCACAACCGGTCAGCTACGCACAGCAGCTCCCCGCAGCATCAGCACGAATGTCAATTCTTCGGAAGTTCTGCGCTCAAGGGCGGGAGATGTGAGCGTCACGGCAGAGGGGACGGTGACTGCCGGCGCGATCGACACCAGGGGCGATCGCGCGGGTAACGTGACGCTGACGGGCCGCGGCGGGGTAACAGTGGGCGCGATCGAAGCTCGCGGCTCGGAAACAGGGGGAAATATTACCCTGACTGGTAACGAAATTGACTTGACGGGTGGTAATAATTCGATCGCCACCAACGGCAATGGAGTGCTGCAACCAGCAGATCCGGCTCATAATATTACGATTGGGGGTGCTGCGGAGACTGAGGCTTTGGACTTGACGGCTGCGGAATTGAGCTCGCTGCGGAACGGGTTTGCTTCGATCGCGATCGGGCGCGCTGACGGTAGCGGCCTGATCGCGATTTCTCCGGCAACAAAAGCGCCCAATTCAACAGCAGTGGCGGTGACATTTCAAGATCCGACGACGATTCGATCGCCCTTTGGTACAGGTAGGATCCAGGCTCCGGGTGCGATCGTCGGAACTGATAACGCCTCGATCGCTCTGATGGGCGGTACTGTAGCCGTCGGAGACGTTACCTCGAATGCGGGGATTAGCATCACTAGCAGTCTAGGTAACGTGACTACTGGTACGGTTTCATCTCGATCGGCGAACGGGGCGGCGGGCGATATCAGCATCCGCAGCGCCGGTTCGGTAGAATCGGGCAATGTCGATGCTTTCGGTTCTAAAACTGGCGGAGATATCTCGATTACAGCGCCGGGCCGAATCGCCACAGGGGTGATTAACTCTGGTTCTGAGTCGGGAAAAGCTGGTTCGAGCACGATTACTGGGCAGAAAGATGTTGAAGTTGTTTCGATCAAAGCTCGCGGTAACACTGGCGGCGATGTGGCAATCGAGGCTGGGGGAGCGTTTCGGGCTGTGGGAACCGGAACGGCTGCCGATCGCGCCACCAGCGTCAGCATTTCTACAGACGGGCAGGTGCGATCGGGTTCGCTGACGCTGCTGCAAAGCACTTGCCCGTCGGGAAACTGCACAACGACAACTGTTGGAGGGCAAAACACGAAGTCGAATGCCACCTCCTCAACTGCTAGCGGGCCGCTGCTGAGCGTGCCGAGTCCGGCACCAACTACCAGCAGCGTGGAACTGAAAACTACAGGCAATGCTCAACAAATTCTGACTCAGGTCAGTCTCGCCCCCGCATCTGCCCCAAAGAGCAGTACCGCAAATGTCTTGCTAGAACCTGCTGCTGTGCCTGTTGAGGCGCGAGCTAGCGAGACTGTTGCCGGGTCGGTACTGCTGTCGCCGTCGTTGTTAAAAGACAATCTGGGCGCGCCTGCGGCGACAGAAAACGCTGGAGTGACAACTGCACAGAAGCCTGGGAGTGCAGAAAGTATCGTCCAGGCCAGGGTTCCTGAGATTTCTCGATCGAGTTCGATCGGGCAACTAAGTCCGATCGACGCAGTGCAGCAAAGAGATAGAGCTCAGGGTAGGGAATTTGAACGTTACTTTGGCGGCAATCTCGATCAAAATTCAGTCACGCAGCAAAGTATCCGAGATACTCTCAGCAGCGTCAATCGCTTAACTGGAGTTAAACCCGCCATCCTTTACGTGTGGGCGAAAGAGAAACATCTAGAACTTGTGTTGTTATTGCCAGACGGCAAAAGTGTTTTTAAAAGCGTGCCTGCAAGCCGCGAGACAGTGCTGCAAGTTGCTAAAGAATTCACTAATGCTATCAGAACTCCTAGGAGATTGAATGCTGCTGATTATCAGGACTCCGCCCTGGAACTTTACCAGTGGTTAATTGCACCGCTGCAACCGGAATTGGATGCTAACAAGATTGACACCTTGGTGTTTTCGATGGATGCAGGTTTGAGAACTTTGCCTTTGGCTGCTCTTTTTGACGGCAAAAAGTTCTTGGTAGAAAAGTACAGTTTGGGGCTGATTCCCAGTTTGAGTTTAACTGATACTCGCTATGCCGATGTTAAGGGTTCTGAAGTTTTGGCGATGGGTGCGTCGAATTTTCCTGCCAAATACGATCAAAATCCTTTGCCTGCGGTGCCGCTGGAAATATCAACAATTGTGGGCAAGATTTGGCCCGGTTCGTCTTTTCTTAACGAAGCTTTTACTTTGGCAAATTTGAAGGACAAGCGCAATCAACCGCAATACAAAATTATTCATTTAGCTACTCACGGCGATTTTCAGCCTGGGGGTGCAGAAAATTCTTACATTCAATTTTGGGATACTAAGTTGCGGTTGAATCAGTTGGGTGAGTTGAAGTTATCTAACCCGCAGGTGGAGTTGTTGGTTTTGAGTGCGTGCACTACGGCGGTGGGAGACGAACAAGCTGAGTTGGGGTTTGCGGGGTTGGCGGTGCACGCTGGGGTAAAATCGGCTTTGGCGAGTTTGTGGTATGTGTCTGATGCTGGTACTTTGGGGCTGATGACTGAGTTTTACCAGCAGTTACGCACTGCACCGATTAAGGCTGAGGCTTTGCGGCAGGCGCAGTTGGCGATGTTGCGGGGGGAAGTGCGGTTGCAGGATGGTTATTTGGTGCGATCGGGCAACAATCAAGCTCTGCCTTTGCCTGCGGAGTTGGTCGCTAGGGGCGATCGAAATTTGTCGCATCCTTATTATTGGGCTGCTTTTACAATGATCGGTTCGCCTTGGTAATTCTGAAGGAAGAAGGAAGAAGGAAGAGGGAAGAGGGAAGATTAATTTCCAATTCCAAATTCCCAATTTCCAATAACTACTGACTAATCACTAATTGAGTCAGCCGTTTGAGGATGCGGAGCACGTCATAAAGTTCGTTACCTAGATTGCGGATCTCGAAAATATTAGATGTGCCATATCGAGGTGATTCTCCATTCACTAATTTGACAAAGATGAAACTGCCGCCTGTTGCAATCATGCCGTAACTAGGTTTCTCTGGGTTAGGATTTGCCAGCATATAAGCTAAGATTTGCGCCAATCCCGCTTCGATCGAAAACGAAACTCGTTTCGATTCTATTACCATCAGCCACAGTTGGCCTTTTAAAACTAAAGTATCGAGACTACCTTTGATGGTAACGCCTTCATCTTCTTCAGAAATTTCGACGGATTTTTCTGGTTTAATATAAAAAGGTTGCAGGTAAAACTCCCCAGTGAACAATAGCGGAGAGACGATCGACAAACTGATGGTTTTTTCCAGCAACGGCGGATGTTCTAGCAAATTGAAATAGCCCGCTTTTATCTGATCTAGCTGTCGTGTTTGAAAATCCGTAATTTCCGGCAACTCGTCTTGCCATTCCCTAAAAAAATCGTCATCTCGAACAAGTTGGAGACCGAAAAGAGTTTGTAATTCTTCTAATGTGACATTTTTAGCTTGAATTGTTTGAACCATAATTCTGGCGCGTTAATGTTCTGGGTAATTACAATTTTATCAAATCTTCCGCTAATATTATGTCCCCTAGAACTATAATAACAAAATTGGTTCCTCGTCAGGACTGAATTCCTCATCCAACTGAGAGGACTAAAGTCCTCACTGCGAACTGGTAACGGTTCTCTTACCGAAGATGATTTAAGTCAAAGTTAAGTTCTGCTAATTCCATATTTTTTGCAGATTTAGCACAAATCCCGGCAAAATATCTTCTCCCGAAATGGTTTGAGGAGATTGCAATATTTCTACACTTCTACCAGGGCGATAAATTTCAAATTCCCGTTTTTTGCGGTTAATCAGCCAACCCAAACGGCAGCCGTTTTCGATATATTCTTGCATTTTTTCCTGAGTCTTTTTCAAACTGTCGCTGGGCGAGACTAATTCAATGACAAAATCGGGACAAAGCGGGATGAATTTTTCTCTTTGTTCGGGCGTCAAAGCATCCCAGCGGGATTTTTCGACCCAAGAAGCATCGGGAGAGCGATCGGCTTTGTTGGGAAGGGTAAATCCTGTGGAGGAATCAAACACTTCACCGAGTCCGGTTTGTTCGTTCCAAAGTCCAATCTGTAAGTTGAATTTTGAGTTGCTTTTTCCTGTTTCTCCTCCGGTTGGCGGCATGGCGATTAATTCTCCGTTGGCGTTGCGTTCTAATTTGAAATCGGGGTTTTCTTCGCACAGTTGATAAAACTGTTCGGAAGTTAGTTTAATTATGGAGTTGAGCTTTAAGGTGATAGCAGTCATTGTTATTTACCTGCTGTTTGCATGAATTGTACGCATCGGGAAATTAAAAAATCAAAATGGACTTATTCATTTTGATTTTTTAACTCTTAACTTCTAATTCTACTGCAATTGTTTGATTCTGTTGAGCGCATCTTGATAGGCGCTGGTTCTGCCGCCTTGCTTGTAAAGTTCTGCTGCTTTTTGAAAGTCGGCAATTGCTTTCGGTTGGTCTTCTGTTGCAAGGTAAGCTAAAGCTCGGTTGTAGTAGGCATCGGCAAAACCGGGATTGGCTGCGATCGCCAGCGTGTATGCTTGAATAGCAGTGGAACCGCGTGTGGGTTCGGGTTGGGGCAAGCCGGCGGTGATGAAAGTGCGGGCATTACCGATATTAAAATACAATTCAGGGGTGTATTTTGGTTTGAAAGCAAGTGCTTTGTTGAAATCGGCGATCGCCTCCCAAGCATCTCCTTGATCTAACCGCGAAAGTCCTCGAAAATAATAGGCTTGGGCATCTTGGGGATTGGTGGTGGATACGGGGCCGCCCGTTGGGGGAGTATTGTCTACTTTCAACTCGGATTTGTTCATTCCCGCCGCCACCAGCTTGGCGATAAAAGTATTAATTGGAACTGCTGCATTAAATCCCGTTTTAATCGGGGCGACTTCGCCGGAACTTGTTTGAGCAAAACCGAATTCCCCTTGTCCGTGCAAACCGATGACTCGACCTTCTGAGTCAAAAACAGGCCCGCCGCTCATGCCGCTCCAAGTTACCGCCTGATACCGCAATGTGTAACCTTCCGGGCGATTGCGTGGGCGGCTGGTAACGAGTCCGGGAGACAGTTCTGGTTCTCTTTCTGCCCCAAAAAGACCTCCGGTAGCGGGATAGCCGTAAACGAAGATTTGAGTGCCGATGACGGCTAGATCGGAATCTGCGATCGTCGCGACTGGATATTCTTCGGGACTTTCAAATTTGACTACTGCTAAATCCGGGTCTGTTGTGGCTGTTTGCAAGCGGGTGACGGAGGTTGCTTGATAGTTTTTGCCGATCGACGTGCGAACGGTGTATTTCACGTCTGCTTTTTCTACAACGTGGTTAACTGTTAAAACTGTGTAACTTTTGCCGTTTTTGGCAATAATTACCCCAGAACCATCTCCTAATGAACTGTTAATTTGTACTGTCAGCGGCCCCGCAATGCTGGCGACTTCTTGGGGAGTTTTTGCCTGAGCCGGCTGGCTGATGACTATGGTTAAGGCAGCCGTAGTTCCTGCTAGCAATGTGGTTAAGGTGTCGTAACGAGAAAAATTTATATTCATGGCTATTGGTAATTTGTAGTTGAGTAACGGGAGTTGGCGGGGGAAGGGCGATGGCGTCCCGCCCCGCAAGCTACGGTCGTTTGTGCTTTTTTTTGTTTTTTAGTTTTATTAGTGATTTGACGCTTGTTTGCGATCGGCTTTGTTCTTTAGTGATAATTTTACTCGCTTTTTTGTTCCCCGATTCCCCGATCCAGGCACCGGACACGGCATTGCTGTGTCCCTACAGATATTACTAATTTCAAAGTAGGGTGCGAGGGCACCTTGCTAATCTCAATATAGGATGCCCAGCTTATTAAAACTCAACAATACATAACTCTAACTCGCTACTTAGTTCTTCCTTAGTCATCCTTCCCCGCGCTACTTGCATAACTAAATCGTATGCTCGATCGTCCGTCAAATTCAAATAGAAGCCATTCAAACGCAAAAAGGTATCCGTCACCGCAAAAGCCGATCGCTTGTTACCGTCAATAAAGGGATGATTCATCGCTATGTGGTACAGATAAGCCGCAGCTTGTGCGGCAATTGTCGGATGCAAATATTCACCGCCAAAAGTTGATTGCGGTTGAGCCAAAGCCGACTCTAACAAACCTTCGTCTCTGACACCCGGAGTACCGCCAAACATCTCTATCTGTCTGGCGTGGATACTTAAAACTATACTTTGGCTAACAAAATTAGGCATTGGCAAGACGACGATAAACCTCATTTCTTTCACGTTCTGAATCTAGATATGCCTGCCATGCTTTGGATTCTAGTTTTTCTTGTTCTCCTTCAGTCTTTAAGGAACGAAGAAATTCAAGCAATTTCAGCAGTACAGGTTCTGGTACTCGATCTAGTTCTTGGAGAATCTGTTCTTTTGTAGTCATGTTTCCTCCTAAATATCTCACAACCAGTTTACAACTTATTTCCCCTTCTTAGTCCGCGAAGGCGGACTTTGTTTCTGTAGTCGCGGTTTCAACCGCCGGGTGATTTGTGCGTGTGTGTCCGTAAACTGGCGGTTTCAACCGCCGAGTTATCTTTGATATTTTGCAACCCATTGGACGATCGCCTCAGTCAACCCATCCAAGGTATATTCCTTAGCTTCCACATCTAACTTACCCAACAAATTATAGCAGCTTTTAGAAGTTTCCGGGCCGATGGAAGCGATGCAAACATTTTTTAGCCAATCCTGCGATCGGGACAATTCCGGGCTTTGTTCTATGAGCTTGCAAAAATTTTGTACAGTCTTGGAACTAGCAAATGTTATGAGGTTTACCGCTTGATTTTGGAGTGCGGCTAGGGCGATCGGATCGATAGTTTCGGGACAGCAAGATTGATAAGCCGCCACTTCTATTACGTGCGCTCCTTGGGCAGTGAATTCTTTGACTAAAACTTCTCTACCGCCGCTTTCTACTCTGGGAAATAGGATTTTGCAATTGGTAGGGGCGGTGCCCCCGTGCCCGCCCTCCCAGGGGAAGTTTTCGACTAGGGAATCGGCGACAAAGTTGGGGGGAATAAAGTCTGGTTGTAGAGAGTGCGATCGCAAACTTTCTGCTGTTTTTTTCCCCACAACTGCGATTTTAATGCCAAACAAGCTCCGTGCGTCTTTCCCCTTTGCTTGCAATCGTTGAAAAAAGCATTCTACAGCGTTGTGGGAAGTGAGAATTAACCAGTGAAAGCTTGACAATTGTGCGATCGCACTATCTAATGCTTCCCAACAAGAAGGCGGGCAAATTACCAAGGCGGGCATTTCGATAACCCGGGCTCCTTGTTGCTGGAGTCGATCGCTAAATTCAGCAGACTGAGAAACCGATCGCGTGACTAAAATGGTTTTTCCTGCTAGCGGCAATTGGCTGTGGTTAGCGGTGACTGGTGTATCGCTCATGTTTGTACTTTCTGGCCCAATTAAATATTCGCGCAATCTGACTACTTCCCCAATTATTATCACGCAAGGTGACAGAGATTGACCTGCTGTTTGCTGTACGATGTCGGAGAGAGTGCCGAGCCAAATTTGCTGTTCGGGGCGGCCGCAATCTCGGATAATGGCGATCGGAGTTTCGGGCGATCGTCCGTGCTTTTGCAATTGCCAGAGGATATCGCTTAAATTGCGCCCTCCCATCAATATTACCAAAGTTTCTATCTGCACTAAAGCTTCCCATTCCAGAGCATCCGGTTCGTGGGCGCTCATCACTGCAAAACAGCGGCTCATTACCGGATCTGTGAGGGGAATTCCTGCTAGTAAAGGTGCGGCAAATGCTGATGAAATCCCCGGTATTACTTCAAATTCGCATCCGGATGCGATCAATGCTTGAATTTCGGAACTAGAGCGACCAAAAATAAACGGATCGCCGCTTTTTAGCCGCACTACTTGTTTGCCTAAATTGCAATGTTCTACCAGCAAACGGTTAATCTCTTGCTGCTGGGTGGAAGGTTTGCCGCCGCGTTTGCCGACTTCGATTTTGAGGCAAGTTGCTGGGATTAAGTCGAGTTGCGGGATGTCGATGAGAGCGTCGTAGATTAAGACTTCGGCTTGGGATAGCAGTTTTTGCGATCGCACTGTCATCAAGTCACAATCTCCGGGCCCCGCACCAACTAAATAAACTTTCCCTTTTGGGTTTTTCATAAGTCCTCCTCAATAGTATAATTTTATCAAAGCTAGGAGCAACAAGGAGCAATTATAAAATAGCAAATAGTAAATAACGAATGCCCAATGCCCAATTTCCAACCAAAAATCCTATACTTATGCAGATTATAATCATCACCGCCGCAGATGCAAATTACTTTGAACTTGTGCAAGGCACTATTTTATCGGTGCGAGAAAAACCAGAGGGGGAAAATGTAGCGATCGGCTTTTTCGATCTCGGCTGCACTCCCGAACAGTTGCAGTGGCTGGAAACACAAGTTAATATCATTCAAAAGCCCGATTGGGACTTTGACTTTCCTGGCAAAAATGAAGCCCCTCACTATCTTAAAGGACTTTTAGCACGTCCATTTCTCCGTCGATACTTTCCCAATTTTGACATCTATCTTTGGATAGATGCCGATGCTTGGGTGCAAGATTGGCAAGCTGTTGAACTATTAGTTAAAGGCGCGGCTAAACGCGGTTTAGCAGTTGTTCCAGAACTCGATCGAGGTTATTATTTAGCTTACGGCAAACTGCCTTGGTACTGGCAATTTGTTTATCGCGATTATCAAGCAGCTTTTGGGGAAGAAGTAGCCCAGCAGTTGCACAGCTATCCTACCATAAATGCTGGTGTTTTTGCGCTACACAAAAATGCAGCGCACTGGGAACTTTGGGCGGAATATTTGTCACAGGGATTGCAGCAGCACGTCTCTTTGATGACTGACCAAATTGCCTTAAATCGCTTAGTTTACGGCACAGAATTATTTGACAAAACAGAGATGCTGCCGGCTCGGTGCAACTGGAGCTGTAACTTTGGTTTACCAGTATGGGACAAGCACCAAGCCTGTTTTGTGGAGCCGTACTTGCCGCAGGAGGCGATCGGCATTCTGCACATCACTGGTCACAAACACGACTTGGTAAAATTAGCAACAACGGACGCAAATCAAATAGAAATTAGTCTCCGCTACCAACCGATAAAAAAGCAAAAATCTCCAAATTTAACACCAGAAAAAATGACATTACTGCCGCCATCAAAAATCACAAACAATACTTTGCTTCCCACAGGAGATTACGTCTCGCCCGGGTTGAAAATTATCCTCCCAGATGCGTACTTTCCCAACATGATTGTTGGGGATACTCAGACTTGTCCGTGGCCTTATTTGCGCCGGGAAATCAAGCACAATTGGTATGTCGATCGCCGTGCTAATTCAGTCGGATTTCTCAGTCGCGACGAAGCGCACATCCTTTACAATACAGCTCTGCAATTCAAAGGTAAAAAAGCATTAGAAATAGGCTGCTGGCTGGGATGGTCTGCCTGTCATTTAGCACTGGCAGGAGTTGAATTAGATGTCATCGATCCGCTGTTAGAAAGAGAGGACATCAGACAAAGCGTAATCGATTCAATTCAAGGTGCTCTCAATGCGTCTGGCGTTCAAACGACCGTCGAGCTAATACCCGGTTACAGCCCCCAAAGAGTAGAGGAATTAGCAAATCAACTTAACCGCAAATGGTCGTTAATTTTTATTGACGGAGAACACGAAGAACCGGGGCCGTTAAATGACGCAATTGTTTGCGAACAATTTGCTGAGGAAGATGCAATAATTTTATTTCACGATTTAACCGCTCCCGATGTTGCTCAAGGTTTACATTACTTGAAGCAAAGGGGATGGCAAACGGTAGTATATCAAACAATGCAAATTATGGGCGCAGCTTGGCGAGGAAATGTCGCGCCTGCAAAACATCAACCAGATCCAAATATTTCCTGGGAGTTGCCAGCACATTTGCAAGGCTACAATATTAGCAGTTCAGAGGCTATTAATTCGCCAACAAGCAGCCAAACCAATCAACACCAACAGTCATCTTATACAAGAGATTTTTACGAATTAATAGGAGAAGGGACTCGCAGTTCTGCTAGAGAAATTATTCCCCTGCTGTTAGACTTGCTGCAACCAATTTTACCTAAAAGTGTTGTGGATGTGGGTTGCGGTACGGGAAGTTGGTTAGCTGCGTTTCAAAAGTTGGGAATTGCTGACTGTTTGGGAATAGATGGCGATTATGTCGATCGTACTATTTTACAAATTCCTTTAAATCAGTTCCAATCCGCCGATTTAAAGCAACCGCTGCAATTAAACAGAAAGTTTGACTTAGCAATTTCCCTGGAAGTCGCGGAACACTTACCCAGTATCGCAGCCGAAAACTTTGTTAATTCCCTAACTCAACTAGCACCGATAATTCTGTTTTCGGCTGCGATACCATTTCAAGGAGGTGTCGAACACGTTAACGAACAGTGGCCGCAATATTGGGCTTATTACTTTCAAAAAAATGGTTTTGTAGTCATTGACTGCTTGAGAAAAAAAATATGGAACAATGACAAAGTAGAGCCTTGGTATGCTCAAAATATCTTAGTTTTTGTGAAACAAGAATACTTGTCTGGATATCCGAGGTTAGTCAATGAATATCAAAATACCGATCTCAATCAATTAGCGATCGTCCATCCCAAAATTTATTTTTACAGCTTACAAGCTGCTAGAAAGTCGGCAGAAAATTTACAATCAGAAAGTGTCAAACAAGTTCCCGCTTCGCCACATTTTGAAAATCTACCTTTAATATCTGTGATCATTCCCTGTTACAATCAATCTCATTTTTTGCCACAAGCAGTAACTAGCGCGATCAACCAAACTTACAACAATTGGGAAATTATCATTGTCAATGATGGCAGCTTAGATACTACCAGCACAGTTGCCAAGAATTTAATATCCGCAAATTCCGAATATAAAATTAGGCTTGTAGAACAAACCAATCAAGGGCTATCAATGGCAAGAAATGCTGGCATAGCAGTAGCAAGTGGCGAATACATCATGCCTTTGGATGCCGATGATATCCTAGCTGAAAACGCCTTGACTTGTCTTTTTGAAATATGTTTAAAATCAAATGTACCTTGCGTAGCATTTGGTTCTTATCAAATGTTTGGCACAGAAAATCGCATAGTACCCAGTTACGAGTTGTATTCTCCCGAAAATATCAAGCAATCTAACATGATTCACCCGTCTTCACTGTATCACAAATCTATTTTGGATTTGGTCAGCGGGTACAAACCCGAAATGAAAGAAGGTTACGAAGATTGGGAGTTTTGGGTGAATTGTCACAGATACAATATCCCATTTTTGGGAACGAGAGAAGTAGTTGTCAATTATCGGCGTTCCCAAGGTTCTATGTTGGTTAAAGCTCAGCAATATCATCCAAAGTTGGTAGCACAAATTGTTTCTTACAACCGGGAGTTTTACGATATCGAAAGTGTTAAAAATGCTGAAAACTTCTTGGAAGATATCGCAATTTCTTAGTCCGCGAAGGCGGACTTTGTTTGTGTAGACGCGGTTTCAACCGCCGTCTTATCTCACATTGAGTATCACATCAAGAAAGCGCTTAACTTGTTTTTTCCAAGTCCAATCGAGCATAAAATTAGCGGCAGCTAAACCGCGAATTTTGGCTTGTTCCCGATCAGTATAAACTTGTTCCAAAGCTTCGACAACTTCGTCAACCTCGGACTCTCCCCAGCCTTCGATACCGGGAAAGTGAGCAGTCGGTTTAACTTGTCCTTGACTCGATAAAGGATAGCAAATGTTGCTATAAATCAAGTCTAAATGACCCGTGTTTGCTGATAAAATAGTCGGAATTCCGCAGGCCATACTTTCCATTGCGACTAAATTAGTGCCACCTTCGCAGCGGTTAGTGAAAACGGCTGCATCGGCTTCTCGCAATATTTGTCCGGCGAGGTGATTGGGGATTAAGCCGATGTCTATAAAAGATTCAACGGGTAAACCATTGGCGACTAACCATTGGGAAATTCCTAAACTTCCGTCGCGGTTGATATTGGGAAGTCCGGTAACGTTTCCGGTTTGTTCGATTCCTAGCATATACTGAGGCCAGAAGTTGTGCCATGTTGTTAGTAACAAAGCCTCTGGATGTTTGGCGCGAAATCGTTTGAAAGCGGCAATGACAATATCTTGACCTTTGCGATATTCCAGTTTTCCGCCGGAGAAGATGACGAAGCGATCGCCAAATAGACTAGATTTAGGTGCAGGGTGGAAAATTGCGGGGTCAATTCCTTGATTTACCATCGCCACATTAGTCAAGCCAAAACCTCGCAAAACATCGGCATTCCAATTAGAACCGGCGACAATGGTACTATATTTTTTGGCTTTTGCGAGTGCTTCTGCTGTGATTCGCGTGTCTTCAAAAAAGATGACTCCGACTTGACAAGCGCTGGTGATTTGATTCTCGATTCCCGACGATGCTAAATTATTCCCCAAAGCGTAAAGTACGGGAAAGTTGCAGGTAATCTGTTTGTCTGAATTTGCAGTTACTAATTCCTGAAAACTTTTCTGCTTTTCTACTACAGGTGATAACAGCGATTTGTGCAGCGGATTGATAGATTCTGAAGTGATGGATGGCGGTACTAAAAGTGCAACTTCCCAGGCGGGATTTCGCAGCAGTTGCAGTGTTAAATTCATGCCGTAAATTCCCCAGCCGCTGGTGACGCTGACTGGCCAACTAATGCCGATTCCTGTAATTTGTGTGGGTGTTTGTGGGGGTTGGATTTGAGGCGGAGCCTCTGGATATGCGTTACCAGGCTGAGCCTGGGAACGAGGGAGTAGGGGCGGTGCCCCCGTGCCCGCCCTCTCTTGCAAGGCTGTTTTTATGCGATCGCACACATCATCCCAATCACCGGCTTTTCGCTGGCGAAACAACCGCGCAGTCGGATACCAAGGGCTGTCTTCGCCCTCCAGCATCCACCGCCAATCGGGAATAAATGATAGCAAAATCCAGACCGGTTTGCCTAAAGCACCGGCTAAATGAGCAACAGAAGTATCCACACAAATCACTAAATCTAGTTGCGAAATAATCGCTGCGGTGTCGGCAAAATCGAGGCAATATTCGCTCAAATCTTGAATTTGCTGTTGATTAAATACAGTGCGATCGCCCGATGAAAAATCTTTTTGAAGGCTATAAAAACGCGCTCCCGCAACATCTAGAAATTTCACAAAATCGCTCAATTTACACGATCGCTGATGATTCTTGCGGTGCAGCGGGCCGCCCGCCCACACAATACCTACCTTTAGTTGATTGTGCGGTTCTAGGACAAATTTACAATCCTGTGGCGCAGCTAAATAAGGAATATTAGCCGGTATATTTTCCAAACTTGTCCCCAGAATTCGCGGCAAGCTTAGCAGCGGGGCTTGCACCTGAAACTCTACCAAATCGCTCGGCTGCACTACTAGGCGATCGACTCCGGCAATTCCTTCAAATAAACGCTTTAGCAACTGATTACAAGCCACCATAACTTTGCCGCCTTTTTGCTTGACTAAAGGCGCGTAGCGGATAAACTGTATCGTATCCCCTAAACCTTGTTCTGGGTGCAGCAAAATCGTTTTTCCGTGCAAATCGGAACCGTCCCAAAGTGGTTGAGCAAAATAGCGCTGCTCCAATTCTTGAGTTTGCCAACGCGATTCGTACTCGGCAAAACCGCGCTGTAAATTACCAGTTAAAAGCAAAGCAAATGCTAATCTCAAGCGCGAATTTGGCGAATCGGGAGATAGTTGAATTGCTTTAGTATAGTAGTCGATCGCCTCAGCAACTTTTCCTTGTTCTTCGAGGGCGCAACCTAAATGTAAGTTCGTTTCACTCAGGTTGGGATTAGTTTCTAGGGCTTGTTTGTAGTGCGATATTGCCTCAGCTATTTGCCCGTTTTCCTGTTTGAAATAACCTAAATAAGTGTGGGCTTCTGCATGGCTGGGTGAGGCGGCGATTACTTGTTCGTAGCGATCGGCTGCTACTGCTTTTTTACCTTGTTTTTGTAAGGCATTTGCTATGTGAATTTCTACCTGTAGGGGTGACAAGGAAAATCGAGGCTGAGCCTCTGGATCTGCGTTTCCAGGCTCAGCCTGGAAACGAGTAAACCTCTCTTGCAAAGCTGTTTTTACCCGATCGCACACTTCCTCCCAATCACCCGGTGTTTGCTGGCGAAACAGGCGCGCTGTGGGATACCAAGGAGAATCTTCGCGCTCCAACATCCACCGCCAATCCGGCATAAAAGACAGCAAAATCCATACGGGTTTACCCAAAGCACCGGCTAAATGTGCGACAGCAGTATCCACAGAAATTACTAAATCCAGTTGCGATATCACCGCCGCAGTATCGGCAAAATCGTTCAAATTATCGCTCAAATCTATCACGGGAATTTGAGTTAACAAAGTGTGATCCGCCGCCGATACTTGTTTCTGAAGACTGTAAAAACTTACGCCCGGAATATCTAACAATTTCAGAAAATAGCTTAAATCGCTCGATCGCATAAAATCCTTCAAATGTTCCGAACTTCCCGCCCACACAATCCCAACTTTGAAATTGGCATCGGAATTTAGCGAAAACTGCCAATTCGGAGATGCAGCTAAATAAGGAACATTTGCAGGTATATTATCTAAATTTGTTCCCAGAATATGCGGCAAACTCATCAACGGTGCTTGCACTTGGAAATCTGGTAATTCTGACCTCCGCACCACGACTTGTTCGATACCAGGAATTTGCTTAAATAAGCGCTTCAGTTCTTGATAGCAAGAAATGACTACTTTACCGCCTTTTTGCTGCACGATGGTCGCGTAACGCACAAATTGAATTGCATCGCCCAAACCTTGTTCGGATCGGAGCAAAATAGTTTGTCCGTTCAAATCTGAACCGTCCCAAACGGGTCGGTCAAAATTCAACCGCTGCAATTGTTTTGCCTGTTCTATTTGCCAGCGCCACTCGTATTCTGCTAAACCGCGCGGCAAGTCCCCAGTCAACAGCAGCACTAAGCCTAAATTAAAGTGAGCTTTAGCACAATTTGGATCTATTTCTAGAGCTTTATTGTAACACTCAATTGCCCGGTTTACATCTCCTAATTTTTCAACAGCACTGCCTAAATTATTGATAGCTTCTACATAATTTGGCAGCAAAGATATTGCTCGTTCCAAGCTAGAAATTGCCTGTTCTATTTGGTTAATTCCCAAGCAGAATGTTCCCAGGTGATAGTGTCCTGTAGGATTGTTCGGTTCTGCTTCAATTGAGCGCTCGTAAAGCCGTTGGGCTTCTAATAGCTGAGATTTTGCTTGCATCGCTGCGCCTAAATTCACCAGGGCTGGCACGTAATTGGAATTGACGGAAAGTGCTTGCTGAAAACAGGCGATCGCACTTGACAACTCGCCCTGCTGCTGGAGTGTCGCGCCGAGATTGTTGAGAGCTTTGGCGTAAAGTGGATTCAGGGCGATCGCCTTTTTAAAACAAGATACAGCATCGGCGATACTGCCTCGATCTTGCAGCAAAATACCCAAGTTATTTTGAGCTTGAGCGCAGTTGGGGTCAATTTCGATCGCGCGCTGATAATACGTAGCAGCTTCGGCTAAATCGCCTGTTTGGTGCAGCGTCACTGCCAAATTCGTGGCGGCTTCGAGCGAATTTGGCTGCAAAACTAAGGCCTTCTTAAAATAGGCGATCGCCTCAGCAAACCTTCCTTGAGATTTTAGGAGATTTCCGCGATCAAACTTTTGTTGGGCTAATGGAATATTCGGCTGACTTTCAATTGAATTTGGAGCTGCTTGATGTTCGCAAACTCTTTCTCTCAGCGCCAAAATTACCCGTTCTAAAACTCCTTCCCAATCTGTCGCTGCTGACTGACGAAACAGCCGCGCCGTCGGATACCAAGGACTATCTTCCCGCTCCAACATCCACCGCCAATCAGGCACAAAAGACAGCAAAAGCCACACTGGTTTACCCATAGCACCGGCTAAGTGCGCTACAGAAGTATCTACAGAAATTACTAAATCCAGAGCCGATATTACAGCCGCAGTATCAGCCATATCGTGCAAATTAGAGCTTAAATCTGTTACGGGCATTTGCTCTAACAAAGCACCATCTTCTGCTGTAACTTCCTTTTGCAAACTGTAAAAATCTACTCCCGGAATGTCTAAGAGTTCGATCGCCAAATTGAGTGGGAACGATCGCACTTTATTTTGTGAATATCTGGAATTTCCAGACCAGACAAGCCCTACTTTTAGATTAGGAGTTTGGCTGAGAGTACATTCCAAACCGGGCGGCGGAGCTAAATAAGGAAGATTTGCGGGTATAGTTTCTAAAGTCGTTCCCAGCAGGTGCGGCAAACTCATTAGCTGCGCGCGAACTGCAAAATCCGGCGCATCCTCTGGGTTAACTATCAACTGATCGATTCCTGCAACTTGTGCAAATAAGCGCTGTAAGTGTGGCAAACACCAAACAATTACCCGCCCGCCTTTCTGCTTGACTAAATCTGCGTAGCGGATAAACTGAATCGCATCGCCTAAACCCTGTTCTGGGCAAAGCAAAATAGTTTTTCCTTGCAAATCTTGGCCGTCCCAAAGCGGTTGTTGAAAATTGTGAGACGGGTACTGTTTTGGTTCAACCAAAAGCCGCCATTCGTACTCGGAAAACCCGCGCCCAAAATCTCCCGCCAGTAGCAAAGCTAAACCTAAATTTAGGTGCGATTCGGGGCTAGCGACATTGAATTTAACTGCTTGGCTGTAGTAGGTGATAGCATCCGCAAATTGTGCGCGATCGTGCAAAGCACTTGCCAAACCGCTGAGGGGATTGAGATAACCGGGTTTGAGTTCGATCGCCCGACGGTAACAATCGATCGCCTCTGCCATTTTTCCCGCTGCTTCAAAAGCTTTACCGAGATTGTTCAAAGCCTCTGGGAAGTCGGGTTTCAGGCTCAAAGCTTCCTGATAGCAGGCGATCGCATCGGCAATTTTGCCCTGTTTGTACAGGACAATTGCCAGATTGCAGCGAGCGATCGCACTGGATGGCAATTTCTGAATCGCTTGCTGGCAAAAAGCCTTAGCCTCATCTAACTTATCTTGATTTGACAGCCAACTCCCGATCGCGAGATCAGTTTCTGCCAAATTTGGTTGCAGCGCCAGAGCTCGATCGTAATAGGCGATCGCATCTGCAACTCGGCCCTGTCGGATCGAGCAGTATGCTAGATTGTGCAAGGCATCGAAATAATTTGGATCGAGATCGATCGCCCGTTCGTAATTCGCGATCGCGCGATCGTAATTCGCGCCCGCTTCCCCTTCCTCCCCTCGTTCCTCCAAAGCAATTCCCAAATTCAAATAAGCCGCCGCGCAATTTGGATTAACTTGAATCGCTTGCTCATAGCACCTTACACCCTCCGCCACATCCCCTTGCTCTTCCCGCAACAAGCCCAAATTAATCAGCGCCTCGGCACAATTCGGGTTCAAAGAAAGCGCCCGCTCGTATTCTGCGATCGCCTCTTCAGTCTCCCCTGCATCCGCGAGCGCGCTCCCCAAATTGCTCGCAGTTTCCGCCAAATTCCGGTCAATTTCTAGGGCTTGTCGGTAGTGCGCGATCGCCTCTGGGAGCCTGCCTGTTTGCTGTTTGACAACGCCTAAATTGCTGTGCGCGGCCGCGTAATTGGGTTCGATCCGTAGCGCCCGCTCGTAACACTCGATCGCACCCACAAACTTGCTCTGCTGCTGCAAATCTCGCCCCAACCGAAACTCTGCATCCGCCGAATCTGACGGCACAAATGCCACAGCCAGCGCGCCCAGAGCTTGCGCCACCCGATCGAAAACATCCTCCCAATCGCCCCTCTGACGCTGGCGGAACAGCCTTGCACTCGGATACCAAGGACTGTCTTCGCGATCGAGCAGCCACCGCCAATCCGGGGAAAACGCCAGCAAAATCCACACCGGTTTGCCCAAAGCGCCCGCCACATGGGCGACAGCGGTATCGACGGTAATCACTAAATCCAGTTTGGCGATCGCAGCAGCAGTATCCGCCAAATCGCCAAAATGCGGACTCAAATCGACGATCGGCGTCACATTCAACAACGCGCGATCGGCATCGGAAACCTCTTTCTGCAAGCTGTAAAAACTTACCCCCGAAACGTCCAAAAGCGGCATAAACTGACTTAAACTGCAAGAACGCTGCATATTCTTGCGGTGTTTGGGATTCCCCGCCCAGACAATCCCCACTTTCAAATTGCGATCGGGCAAAAGCGCAAATTCAGCATTCGCTATCGGTGATAAATAAGCAGTAGTTGTCGGTATTGTTTCCAACTTTGTACCGAGAACATACGGCAAACTCAACATCGGCACTTGCACATCAAATTCCGGGAGCGACTCACCTCTAACTATTAGCAAATCAATGCCCTCAACCGTCGCAAACAAACGGTGCAATTGCGGGTAACAGCCAACAATTACCCTAGCGCCTTTATTTTTGACAATCGCAGCGTAGCGGATAAACTGAAGCGAATCGCCCAAACCTTGTTCAGCGTGCAGCAAAATCGTCTTTCCCTGCAAATCAGAACCATCCCACAGCGGCCGATATTCTCTTGCCGAAACTGCATTTTCCGGCCCCGTCAAAAAACAGGAATGATTAGTTTCAAATTCTTTGATTTTCCAGCGCCACTCGTATTCGGCGAGACCATTTTCCAAATCTCCCACCAACAGTAAAGCTAAAGACAAATTGAGGTGAGCGCTAGCGTGTTCTGGACTTAGATGAATCGCCCGTTTGTAGCAGGAAATTGCATCTTCTACCGCGCCTTTTTCCAGAAACGTTCTACCTAAATTGTTGATAGCTTCCACAAAATCCGGCAGCAATTCCAGAGCTTTGTGATAATACTCCAGCGCCTCTTCTAAATTGCCTTGATGTTGCAAAACTGTTCCCAGATTGTTGTAAGCTTCCCAGCTATGGGGCTGAATTTCCAACGCCCGCCGATATAGCTCGATCGCCCTTAAAAGTTCGCCCTTTTCTTGCTGCGCCACTGCTAAATTAATCAGTGCGGGCACGAAATCTGGTTCAGCAACAAGAGCTTTTTCGTAATGGGCGATCGCCTCTTCCATTTGACCTTGCTCCTCAAAAATCTTCGCCAAGTTGTAAGCTGTTTGAGGTATATTTGGATCGAGGGCTAAAGCTTCTTGGTAATGCGGGATAGCTTCGTCTAACTCGCCCTTTTCTTGCTTGAGAAAACCAAAATTTATCCGGGCTTGGACGCAATTTGGCTCAAGAGATATGATTTGTTCATAAAGGGCGATCGCCTCTTCCCGTAGCTTGCGGGGCGGGACGCCATCGCCTGTTTCCATTAACTGCTCTGCTTGCCGCAATAAATTCTCTATATTGTCGCCAGTTGCGATCGGCGATTGGTTGACTGCGGGTGGTTTTGCTAAGGATTGGTTGGCGATCGCAACTATCGGTTTACTGTCCTCAATCATCCTGATATCGGTCATTTCGATCGCCACTGCATCCACGAAAGCCGTAGAGTTACCAGTCATTGCGGCCGCAAAGTCAAGCGGATCTTTCGCCGAATTCGGAGAATAACTAGCGGTATTGGCGATCGCAAATAAACTCAAAGCCGCCTGCACTTCCTCAAACAATTCTTGCCAACTTTCCGGCTGATTTTGGCGAAAAAGCCTTGCAGTTGGATACCAAGGATTGTCAGCGCGATCGAGCAGCCAGCGCCAGTCAGGAGCAAAAGAAAGCAGCACCCAAACCGGTTTTCCCAATGCACCAGCCAAATGTGCAACAGAGGTATCGACAGTAATCACTAAATCCAGTTGGGCGATCGCCGAAGCGGTATCAGCAAAGTCATTCAGATGCGGACTCAAATCCGGCACCAAGTGCTGATTGAGCAAAGTGCGATCGCTCTCTGACAAGTTTTTTTGTAAACTATAAAAAGCAATTACCTGAACATCCAAAAATTGAATAAAATCGCTTAAACTGCAAGAACGTTGATTGTCTTTCCGGCGCTTCGGACTCCCCGCCCAAACAATCCCCACCTTCAATTTTGCATCCGAAGAAAGAGTAAACTTGCACTCAGCAGGGGGAGCTAAATAAGGAACATTTGCAGGTATTGTTTCCAGAGTTGTCCCCACAATTCCCGGCAAACTCATCAGCGGTGCGTGAAGGTCAAATGCTGGCAAACCCTCAAAACAGACTGATAAATATTCAATCCCCGCAACTGTTGCAAACAACCGCATCAATTCTGGATAGCAAGCCACCATAACTTTAGCGCCTCGGCTACTAAGAATCGGTGCGTAGCGAATAAACTGAATCGAATCGCCGAAGCCTTGCTCAACGTGCAGTAAAATAGTTTTCCCCTGCAAATCAGAACCATCCCAAACTGGTTCTTTAAATTGCCTCGGCGATAGTTGCGTAGTGCGCCACCGCCACTCATACTCAGCAAAACCGCGCTTAAAGTCTCCGAACAATAGTAAAGTTAAGGCTAATTCTAAGTGTGCGGTGGCGTTGTCAGGCTGCAATTCCAAGGCTCGACGGTGACAAGTAAATGCCTCTTGAAATTCTCCTAAATCGACCAAAGCGTGGGCGAGGTTGTTAATAGCATCCACGAAGTCTGGCTTTAAATTTAATGCTTGCCGATAGTGAGATATTGCTGCTTTTGTATTGCCTTGTTCGTGGTAAAATGCTCCTACATTGTTCTGATTTTCTGGATTATTTGGCTCTATTTCGATTGCTTGCTGGTAGCAGTTGAAAGCTTCGGCTAATTTACCCTGCTCCTGCAAAACAGTTCCCAATCCGATGAGTGAATGGGTCAATCTTGGATTTATTTGTAATGCTTGCTGGTAACAGGCTACTGCCTCGTCTAATTGATTTTTTTGTTTAAATAGATGTGCTAAATTGTGAGCAGTTTCGAGCAGATTGGGGTCGAGTCTGAGCGCAGTTTGATAATATAAGATTGCCGAGTCTATTTCGCCGATTTGCTGTTTGAGCCAGCCCAAATTATTGTATGCTACTGTGGAATCTGGCTGCACTTTGATGACTTTTTCGTAACTGGCGATCGCCCTTTGATACTCGCCGACATCCAGCAAAACCTGAGCCTTATTTAAATGTGCCTCTACAAAATCGGGGTTTTGGGCGATCGCCTGTTCGTAAAAGCCGATCGCCTCCGCAACTTTTCCCTGCTGTCTAACCGCTATTCCCAACAAACACAGCACGTTTGCAGATTCCGGCTGCACTTCTACAATCTGCCGATACAAATTCTCAGCTTCTAACAAACGTCCCGCTTGGTGATGTTCCCAAGCTATTTTCAAACAATCTTCTGCACTCAATTTTTCGGCATTTTTTCGATATTTTTTTTGAGAAGCCATAGTTGTCTTTGTTGTTTGGGAGTTCGCTAACTTGTAATTGCCAACTTATTCAAATTTGTCAACTCTTCCTTCTTCCCTCTTCCCTCTTCTATTTCTCTGACATCCGTTACATCCGTTACATCCGTTACAGAATCCGCTGCCGAACTTCCTTCTTCCTTCTACCCCAACAAACAAGCTGCTGGAAAAATCAGATATTCTAAGAAAAACAACTTCCAGATAAACTGATAAAACTCAGCAATTTCTTTTTGCTCATCCAAATTAACCTTAACACTCCAAAACCACATCAAACCCAAAGCCACAAAATGACAAACTGCCAGAAACACTAAATTAACATTAGACAATACAACGACTCCCGCTAAAGTCGCGCCCACATAACAAACCGTCAACACCCAGCGAGATAAATTAAACACGGCCGGCTTGCCCAGCTCAATTGTAAATGTAGTAATATTGTATTGCTTGTCGCCTTCCATATCAGGGATATCTTTAAAAATGGCGATCGCAAATGTAAACACCACAACAAAAGCCGTCAACACCCAAACTTCTGCCGGAATCCCAAAAGACAGACTCTCCCAACTCCAGCCCGAAAAAACGGTTTTCGCCCTTCCCAAACCCAACACCCAATTAAAGTGCAAAAACAGCCCTAAATTGACGATCGCGCCCCGCACCGTAAAAATGCACAGCGCCGCCCAAAAAGGAAACCGCTTCAGCCGAATTGGCGGCAGAGAATAAGCAGTCCCAATTGCCAAACTAACGCCAACGGTAGCCAACAAAAACGGGCCTTGCAACACAGCAATCAAAATTGCTAAAATTCCCGTTGCAGTTACAATTAATTCCCCTGTTTTCCGAGAAAACACTCCAGAGGCGATCGGCAAATAAGGCTTATTAATTTTATCAATTTCAACATCTTCTAACTGATTCAATCCCACAATATAAATATTGCCACAAATGCAAGCCAACCAGGCAAAAGCTAGGGGCAAAAATACAGGATTAGCAAACAACCGCGTACTTTGGGCGATCGCATACAAAGCCAGCACGCTCAACGTAGTCCCCACAATAGTATGCGGCCGAGAAAACTCCCAAAAAGCTCTCGCCCAGCTTTGCGGAGCCGAGCCATTTTTATCAACCCAAGACTTACCAATCGAATCGTTACCCATAAATCTCACACCCGCACCAAAAAAAATGAATTAACAAATTATCTCACAAAATTATCTGCTCGTTCTACTCATTACTTGTTCCCAGGCAGAGCCTGGGAACGCACATGGGGAGGCTCTGCCTCCAATTTTGCTTTTTCCTACCAAAAGATCGAGACAGAGCCTCCTGACATCGGTTTCCAGAGCCTGGGAACCAGTTAATGGCGTTGCTGATTTGGAGTATGATTTGCCTCCGAAATTTAGTACGGGCAATTCATGAATTGCCAGCCAGTACGGGCAATTCATGAATTGCCCCTACTCAGCGAGTTTCAGGGATTGCTATAGCGAGTGAATCATACCTTAATTCAGCAACGCCCCAGTTAATCAACTCAAAACTCAAAAACCTTCTCTTCTATTCATGTTATTTTACAGCACAAATTAGCCCGAAACGAATCAATCCGCTTTGATATCCCCGGCTCATCAATCCGAGAGCAAGTGCAGCTTGAATAGTCGTCCAACCGCTCGTCAGCAAACCCCAAATCGCGCTCGGAGTAAAAGCAGAATCGATCACCACATCCCAAAAAGGAGCCACAGCTTTTGACCAATCGGCGCTGCGAATACTTGTCAAAGGCAAACTGCGGACAATTTCCTCGTATTCCGGCAAAGAAATCACGTAAGGCAAAGCATAAACCCGGTAAATTTCTGCCAGTTCCTTTCTCTCTGCATCTGTCAATTCTCCCGCCGTTTCTCCCAGCGGGCGGTGACACCAAGTTGCCAAAATTAAAGTTCCTCCTGGCTTGAGTACGCGGCAGCATTCCTGCAAAAACTTAATTTTGTCGGGCATATGTTCGCCACTTTCGAGCGACCAAACCAAGTCGAAGGACTCGTCAGGAAAAGGCATATTCAAAGCATCTGCTACCAAAAAGTCAACATTGCTTTCAAGCCCGGCAATTTTTGCGCGTTCCGCTGCTCTGTTCGCCTGTACCGGACTCAGAGTAATCCCGGTAGCTGTCACCCGATCGACCCCACCGTCCGACTTTAAATTATTTTGCGCGATCGAACTAAACTTTTCGGTCAAATACAGCGTGCTGCCGCCGATCCCGCAACCAACATCCAGAATGCGGTAAGGTTGACAGAGTGCCTTCTGGGATGGTACTCCAGCCCAGCCCAGCAGTTCTTCGATCAAATCTATCTGAGCCTGTCGGCGCTCTTTTTTCAAATTGCCATCCGGGCCGTAGTAGCCGTGGTGCATATGTTCGCCCCACACCTGCTCCCACAAACCGCTAGAAGCGTCGTAGAGTTGCTGAATTTGCTGGTAAAGTGTTGATGTCATCGCCGGAACGCAAGTTATTAAAGGAATTCTACCGTTATTTTCCCAATGTTGTCATCTCTGTTTGGCGATTTAGTTGGTCAGACGGGAATCCCCACACTATATCGCTTCGATTAGTGTGGGATGAGAGGCGCGTGAACCGAGGATTCCGCATTTTCATGTCAGGAGTCAGCATAGCGGGCGAGCAATGAAGATGTGGATGACGAGGTGAACAAATCTTTTCTTTATTTACCAACATTGTCATTCGACATAATTATTGAATTACTACTTGACATTATATAGCATTTCGTGGTATTTTTATCACAAGTAAGTAAGTAGGCGCTGTAAAACGCAACCATGTAAACGATTGTAAAGTATCCAAATCCCCTAAACGTAAGTGATTTAGCCCTGTTTACATACTGTTACGTAGTTCGGTTTAATCCCGCCTACCTACTTAAATGCGTAAAGGTCGTGGCGCAATGAAAGTAACGTATCAGTACAAGTTCTACCCCGACACTAATCAAAAATTAACCCTCAATCATTGGTTGAGAATCTGTCGCTATTGGTACAACAGACAGCTAGGCGATAGATTTGATTGGTGGGAAATGAACCGCACTGCTATAAATGCTTGTCCGTTAATTGCTAGCATCTCTGCGCCCCGTGAAAAACCTAACTACTACTCTCAAAAACAACAATTGCCCGTCATTAAAAAAGACCTAGTAAAAGTCTTTCACAGTGGTGAATTATTGGAATTTAAGCAGGTAGATTCAACTATCCTGCAAGATGTTTCTAAGCGAGTGGATAAAGCCTTTGAACGGTTGATCATAGGGGATAGTAAAGGCGGTCGATCGGGAAAACCTAGATTTAAGACTGAAGCGGATTACCGGACGATGACTTTTTCTACGGCTAACAGCGACTGGATTAAGTTGGTTCGCAAGAATTGGTTTTATATCCGATTGCCGAAGTTGGGTATTGTAAAAGTTCGGATGCACCGCCCAGTCCCCGATGGATTTACCGTCAAGCAAATTAGTGTTACCAGAAAGGCTGACGGTTGGTTCATTCAGATAATACTTGAAGATGCTTCCGTACCTCAGTTTATTCCTGATAAAGTTACCCCAAACTGGGACAACTCGATCGGGTTGGATGCGGTGCTGCACGAAGATGTCTACTTAGCAACATCGTCGGGCGAAAAGTTACCTTCATTAAAACCGCTTCGCAAAAACCAAGCTAAATTAGACCGCATTTCAAAAAAGCGGAATAAGCGGAAGCGTGGCTGTAGCGCCCGACGAAAATTAGCCAGAAAAGAAGCGAGACAGCACCAAAAAATAGCGCGTTCTCGCCAAGACTTTCATTACAAAACAGCTCACAAGCTTGTAAGGTCTGGAGCTAAATTCTTTTTTCACGAAGATTTGAATTTAAGAGGCTTAACGAAGCGGAATAAAGTTAAGCAAGATGATGAGGGTACTTACCTCCCGAACGGTCAATCAGCTAAATCAGGACTAAATAAGTCTTGGTTGGATGCCGCGTTCGGTCAATTTTTCAAGACGCTGGAATACATAGCCGAAAAAGCTGGATCAGCCGTCGTTCCGCAAAAACCTGCTTATACCTCAATGCTTCTGTGCTATCGGAATGAAATTGTTTTCACCGATTGCGGTATACGAAGTTATTGGGACGAGCAACATTCTTTAATGGTTGATCGTGATGTTAATGCCGCGATTAATTTAAAGAAATTGGGGTTGGACATTTTCCCCAAGATAAAACGCCGTAGTGGGAATCTTTCTGTAGTAGGAACTATAGACGATAGTACCGCGAAGGAAATTTTGTATACCCTTCATCGGGCTACAAAGATGCCCACGTCATAGCACCACGAGGCTTGACGTGGGAGTATGTCACTTCGATCGGTCTCCAGCATTCGCCAGACATAGATCTCCTGATTTCAAGTCCGAGGATCGATTTGTGGCTTCCCTCTAAAATCTAAAATCTAAAATCGAATGACTGTCTCGCGAACTATTGCTTTGGGCTTTCTCGCCGTCATCACCGCAGGTGCTCTATTACTGATGATGCCCTTTTCCACAATGGATGGAACTTGGAGCGATCCGATAACAGCACTGTTTACCTCTACTTCCGCTGTCTGCGTCACCGGATTGTCGGTTGTCGATGTCGGAAAATATTACTCTTTTTGGGGGCAACTGTGCCTAGTTTTACTGGTGCAAATAGGAGGCTTGGGCTATATGACAGCCACGACTTTCTTGCTGCTGTTATTGGGCCGCCGCTTTGGCTTGAAAGACAAAATTGCCCTGCAACAATCTCTCGACAAATCCGGGCTGGCCGGCGTAGTGCAACTCGTGAAGTCAATTCTAGCAACAACCCTTTTGTTTGAATTAACAGGAGTGTTTTTGCTGATGTCGGTTTTCGTCCCCCAATACGGATTTAAAGACGGTCTGTGGTCGGCTGTATTTCACAGCGTTAATTCCTTTAACAACGCGGGTTTTAGCATCTACTCAGATAATTTGATCGGCTACGTCAATTCGCCTGTGATTAACTTCACCGTCAGCGGTTTAATCATATTTGGGGGCATCGGCTATCAAGTAATTATGGAAATGTACCTGTGGCTGCGCGATCGATTCAACAAAAGCCATATCTGCACAGTTTTTTCCCTGAACTTCAAAGTCGTTACCAGTACAACTGCTGTCCTTTTAATTTTAGGAACCCTAGGATTTTTGTTGCTGGAATACAACAACCCAGCAACTTTCGGGCCTCTAAACTTTCCTCAAAAGGTGATGGCAGCTTGGTTTCAATCTGTTACGCCCCGCACGGCGGGATTCAATACAATTGATATTGGAAAAATGAGTGAAGCCTCGCTATTTATGACGATCGCACTGATGTTTATCGGCGCCAGTCCCGGCAGCACCGGCGGCGGCATCAAAACCACAACTTTTAGGATATTGTTTAGCTGTACCGCCGCAGTTCTCGAAGGTCAGGAACAGGTGGAGTGCTATCAGCGTCAAATCCCAGCAGCACTGATTTTGAAAACCATTAGCGTCGTCTTCGGTTCCCTATTGGTCGCGATCGCCTCTGCAACTTTAATTGAGCTAGCCAATCCCGAACTAGAATTTATCCAAGTGCTGTTTGAGGCCGTATCAGCTTTTGGCACAGTCGGCCTTTCCACAGGGATTACAGCCAAGATTTCAGCGATCGGCAAATTAATTTTGATTGCTACAATGTATATAGGTAGGGTTGGCGTGCTGCTACTGATGAGTGCCGCTGTCGGCGACCCGAAACCCAGGACTTTTAAGTATGCTGAGGAAAGTTTGTTAGTCGGATAGAAAAATCCTGCCCAGTTGCTGATAATCTAAACAATGGGTCACAACCCAAATCAACTTTTACCTAGAACAGCAGAATGCCCCCACCAGAACGGTACTCCGTTTGGTGGTGGGATGAATGCGAGTGAGACGACGATTGCCTGCCCGACAATCGGCCGATCTCTCTTATGAGGGCAGGCATGAGGAGACGAACCCTTCGACCCTTCGGCTACGTGAGCAGGCGACGCTCCGCTCAAGGCATCGCAAAGTCATTGTTTTGTTATATTTTATCTGATTTTTTCTGGATAAAACTATGCTATCATAGATCGATGATAGTTAGAGAAGCCAAGCTAAAACACGGTGCAGCAGAGCAATATTCTGCCATTGATGACGCAATCCGAACAGCCCAGTTCATTCGGAACAAAGCCCTTCGCTATTGGATGGATAATCAAGGTACGAGTAAAGCCGACCTGTACAGTATATGCAAAGACTTAGCCAAAGAGTTTAGCTTTGCTAAAAAGCTTAACTCCGCAGCTAGACAAGCTAGTGCTGAACGTGCCTGGGCTGCTATCTCTAATTTCTATACCCGATGTAAAAAGGGTGTAGGCAAGAAAGGTTTTCCCAAGTTTAAAAAACATTGTCGCTCTGTCGAGTATAAGGTTTCAGGATGGAAGCTATCGGATGATTGCAAATCGATCGCATTCACCGATGGTTTTGAGATTGGAACATTGTCGATATTTTGCAACAATGAAACCCAGGAAGACTTGCATAGGCTAAAAATTAATCGTGTGCGGATTGTACGTAGAGCAGATGGGTATTATGCTCAATTCTGCTTTGATGCAGATCGTAAAGAGCAAGGGGAATATTCGGGTAATGTTGTCGGATTGGATCTAGGACTGAAGTTTTTCACCAAAGACCAAAATGATCATGCCGTGATATATCCGCAGTTCTTGAGAAAAGCCGCGCATCGACTACGGACAGCCCAATGCCGATTAAGCAAGAAGTTTGTGAAGGATGCTAAACCCCAATCAAAAAACTATCACAAAGCGCGAAGACGACTAGGCAAAATCCATCTTAAAATCCAAAGACAGCGTAAAGACTGGGCAATTAAGCAAGCTCGGTGCGTAGTCCACTCTAACGATGTGGTTGTCTACGAGGATTTAAAGATAGCGAACATGGTCAAGAATCACCACTCTTGCAAGTCAATTTCTGACGCTGGCTGGTATCAATACACTCAATGGCTAGACTACTACGGCAAAATTTGGGATAAAGTAGTTGTGGCAGTATCGCCAAACTACACGTCTCAAGATTGCTTTAATTGCGGTCATCGAGTGAAGAAGTCCCTCAGCACTAGAACGCATTCATGCCCTAGTTGCAATATTGAGATTTGTCGCGATACGAATGCGGCTTTAAATATCTTGCACAAAGGATTGAACATTCTTGGAGTTGAGTGGAATAAACACAGTACCTCTGGGCAAGAGGAATCTGCCGAGAAATCGGGAAAGCATGGGGAGAAGACCACCGCTGTTGCCGATCAGCAATTTGATGCAATAAGTGGACTTCGATGAGCCATGAATAAGAATCCCCCGCTATATCGGTACTCCGATTAGCGACGGGAGTATGTCAATACTTACCCAAAAATCAAAAGGAGGCGGCGCTGTCTGCTAAATGTTTAGAAGCAAGACCTTCAGCGCTGGATATTGAGTGAACCTGTCATCTTTGAATTTTTTTCGCAGTTTGCGCGCTGAAAACAAGCAGTTTGCAGTTATTGGTTTGGGACGCTTTGGCAAAGCTGTGTGCTCGACTCTGCACGGCTTGGGTTACGAAGTCCTGGGAGTTGACTCCGACGAAAAAAAAGTAACTCAAGCTTTGAGCGATCGCATTTGTGCTCACGTTTTGCAGTTAGATTCTACTGAGCCTAGCGCTCTTGCTGAAGCCGGTATATTTGAATTTGAAACCGTGATTGTGGCGATCGGCAATTACCTAGCAGAAAGCATTACCACCGCCCTAAACCTTAAGGAAGGCGGGGTAACTAACGTAATAGCCAAAGCTTCTTCGGAAACTCACTTAAAACTGTTGAGAAAAGTCGGCGCCGATCATGTAGTTTTTCCCGAACGAGAAATGGGCTGCTCTTTGGCCCGGATTCTTACACAACCCAGCATTCTAGAACGCTTTGACCTAGACCCAGATCACAGCATCGTTGAGTTGCTCGTTCCTGAAAAGTTTGACGGGAAAACCATCTCGGAATTAGAACTCCGGCGCCGGTACGGTTTGAACTTGCTAGCAGTCGGTCGCGCCGACAAGTTCGAGATCAATCCGCAGCCAAACGAACGCTTGAAAAAAGGCGAGGCGATGGTAGTAATTGGTTCTAATAAAGATATCAATCGCTTGCCAATTTAAAAAGCTCGCGATTTTGCAAATATAGAATTAAGGTGTGCAGCAGCGCACCTACAAACTGGGAAAATTTATTAGATAAAAAAAATAGTAGCAGCACCCGACGATCGCGCTCTTGGAACTGATTTTTAGAGCTAGAGAGAGAAAATTCAACCCAATCTCAAAATATCTTGCACGTAAGCTTTGCCCCAAACTAGCACGACTAGCACCAGACCGAGTTCGATCGGCCAAGGACACACCGCCACAAACCAAATCAAGCAACCCACCCCAATGATTGCCGCCATAGGACGCGGAATTCCGTCCAGGGTTCTTCTGTCAGTCCCTGTAGTAATCACCGCAGCAATCAAAAAGAGGGTTAAGGGAATCAAGCAACTTGCGATCATGGTTTTTACTCCATCAGAAATTTTGGATGTATTGCAGATCAGTCTATTGTAACAATACATGAAAAATAAAAACAACTCAGATTAAATAGGATAAGATTTAAGGTTAGAGCGTATTTAATCTGGTACAAACTTTTTTGAATTTTTAATTGCGTCCCCCCTGCAAGTTATACTGGGCATTGCAGTCAATTGCTGTAGAGCGTCAATCAATGCAGGGCAAATTTTTCCGCAAGCCAGAATCAGAAAACAGCGATCGCGTCCCCCCGGGTCAATACCTTGCCAACGGCTTCCCCGTCCTCACTTACGGCGATACACCATCCGTCAGCATTGAGAATTGGGAATTTAAAGTCTGGGGATTTGTCAAACCAAAAACCTTCACTTGGTCGGACTTCCAGGCCATGCCCCAAAGTAACTTCACCGCCGATTTTCACTGCGTCACCCGGTGGTCAAAACTCGACGTGCAGTGGACGGGAGTCAAAGTCACAGACTTCATGAAGTATATAGAAGTCGATCCGAAAGCTCTGCACGTCCTAGAACACTGCTACGGCGGCTACACCACTAACATTGCGATCGCAGACTTCCAAAAAGAAGAAAACTTTTTTGCCCACACCGTCTTCGGCGAACCCCTCTCCCCAGACCACGGCGGCCCGATGCGGCTGGTAGTTCCGCACCTGTACGCTTGGAAAAGCGCTAAATGGATTAATGGTCTGGAATTTACAGAAACCGAACAACTCGGTTTTTGGGAACGCAACGGCTACCACCGACGGGGGGAACCTTGGGCTGAGGAACGTTACAGCGGTTTGTTTTGATGCGGTAGGTCGATCGCCAGCAAGGACTTGCCCAGAGCTTCTATATACAGTATTTGTTGAGGAGCCATCCGCTCTTTGACCGCTTCAATCTGCCAAAATCGCATCTCGCATCTTTGGGATCTGTCACAGCGCCGACTCCCTGTAATTTTACGAAAATACGTAAGCCCAGCGAGCGCAGTTTGTACGTAATTTACCCGCAGGGTAAACTACTTTTACTCCCATACGCAAGTGTTAAAAAACAAATATTCGCAGTTTCTGGTTAATATAAAACTCCTCTAGCTATCAGTTAGCCCTGGTCTCACCGTGTTTATACGTAAGTATTTGCTTTTGAGGATTTAGACGTTAAATAAAATAAAAAGCTCGCACAAACCCGACCAACATCAGTTTAGCCGCTCCGCGCTCCCATGCCAGTAAATGCAAGGTTTTCAGCCACAAATTTTATAATTATTTTGTGTGTATTCTTAGGGATAGATCGCCCTCCGTGCTGATTCGCTCGACAGCATTTGTGAAGGATGTGTAAAGGCTTAATAAAGAGTATGTCAAAATTCACCTAAAGTGCCAACAACACAAACAAAGTATTCCATAATCAAATTATTAAAACAATCGCACGAAACAAACAAGTTATGAATACCAAACTCTTATCCGCCCTAACAGCTACCGCAGCCGCCACAGCTCTGTTTGGCGCCGGAGATCCTGCTCAGGCCTTCTCTTTTGGTACCAACGGCATCACATTCGGTCAAGATACAGATGTCAACTTTAAGTTCCAAGAATCTCACGGTGCGTATACTTCCTCTTTCGGAATCTACACCGTGAAGGACTCGGCGACCTCTCTAGTTAGCACCCTGTTTTCGGAAACTAAATCCTCAGACAACGGCGGCGACAACGAATGGAAAGGATCGCTCGGCAATACCGTCTTGGGTTCAGGCTCGGCAGTATTCAGATTCCTGGCAAATCAAGTTTACACTCTGGGACTATCCAGCGGCGACGACGGCACTGTCTACTCGACGTCGGCCTTGAATGGCAGTCAGCAAGCAGTGTTTGGCGCGGCGTCGCCCCTGTGGAACGCACTCGGCAAAGAAACAACGAACGTCTTCCAAGCTGCCGGACAATTCACAGACGGAACAGGTTCTCTGTCTAACGGAGGCACGCTGATCTCCTTTGACGATCGCGGCGGCGGAAACGACAAAGACTTCCAAGACTTCACCGTGAGCGCCGAAGCTGTTCCCGAACCGATTACGATGACTGGTTTGGCTCTCGGTTTCGGTGGCTTGGTTGCAGCACGCCGCCGCCGCGCTAGCAAGACGGCTTCCTAATTTTTTTAAACCTGAACGATCTGCTCAATTACGTTTGACAAAAAACAATAGGATTTGCAGGCGCGCTGATGGGAAATTGGCTCGCCTTTTGCTTGATTTCAACAAAAGGACATCTTGAGCTTATATCGTTTCCTGTTGCCTCGGTATTGTTCAAATGTCAAAACAGTCAACAGTCAACTGTCATTCCGGGGAACCGGAATTGATCTTATCCGTCGCTCGCTGAATTTGACGCAGAGTTGTTGGAGGAGTGCAATTCGTATAAATTCACCGGTACGGGTTGAGGAATTCTCATGCCCGATCGATCGCACGCGGCTTTAATCGCCACCACAGCCCTGGTTTTTGTCCGCCGTACTTGTGCTTGTTCCGGCAGCGTCCAATAGCGGACAATCAAATGCAAAGAACCATCGTTAAGACCTGAAATATCTACTTCTGGGGCTGGTTGCGACAAAACGCCTTCAACTTCAGAAATAGCTTTAAGCAAGGTTTCAATTGCTAAGGAAGGTTCGGTATCGTAGTCTAAAATTAAAGGCAGGTCGGTTCGCCTGTTCGGCATGGCTGTGAGTACCCGCACTGAATTGGTAAAGACGATCGCATTCGGGACGATAACACGCTCTCCCTGATAAGTCATAATTTGAGTCGATCGCATCGAAATCTCTTCCACCGTACCTTCAAAGCCTTCTACAATGATCTGGTCGCCTAATTGAAACGGTTCGTGCAGCAGCATCAATATTCCTGCTTAAAAGTTTTTGAAGATGTCTTGGAAAGCGAAACTCACAGCTACTGAACCCAATCCTAACAAACCGATGATATCTCCCGGACGCAAAGCCGGGAAAGCAATTACGCAGGCGAGGGAACTGCCGATGACCCACGTCAGGGCATAGCTAATTTGCACCAAGAGCGATCGCAAAGATAAACTTTTAACGATACGTTCGGTAGCTGCCGACATTATTTGCTGAACGGATCTAGCCACCGTCCTGGTCACGAAAACAATTACCACTGCAACTGCTAGTGACGGCACTGCCTCGATTGCTTGACCTAGCAGGTTTAATAAGCTAGTTTGGATTTGCTGAATTATTGCGCCCATTGTTAAATTTGAACTAAGAATTTTTAGGCAAATAATCGCTCGCTAACTTCGTATTTTACCAGACCCTCGTTTGATGCTATTGTTAATAAACAATCAGATCATCGATGTTATTGGCATAGGTGCTTTGTTAACGCTTTTGAAACTCCCTTTGTGGTATAAGTCAAGCATCCCCCGATTCATCGGTGATCATTTGGGAAAGATGATTCCTCCCGAGCGAGTTGATAAATATTTACTGCGAGTAGTTTTGCGAATAATTCTACTTTCTTTTGTGCCTTCGATTATTAATATAATTTAAGAACGCCGCCAGAACAAAAAAGATTGAGATCGACCTTTTCGATCTCGCGCCAGAACAAAAAAGGTCGATCGAGCGCAAGATCGATCGCACTCAAAATTTAACATGACTTGCCCCCGGCCTCAGTTCGATTAAATCAGGGAACTTGCAAGCCGATCGATTAATCTGCTAAAACTAGCAAAGTTTGATAACTTCTGAGACAATACTATACATGATTGCAACATCCGTTCAGATTAAACACGAAGTCAAAGACTTATCCCTCGCCCCCTTGGGAAAACAGCGCATCGAGTGGGCCGGCCGCGAAATGCCGGTATTGCGCCAAATTCAAGAACGCTACGCTAAAGAAAAGCCCTTCGCTGGCATCCGTATTTCAGCTTGCTGCCACGTAACCACAGAAACAGCTCATTTGGCGATCGCCCTGAAAATGGGCGGTGCAGACGCTGTACTCATCGCTAGCAACCCCTTGAGCACCCAAGATGACGTAGCAGCTTGCCTAGTTGCAGACTACGGCATTTCCGTCTACGCCTTGAGAGGAGAAGACGCCGCTACCTACGAACGTCACGTTTACACAGCCCTAGACCACCGTCCCAACATTATCATCGACGACGGCAGCGACGTGGTAGCAGCCCTGATCCAGCACCGCCCCAAGCAAATTTCCGACTTGATCGGAACCACCGAAGAAACCACCACAGGCATCGTGCGTCTGCGGGCGATGTTGAGAGATGGTGTGCTGACTTTCCCAGCAATGAACGTCAACGACGCTGATACCAAGCACTTCTTCGACAACCGCTACGGCACCGGTCAATCCACCCTAGACGGCATTCTCCGCGCTACCAATATTTTGTTAGCCGGTAAAAATATTGTGGTTGCAGGCTACGGTTGGTGCGGCAAAGGCACTGCACTGCGGGCTCGCGGCATGGGCGCTAACGTAATTGTCACCGAAATCGATCCGATTCGGGCGATCGAAGCAGTCATGGACGGTTTCCGCGTCATGCCAATGGACGAAGCAGCCACCGTCGGAGACATTTTCATCACCGTCACCGGCAACAAACACGTCATTCGTGCCGAACATTTCGACACCATGAAAGACGGCGCAATGGTTTGCAATTCCGGTCACTTCGACATCGAAATTGACCTGAAATCCCTCGGTGCAAAAAGCAGCAACGTGAAGACAGTGCGTTCTTTCACACAAGAATACCGCCTCAATAATGGCAAGTCGATTATTGTGTTGGGCGAAGGCCGTTTGATCAACTTGGCCGCCGCCGAAGGACACCCCAGCGCCGTGATGGATATGAGCTTTGCTAACCAAGCTTTAGCCGTCGAACATCTTGTCACCAACAAAGGCAAACTGGAGCCAGGTATTCACTCCATCCCGGTGGAAGTTGACAGAGAAATCGCGCGTCTCAAATTGGAAGCAATGGGTATTTACATCGATACCTTGACTCCCGATCAAATTGAGTACACCAACTCTTGGACTTCGGGCACTTAATCATCGTATTATTGTTCCCAGGCTCTGCCATTCTCGTTCCCAGGCTCTGCCTGGGAATGAATACAAGGAGGCTCTGCCTCCCTCATGCAAAGTCGAGGCAGAGCCTCTAGATATGTGTTCCCAGGCAGAGCCTAGGAACGAGAGTTTCTTCCTTCTGCTATACCTATTACCAAATTATTAAATCAAAATGGTTGAATGGATAACTAACACAATGCAGTCAATGGGCTATCTCGGAATTGGCCTGTTGATGTTTTTAGAAAATCTTTTCCCGCCCATCCCCTCAGAATTGATTATGCCGCTGGCAGGATTCACCGCATCGAAGGGCGATATGCAGTTGGCACCTGCGATCGCAGCAGGAACAATCGGCACCATTCTAGGAGCACTTCCCTGGTACTATGCTGGTAAATTATTGAGCGAAGAACGGTTAAAACATTTAGCCGACAAATACGGCAAATGGATTACTGTATCGGGCGCCGATATTGACAAATCAAATAGATGGTTTAACAGACACGGCAACAAAGCCGTATTTTTGTGTCGCCTCGTCCCCGGAGTTCGCACCCTAATTTCCCTGCCCGCCGGCATCAACAATATGCCTTTAATTCCATTTCTGGCATATTCAACAGGGGGAACTATTTTATGGGTAAGTTTTCTAACCTTGGCCGGATATAAACTAGCGGAAAATTACGAACGTGTAGAGCAATATCTTGCTCCTGTTTCTAAAATAGTTGCTGTGACTATTGTCATCGGGTTTATTTTATGGATTGTCAAAAAGAATATGCAGAAAGAATAGAATCACAGATAAATGCAGACATAATTAAAAACATCTGCGTTTATGTGCGTCCATCTGTGGTTAAAAATTAATTATCTAAAATTTATTGAAATTTAGAGAGACAATCGTGGCAAAATAAAAAGAATTGCTATCCGCACTATTAAGATATGTACCAAAAAATTGTAGCCCCGACAACTGGTTCTAAAATTACTTTCACAGACGGTTTGCCGATCGTCCCCAATGACCCGATCGTTCCCTTCATTCGCGGCGATGGTACGGGTGTAGACTTGTGGCCAGCATCCCAGAAAGTCATGGATGCTGCGGTAGAGATGGCCTACGGTGGCGATCGAAAAATCAACTGGTTTAAAATCTATGTAGGCGACGAAGCCTGCGATATCTACGGTACATACCAATACCTGCCCCAAGATTCCTTAGACGCCATCAAAGAATACGGCGTCGCCATCAAAGGCCCCCTGACAACGCCCGTAGGCGGCGGAATTCGATCGCTAAACGTCGCTTTGCGACAAATCTTCGACCTTTACGCCTGCGTCCGCCCCTGCAAATATTATGATGGAACCCCATCATTGCACAAAACCCCCGAACTGCTAGACGTAATCATTTACCGGGAAAATACAGAAGATATTTACCTCGGAATTGAATGGGCAAAAGGCAGCGAAATCGGTAAAAAATTAATTGAATACCTGAATAATGAATTAATTCCAGCCACACCAGAACACGGCAAAAAACAAATCCGCCTCGATTCAGGAATTGGCATTAAACCGATTAGCAAAACAGGTTCTCAGCGCTTGGTAAGGCGCGCCCTTACCCATGCCTTGCGGTTGCCGAAAGAAAAGCAGCAAGTTACTTTGGTGCACAAAGGCAACATCATGAAATACACCGAAGGAGCTTTCCGAGATTGGGGTTACGAACTAGCAACCACCGAATTTCGTGCTCAATGTGTGACAGAAAGAGAATCTTGGATTCTTGGCAACAAAGAACAAAATCCTGAGATTAGCTTAGAAGATAATGCCCGCCAAATAGAACCAGGCTACGATGCTTTAACACCCGAAAAACAAGCCAAAATTCGTCAAGAAGTCGCCGACGTTCTCTTTACAATTTGGGATAGTCATGGAAGCGGTAAGTGGCAAGAAAAAATCATGGTCAACGACAGAATTGCTGACAGCATTTTCCAACAAATTCAAACCCGACCGGGCGAATATTCCATTTTGGCGACAATGAATTTGAACGGCGATTATTTGTCCGATGCGGCCGCCGCAATTGTCGGCGGATTGGGCATGGGGCCCGGCGCGAATATTGGCGATGAATGTGCCGTTTTTGAGGCAACTCACGGTACTGCACCGAAACACGCTGGTTTGGATAAAGTCAATCCCGGTTCGTTGATTTTGTCTGGGGTGATGATGTTGGAATATATGGGATGGCAGGAAGCTGCCGACTTGATTAAGAAGGGTTTGGCTGCGGCAATTTCTAATAGTGAAGTTACCTATGATTTGGCGAGGTTGATGGAACCGCCGGTGCCTGAGTTGAAGTGTTCGGAGTTTGCGGAGGCAATTATTAAGCATTTCGCGGATTGAGTTCCTCGGTGCGCCAATAATTGAGTGCCCGAAGCCGGTCAGAAAATCATTCCAATCCTGAATCAGCAGTAGCTTTAAAACAACACCGCGATCTTCTATGTATTGGTACACTTGCCAAGATAGGGATAGCGGTGTTATAAAGTTCTTGAGTCCCATAGCAATTATCACTTATTCGCGAACAATTAGTTAGGGTAGGCAAGCAAGGGGCAACCGCAGGGAAGTTCTCCTAAACCTATATATCGCGAATTATGACAAATTGTACAAATACTGGATTTTTTATGAAAAACCAAGATAAAAGTGATAGGATGCGAGTTTTGATTCTGGCGGATGTTTGCAATCCTGAGTGGCCTTCTTTACCGGTGGTTGGATATAAATTTGCGCGTGCGATCAGCCATTATGTTAATGCTACGGTTGTTACTCAAATTAGGAATAAACCAAATATCGATCGAGCCGGAATGGGTAACGCTAAAGTAGTTTATATAGATACAGAAAATATTGCTGCTCCGATTCAAAATCTAGCTGATTTACTTACCGGTGGCTCAGAAAAATCCTGGACTATTAGGACAGCGCTGGGTTATTTCAGCTATCTCGCCTTTGAGTGGGAAGTATGGCAGCGCTACAAGCAAGAGTTGCAAAGCGGGCATTTCGATGTCGTTCACCGGATTACCCCGATGTCGCCCACGCAGCCAAGCCCTATGGCAGCTTGGAGTCCTATTCCTTTTTTGCTAGGGCCTCTCAACGGCGGGCTGCCTTGGCCGAAAGCTTTCACAACTGAGTTGAAGCGGGAACGCGAGTGGTTGAGCTATGTGCGAAATGCTTACAGGTTAATGCCTTTTTACCGCTCTACTTATGAACGTTCAGCAGGAATTCTGGCGGCATTCGATCACACGATCGTAGATTTGCCAGCCTCAGCGAGATCGAAGACAATTAATTATGCCGAAGTTGGCATCGATCCGGAATTGTTTAAGCTGCCCGAACGCTCTAGCAGCGAACAAGTGACGGTACTGTTTGCCGGGAGGCTAGTTCCCTATAAATTGCCAGAAGTTGTCATTCGCGCTTTCGCTAACAGTTCGATTTTGCAGCAGCATAAATTAGCGATTGTTGGCGACGGACCCGAACGTCCTAGACTAGAACAATTAATCGCAGAACAAAATTTAGGCAACTGCGTTAAACTTTTAGGCCAAAAAACCCAACCTGAAGTGGGAGAATTGATGCGCCAAGCTGAGATTTTTGCTTTTCCCTCGATTCGCGAACTGGGGGCTGGCGTTGTGGTTGAGGCCATGGCCTGCGGTATGGCTTGTGTTGTAGTTGACTACGGCGGACCAGGTGCGCTGGTAGAACCCGATCGGGGGATTAAAGTTCCTATAAGTAATTTTGACACACTGGTGAAAAATTTTACCACTGAACTCGAACAGCTTGTCGCCGATCGCGCTCGTGTTGCACGCATGGGCATTGCAGCCCACAATTACGCCATGAATCACTATTCCTGGGATGTTAAAGCTCAGCAGATGCTGCAAGTTTATCAATGGTTAGCAAGTCATGGCAGTGTCAAACCGGATTTTGAGCTACAGTCAAATAGCTTGTGACCGCTCGTCAAGTTTAATTCTCAGTTAGGACTTACGCCAACTGCCATCCCGCGCTGTACTGCTGGTCGCTTCTGCAAGGTTTCTACCCAGCGTTTGAGGTGGGGATGGTTGTCGAGGGTTAATCCTTGAAATTCATAAATCGCCACCCAGGGATAGGTAGCAATATCGGCAATTGAATACTCGCCACAGATGTATTCGTGTTTTGCTAGTTGAGTGTCTAATACTCCGTAGATTCGCAAAGTTTCTTTTTCGTAGCGTTGAATTGCATAGGGAATTTGTTCTGGTGCAAAGCGTTTGAAGTGGTTTAGCTGACCGAACATTGGGCCGACGCTGGCCATTTGAAACATCAGCCATTCCATCACTTGAAAGTATTTTTCTTTGTCGGTGGGTAGAAATCTGCCTATTTTTTCGGCAAGATAGATGAGGATGGCGCCGGACTCGAAGACGGTGATGCCGTTATCTCGATCGACTATAGCAGGGATTTTGCTATTCGGGTTGATGGCGATGAATTCTGGGCTAAATTGGTCGTTTTTTGTGATGTCTATGACGTGCACGTTGTAGGGTAAGCCTATTTCTTCGAGCATGATAGAGACTTTGCGGCCGTTGGGCGTGGTAAAAGTGTAGAGGTCGATCATAATTGTGATGTTATGTTGAAAGTTGAGAAGGCTGTAAATAAACGGACATCTTATCACACTTTGGCAGCAAATTGCGGAATTTTTATCTATTGTGTTAAAATTAGCTGATAATAATAAAAGCATGACGATCGCCCGCAATGGACATTATTGAAATTCTCAAAGACGACTATCAAAGATTTCCCGAAAATCAGACTTACAGTATTTATGCAAAAGATGTATATTTTGAAGATCCGGTGAATCGATTTACCGGAGTCGATCGCTACCGTAAAATGATCGGGTTTATGGGGACTTTTTTTCAAGATATAAATCTAGATTTGCACGGGATTTCGCAGTCTGGAGATAGCATAGACACCCGATGGACGCTGAGTTGGACTGCGCCGTTACCTTGGAGGCCGAAAATGGCGATCGCAGGTAGAAGCGAAATGAAAGTCAACAGTGATGATTTAATAGTTTCTCATATTGATTATTGGAATTGTTCGCGGTTGGACGTGCTCAAACAATTGGTATTTCCAGTCAAAACTAATGTTTAAAACTTATTTTTAGTTAAAGTAAATGGAACCTCTACCCAATGGCTGGGCAGATATTCAGCCTGATATCATATATCAAGCAACTAATGGGCTGCTAGTATCTTTTAGTCAAACTCAAATCCAAATCGGAATCAAATATGACCAAAATAACAAACATTTAAAAGCGATTGAAAAAGGGATTGTTGCCCCTCGCGGTAATATTGGTCTTGTTCCTTCAGAAGTAGAAGACTATGAGCTAAAATCAAAAGTGCTAGGCAAAGGAGGCGATCGCCGCTTTCACGGAAAAATCCTAGATGGAATCCTCCACTTCCCTGGTTTTTTCACTGAAGATTAATCATCAACAAGCTATGACTATAATTGAGTTAAAAAATCACCCTGTTTGGCAAGATTTAACAGAAGTATTAGAGAATCTAGATGCCAACTCTCTGGTAGCAGAGCATCTGGAATTATGCGATTATAAAGTCTGCGGTTACTGGGACGAACAAGATGAATTTTATGAAGAAATTATCTTACCCTGTTCCCTGTCTGCCGATTTAGTCAGCAGTTCGATTGGTGTTACAGGCGGAAAACGTTGGATTCAACTGAAATTTTTTCTCCAAGCCGATCGGGTGAATGCTGAAGATTCGTCGCATTCTAATAACAGAGAAAATCTTGGCGAATTGACCATCATTTATGATGAAGATCTGCAATTTGTTGATGAAAATTGGCAGATAAATATCGACTCTCCTTTGATAGGAAAACAAAAGTAGTTGAATTTAAATAATGACTAAGGGTAAAGATTGCATGACCTTTTGGGCATAATGAATAAAATAACCTTTCAATGGGATGAGCAAAAAAATAAAATCAATCAACAAAAGCATGGCATTTCTTTTGAAGAAGCTCAATCAGTTTTCTTTGATGATTATGCCATTCAATTTTGGGACGAAGATAACTCCCAAGAAGAAGAACGTTTTTTACTTCTGGGTATAAGCTCTAAGATGAGAATATTACTTGTAGTTCATTGTTTTCGAGAAGAAGATTCTATCATTAGAATTATCTCTGCCAGAAAACCGACTAAAAATGAAAGTAAAGAATATAGGAGATAAAACAATGGAACCGGAATACGATCTTTCAAAAATGAAAAAAAGACCTAATCCTTTTGCCAAACAGTTAAAAAAACAGATCACGATTTCTCTAGGAATTGATGTGATTGAATATTTTGAAACGATGGCTCAAGAAAAAGGTATATCTTCTCAGGAACTAATTAATCTTTATTTGCAAGATTGCGTTGTTTCTAAGCGAAAATTATCTCTGAATTAGCCTGCCAAAAACCAAAGATAATTGCGCTCACTGACTGTATAACTAGAGCTGAAGTGCGATCGCCCTTCAAACTCAACCATCTATTGACATTGCACAGATTTAGTGCATCACAGGAAATGTGCTGTGTCCGGCGGCTGCTTGTCGCCTAAATTAATCCCCCCGCTAAATTAATCTCCGTTACAGAACGTTACAATATAGGAGTAAAGAACTTTCAAACGAGCTAAACAATCAATGCGCTTAATATTAATGACCGGAAAAGGCGGCGTCGGCAAAACATCCGTAGCCGCCGCGACAGGGCTGCGATGTGCCGAATTGGGATACAAAACCCTAGTGCTGAGCACAGATCCCGCCCACTCCCTAGCCGACAGCTTCGACATCGAACTCGGACACGATTCGCGGCTGGTGAAACCGAATTTGTGGGCAGCAGAATTAGACGCTCTCAAGGAATTAGAAGGCAATTGGGGAGCAGTTAAACGCTACATTACTCAAGTTTTGCGCGCGCAGGGACTCGACGGCGTGCAAGCTGAAGAATTAGCCATCTTGCCAGGAATGGATGAAATCTTCGGTTTAGTGCGGATGAAACGGCATTATGACGAAGGCGAATTTGATGTTTTAATTATCGATTCGGCTCCGACTGGGACAGCTTTGAGACTGCTAAGTTTGCCCGAAGTTGGCGGCTGGTACATGAGAAAATTTTACAAGCCACTGCAAGGCATATCTGCCGTCCTTAGACCTTTAGTTGAACCTATTTTTAGACCAATTGCGGGTTTTTCTTTACCAGACAAAGAGGTGATGGATGCACCTTACGAATTTTACGAACAAATTGAGGCTTTGGAAAAGATTTTAACCGACAATACTGTCACTTCAGTCAGATTAGTTACTAATCCAGAAAGAATGGTAATTAAAGAATCTCTGCGCGCTCATGCCTATTTGAGTTTGTACAATGTAGCCACAGATTTAGTCGTAGCAAACCGGATTATTCCTGAAGAAGTAACCGATCCATTTTTCAAACGATGGAAAGAAAGTCAGGAGCAGTATCGTCAGGAAATTCATGAAAATTTCATGCCGTTGCCAGTTAAGGAAGTGCCACTTTATTCTGAAGAAATGTGCGGTTTGCCAGCATTGGAGCGATTGAAAGAAACGCTTTACAAAGACGAAGATCCTAGTCAAATTTATTACAAAGAAAATACGATTAGGATTGTTCAGGAAAACAATCAATATAGTCTGGAACTGTATTTGCCGGGCATTGCTAAGGATCAGATTCAGTTGAGCAAAACGGGAGATGAGTTGAATGTTCGGATTGGCAATCACCGCCGCAATATGGTTTTGCCGCAAGCTTTAGCGGCACTACAACCTTCGGGGGCGAAGATGGAGGATGATTATTTGAAGATTAAGTTTGCTTAACGAGTAACGAAGAAATTAGGATACGGTAGTACCCATTAGTGTCAACTTAAGCCTGAAATCCCTGATAAATATCGCTTTTAGGCAAAGTCTAGATCCCCCTAAATCCCCCTTAAGAAGGGGGACTTTGATCGGACTCTTGTCCCCCCCTTTTTAAGCTATGCTAGGGGGGATCTGGCCTTAATAGTCAAACAGCAGTCTCTGAGTACGTTTTACCTTAAGTTGACACCTATGGGTAGTACCGTGTCCCTACGATTCATTTGGCGTAGGGACACGGCACTGCCGTGTCCTCTATATCATTTCGGCACAGCTTTCTACCAATTTAAAATCAGTGGTAATCCGGGTCGCAAATCTATCTGCTGCCCTTGCACTTCTCCATCAAACCCAAGCTGGATGCAATAATCTTCTCCAATACTTACCTTGATTTGTTTGGTATCAAGTACAGCTTGCAATTCTGGCGATCGACTATTTGCTACAGGACTAACTAACTCGACACGAGTGATTTCGCGCCAACCAATAGGATGCTCTAGAGGCTGCGCCTTTTCGGCAGGGAATCGATCGGGACGTTTACCAAATGGGATCTGGAATAGCATTGGCTCTGTTAACACATCACTATTTGTTGCGACTGCAATACTGATTGTTTCAGGCAAATAAGGCGGATGATAGTCCCAACTGGGAAATGCAATGCGATCGCCAGAAACGCTGGTAGGACGCAGACAAATCCCAAAGGGACAGGCATTATTCTGTCGATTTGTCGATCGCTCCCAAAGACGAGTACGATGAATTTGTGGGGATTTCGCCTCTTCTGGATCGTGAACCCACAACAATTCCAGCATGGCGTTATGGAAAAAGAAACTGCGATTGGCAGTGCCTTGTCCACTATGTGTTCTAGACGCTCCCTCGGTTAAACCGCATGATATGAGGCGATCGGCTTCACTAGCGCCTATGTCAGTAAAGATAAAGAGATGGTCAAATTCAAATTCCATAGCTTTAAAACAATTAATTTACTTAGTGCGTCTAAATTAGGCGTTCTTACTATTTTTGAATCAGGATTACTCCAATCAGCAATAATGCAGTTCCCAAGATGACTATGGAATATTTGTCCACACCTGAGCCTCAATGAAAAGATCATATCTTCGTGCTGCTTCTGTTCGCCACTCCTCACTTGGAATACCAAACGCATCTATCATCTCGCAAATTTCACTCAGCACGAACACTTGACCGTGATACTCAGGACGATAGAAAACTTGGTCAGTTTGGCTCTGCAACCAATAACTGATCATACTGTCGGGATAGGTGAAGCTGACCTGTTCGGGCGGAAAAGCTGAGACTGGAAACTGAACCGCACGACTCTGCCCGTTATATCCTTCTTCAATCCACACTGCTCTTTCAACTACAAAATAGTGAGGATAGGCTGAGATGGGTTGCCCTCCTTTGCTGATGAATGCTTGCCTAACCCAACGTTCAGCTTCTCGTCGTTGCTTCAAGTATTTCTCAGGATCTCTGAATCTGCGATAAACCGACCCCGCCCGATCGCGCAGGTTTGAAATCACGCTCAAGGCGTCTTCGTCAGCTAAAGAAGACAAGGTTTGAAAAGGAGCATCATCTTTGTGGTGGTAGTGTGTCAGCATCATTTTGCGATCGTCTGCGTTCATAAGACAGTGACTTTTGTAATGAGATGCCGTGTCGTGTTATATCAACACAGACCATAACTCTTCGCGGACTCCAACGAAATGTCTGGGAGATTACGAAGCATATCATCCCATGTATTCTGTCGTTGCAATGCTTCTATAACGATTTGAAGTGGCTCTGAAAATATGGCTGGAAAATCTGCCTCTTCTGGAAACTGAATCTTAAACGCTAACTGTTCTTGAGGTGGAGTGAATTGAGCGTTGACTCCTTCTTTGTTACCTCTGGCATCAACCCGATACCAACCAACTTCAGGCAAATGGATGGCATTCAACCCATGCAAGCAGTAAGGCGCACCTTTATCATCAATACTCAACCGCTGGTAACAAAGACCTGCTGGAATGTCATTTGCTCTTAGTAACGCTGCTAACAAGTGACTTTTCGCATAACAATAACCTGTTTTGTGTTGAAGAACATCTGAAGCTTGACAGGTAACAGGACTCATTTGATAGTCATAACTGTGACTAATTTCATCTCGCACCCACTCAAAACACGCTTTGGCGATCGCCGTTGGTGTCTCATGTCCCGATGCGATTTGTTTAGCACATTCCATAATTTCGGGATGTTGCCAATCAATAACTTCACTCACTTTTAAGTATTCTTCCATTTCCATGACTATTACTCCTCATAATGTTGTACTGCGGGCTAGACACAATTAACAGGATTTAGCGTGAACAACTTCGTTTAATGCCTCATCAATCACTGCATCGCTGACACCTCGACGCTTCAAACTTGCGACTAAGGCTGTCACTGTCTCGCTCTCAAATCGTTCTAAATCAACGCGCAAACCTTGACCGATATAAGCACGAATTAATGGCTGATAACCCGAAAAACCCAATAATGGTGCAACTTTCTTTAAGTCTTCCACAACATCTTCGGGCATACGGATTGTCACGCTAGTCATTGGACGGTTGCGGTTTAATCGCTGCTTTAATGCTTCAACTTTCATACTCTGCCCTCTCCTGACGAGTTGCTTTACGTGCTGAAATAATCCGAATGACATTCTCTTCACGCTCAATGTGAACCACATAAAGTAGATTCCACCGACTATCTAACCCAATCACAGCATCACGCGCTTCGTCATTGCGGCTGGCATCAACGACTACTAGAAATGGGTCAAAGAAGCATTCAGCAGCTTGTTAAAAAGTAACCCCATCATGATTTGTGGGATTGAGCCGCGCTTTTGAGTCGTCCCAGACAAAGGTAATGCCATTGAGCACGAAGTATACATTCATGCTCCCTAGTATAGGTAAAATGTATTTACAATGTCAATACGTTATTATAGTGCGATCGGGTGCAGTGATTTCTTAGACCATATTTACTTTCCGGAGTTCTACGTGGCCTCCTTCAAAGACTTGAACCATGATCAGCATTGACGATTCCTGGGATCATACAGATGTCTTGGTTCGTCCACCGAATCGGTTAGGATATATCCGTTCAACCTTAAACAATTGAGAAATAATGGCTCGGATCAACATTTCTGCTGACCCCAATGCACAGGGTACGGATAGTGATGATGTTATCACTGACACTGATAATGGTCGTCGCACTTTTGGCTTCGGTGGTAATGACTTCATCAATGGCTTTGGTGGCAATGATGAACTGTTCGGGAATCTTGGCCGTGACACGCTAAGGGGCGAGGCAGGTTCTGATACGCTCTATGGTGGCCAAGATGGAGATGAGCTCTCCGGGGGATTGGATAATGACTTGATTTTCGGCAATCTTGGCACAGACGATCTGACGGGCGATCGAGGTGACGATCGAATGTTTGGCGGACGAGACAACGATCGGATCTCTGGAGGTGATGGAGACGATTTCTTGTCTGGTGATGGGGGGTTTGACATTTTGACAGGTGGCGCTGGACGAGACACCTTTGTGGTTCAAAATGAGCTAGCTACTAACTCTTTCGATCACTTATTTGACTTCGTTCCTGGTGAAGACAAGATTGCTCTTGGCAGTGGTTTATCGTTCAATGACCTGCAAATCTCAACTATACCAAGAGAGGTTGCTAATAATAGGGAAAATAATGATTTACTTGACAGACAGTTTGCTCCGTGGTCAGGAGCAATTGCTATCCAGAATAGTCGTGACCTACTGATTACGGTCAGATCGACGGGGCGGACGATCGCTCGTTTGGATAATCAACCAGTAGGATTTCTAATTACACCAGCGAGCGTGACAGCAGCAGATTTCATCAGTATTTAGAGCTTGGTTGCTTATCTACTTAGGACTTATCCGCTGGGATAAACAACCCGGTTTCGTCAATATTTCTTGATTTGATGTAGGGTTTTGATCGGAAACCGGGTTGTTTGCGGCATATTCTTAAATCGCTGCACGGATGTCACCAGTACGATCGCCCTTCGCTTACCTTGACTAAAGTTTCCATGACTATTCCTCTCCCTCTTCTTTTCCATCCTCTGTGCCCTCTGCGGTTCCTTCAATCTTTCCCCCATTAACCTCAATCTTTCGCGCCTGACGTTCCGACGCAGCTTGTTGCAGAATTTTCAATTTTTCCGGGTCAATATCCGATCGCCAAAACAAGCGATGACCCCGAATTCTGACACAATTTTCTTCCAAACAACTCAGCAATTCCTGCTCCTTAAATCCACCCCACTTATCAAAAATTCCCAACTTTTCCTCTTGGCGGCTGAGCTTCGCAAACTTCTGATAATGCGGATAACTCGCAGCCACAAAAGCTTCTTTTCTAACTAAAACTGGCGGATTAGATAAATTAGAATAGTCTTGATAGACCACAGAAAAATCACGCAAATTTATGTGCATAGAAGTGTGAAGGACTGGATGTGGATCGGTGTCAAAGTCGGGATAGAATAAATAGGAAATTTTTGGCTGATGAGCATAAAATTTGATGATTGTCGCGCCATCAAGTCTGCCGATCGTCCGATTAGCACAGCCTTCGTAGAGCCGCAATAAAGGGTCTAGTTCTTCTAATACAGAGACATGAACCGAAAGAGAACCGGGGAGTTTGTAGCCGATCGCACTATCTTCGCAACAATCACCAATAATCTCACTTTTGCCCAAACTGTACAGCATTAAATCCGCCAAAGTGCAAGCTTTCTGATAACTGTCAAACAAACCTTTGATGTCATTGCGGATTTGAGCCGGAAGCTGGCGCATCGAAGGTCGATCGCCCTCCAAACCGTTGAGAGCGAGATATACTAGCAAATCCTGGCGGCGTTTGTCGGCGATATTCTCCCAATCATCCTCATCGGTAGCTTGCAAAATCACCCGCCAAGCGCGGTTAAAACTGTGAAATTCCCCCTTGATCGCCGATTCTTCAGCTAATTCACCTTTGACGGGAAGACGGCCCCGATCGCTCACAAAGGCCATCAGAGGAGCCAGCATTTCCTCGTAATCTTCAAAACGTTTGACTTGCGATCGGACTCTGGGAGTCGATAAGTGCGATCGTAACCGAGAAGCGCGAAAACCTTGACCTTCCGCTGCATCTCGAAACACAAAATAAATCCCCAAAGCCACAGGAATTGCATCAACATTCAAAACTTGGTCGATATAAACCTTCAACTCTTCCTGTTCGTAATACTTCTGAAAAGTATTCCAAGAAGTAATGATTCCATCCCCATAAGCAATTTGACCTCGCTCGCCATCATCAATCAATACTTGAGCCGCCACTATCAGTAATTTGTTAGTTAATTCCCAAGCATTCAGCAAAGCTTCTCGCCTTTCTCCCAAAGATTCAACCACATTAATTACATAACCAATATTCACAATATCAGCATTGATTCGCGGAGTATCCGGTTGATAATATGGATCCCATCCAGAAGCAGCATAACCTTCTTGTGCAATATGTTGAATATCGCTGCCATAGCCGCAACCGTAATCAAAAAAAGTATCGCCGTCAATAAATAAATCAGCTTCCAAAACCAAACGCACAGGTTTAGAAATAGAGTTGCGTATGATTGCAGCTTTGTGTCGATCGATCTTCGGGATTGATAGCTGGCTATTTTCCTGTTTCGCAAGTTCAACTACAGCGTGATCGCGAACTTCTACACCGCAATATCCCAAGTATTTGAGCCAACCTTCGCGAGTGCCAATAACGCTAGTATTGTCAAGCAGTCCCCATTTCTCTTCGGAGCGAGTCAGTCGAGCAAACTTTTCGTAGTTGGGATAATCCGCAGTCACAAAAGTTTCCTTGCGGTGCAAAACAGGCGGATTTTCGCTGTTGCTGTAATCGATACATTTAACTTCCCCTGTTTCCAGATTAATTTGGATGCTCGTTTGTAAAGCCGGATGAGCATCTGTATCAAAATCTGGGTAGAAAAGATAAGATATTTTAGGTTGACGAAGCTGAAACTTAACTAAGGTTGCTTCATCAATATTTGGGATATTTTGTCTGGCACAATTCTCGTAAATTGTGAGGACAGGATTGAGTGCTGGCAAAGCTGAAATATGAATATAAAAAGCCGTAGGTAATTTTTTCCCAACTTTGCTTTCCCGACAACAACGAGCCACTTTTTCCATAATCCAATCCACTGCAACTCCCTCGTTCCCAGGCTCTGCCTGGAAACGCATATCCAGAGGCTCTGCCTCTTTTTCATGCAATAAAATTTGTTGACTAAAAGCCATCAAAGGCGTTAGCAGTTGTCCATTATTTTCTAATGGTTCGCTATCTAAAGTAGTGTTTGTAGTGGTATCGTAGGTCATAGCTAAATTAATTATTTTTGTTAAAATTAACCGCAGAGAACGTAGAGTGAAGAAAGAAAGAAAGAAAGAATTTATTTCTGAGTAGGGACACTCAAGCGTGCCCATTAGTGTCAACTTAAGCCTGAAAGCCTTGATAAATGTCGTTTTTACCATAGTCCAGATCCCCCTAAATCCCCCTTAAGAAGGGGGACTTTGACCCCCCCCTGTCCCCCCCTTCTTAAGCTACCGTGTACACACAACTTGCCAAAACCTGGCTGTGTCTGACACAACCCTTAGTCGGCAAGGTTTTTAGACAATCGAGATCGTTATCAATAGTTTTAACTTATTGATAATGGGTGACGGAAATCAA
>JANPMV010000096.1:0-26820 GCA_031427135.1 Cyanobacteria bacterium VAR_87_metabat_62 | reverse complement strand
ACCGCCAGCCGCCCGCGGGTGGGGTAAAATAAGCGGATTGGTGAAAATTGCGGGCGGCGGCGGAGTGATATTGCGCCGCCGGCAGTGCGGTTGCCCACCGTTAAATCACAGTGGGTAACCGGCACTGCCGTCTCCTGATTTCGTTCGGGTAATATTAATTCTGATGCAACCGGAATTGATATGATAGGCAAGCAGCAGGACTCAGAAACCGGGTTTCTTCCTAACATCTCATGGGGATGCGTAAATTCTCGCAGAAACCCGGTTTCTTGGACTAGGCGCGTGGGACTCAGAAACCGAATTTCAAACCACTATAAAGACCGTATCACTTATTCAAGTTTCGCCCAAGTAAATCAATTAGATGAATAAGCAATCGTTTAGGGGGCGCTACTAATTTCTACAATCATTTCTCCTTGTCGTAATCTTTCCAAGGCATCGGGCAGCGTAATGATGAGAATCTGACGCAGGTAACGATTCGTGACATTGCCACAAGTCAGCCAAATAATTTGGGGTGGCGTTCCTAGCCGACATACCAAATCAACGAAGTCACTATCTTTTGTCATGATTACTGCATTAACAGTTCGCGCCGCCTCAAAAATTTCGATATCTTTTGAGTCCCTTAATCCCATATCTCGCAGTGCCGAAGTTTCTATGCTAAAGGTATTAGTGACCCAATTTGCCAAGGTAGGAGGTAACTAAGCATCAATCCAAATATTCATGCTGTCAACCGAGTGAAATCAGTGCGTCGTGCAGCAAATAATAAACAGGCTTGGATGTCTTCAGATTCCAAATCGGGGAAGTCTGCCAAAATTTCAGTGACAAGGACATTTTCTGCCAACATTTCTAAAATATCGCTGACCCGAATTCTCATGCCTCGAATGCAAGGACGACCACCGCACTGACCGGGTATTTGGGTAATACGAGTTAATAAGTTATTCATTGTGCCTCCAACTGTTCGATCGCACGTAAGATTCTGTTATTATACAAAAGCTGGTTGCGATCGCGACACGAAACATCGATAAGGGCGATCGGATCGAGGCAATTTCTGGTATTTTGGTACAGTAGGATAACGCTAGGGTGGTTAATTTGATGTATTTGAATTTTTGAATATGACGAATTTTGAATATGACGAAAACAAAAGCCGATCCAACCTGGCTAAACACGGGATTGACTTTGTTGAAGCTCAAAAATTATGGAACGATTCCAACCTGCTAGAAATTCCTGCCAGAACTCAGGACGAGCAAAGATTTTTAATTATTGCTAGGATAGACAACAAGCATTGGTCAGGAGTTATCACCTACCGCGAGCAAAATATTCGGATCATATCGGTTCGCAGATCACGCACAGAAGAGATTGACCTCTATGAAAGCTAAGGAATTTGACCAAAAATTTGATGAAGGTGAAGACATCACCCAGGTGCTTGACTTATCCAAAGCCAAGCGTCCCCTCTCTGATCAAAAAAGGGTCAGCATAGACCTGCCCGTCTGGATGATTGAGTTAATCGATCGAGAAGCCAGGCGTTTAGGGGTAACGCCCCAGACAATTATTCAAACCTCCCTAACGGAACATTTAGCCGTCAATAACCCCTCGTGAATGAAGCCGAAAACAGTTATTATACAAAAGCTGGTTGCGATCGCCTGCGCGTGACATCGATAAGGGCGATCGGATCGAGGTTATGTGCGATCGGCAATAGCCAATTTAAACAAGATTCGAGGACACTATGATATTCCCTGGCTGGACTGTTGCTAGAGCTATCCCAGATGAGACTCTAATAGGCTTGGCGAAAGAGAAAATACCAGATTTATGGTGGTGTGGTTCGTTTAAAAATCTAAAATTTCTCTGATAACATTCTTTAGATCCGCATCAGCAGGGCGTTTGGCAAACTGCTCATGACTGTAAATCCAAACCAGTCTAATTGTGCAAGTAATAGCGTTAACCAAGTACATCAATCTAATTTGCCCCGAAGCCCCTTTTGCAAACCTGATTTCCAGTTTATGAAATGTCCAGTCTTCCGGTAACTGAGTTTTTCCGGGTAGAGGTTCATTACGAGAGTTGTTGGGGTATTGGTCGTCTATCAAATCTTCCAAAGTTTTTCCAATCAGCGCAACAAAGCTATCTCTGTGAACTTTTGTAAGTTTCTTGAAAGAACGCTTGAAATTATCGGATGCTTCAATCGAGAAGGGAGTTGAGCCAATCATGCACTTCTCCTTTGCCAATACGATTTAAGGGTTCCGAAGCAAACGCATTATTCACAGTTTCAGACATTGCTAGTTCGTATGCAGGGTTATCGCGTTCAATGCGATCGAGCTTTTGATAACCTAATTCTTTCAGATCATTCAGCAGAATTGGCTCCGTTGAACTTGCTTGAGGTGGTAAACCTTTACGAGCTTTCTTCCAAGGAAATTCTCCGTGAGTCATATCGCTCAGTTTATAAGCATGGTAGCTGCCGAAGTATTCCCAAATTTCTTCTAAAAGTTCTTTTTTTTCATGCGGAAGCTGCAACAAGGATTCTGGCTGAGGAATTGGTAGTTGTTTAGCCTCAAACTCACTGTAGAACTTATAAGCAGGAGGACAAACTGGGCCGTAGCGCCATGCTTGAATTTCTGCTTCAAATAATGGTTCGCTGTAGAGCGCCAAATGCAAGCTCTGAGAGTAATATAGAAGCTTCTGAACTTTCATGTTGGTCATTTCAGCTTCTAGACCATCTTCATAAGCTCTGATAATGAAGTAGCGAGCAGCATTGAGACAGTCAATCATGGCTCAATTCACCTCCTTAAATAAAGGTTTTTTATTTTAACAAATTTGCAAAATGTCAACACATAACTATTATAAACGAAGCCTGCAAATAGTGCAATAATACTGAAAATGGTTTAATAAACCGCATCAAAACAACTTAATTAAATAGACATCTGGGAAAAATAAAATATCGCGCCCCCAATGACAAGAGTAAAGCATTTGGACGCAAAACAGCAGCTTTGCAAGATGACCCAAATACTTCACCCAAACATCACATCACCCATTTCCCGCCGGTATCCGCACAGTAAACGTAGAGCCTTTCCCCTCCTCGCTTTCCACCAAAATCTCGCCGCCCATCATCTGACAGTAGTGGCGGCTAATTGTCAGCCCCAATCCAGTGCCGCCATACTCTCGCGTCGTCGAAGAGTCAGCTTGCACAAAAGCTTCAAACAACTTGTGCTGTTGTGCTTCCGACATTCCAATTCCGGTATCTTTAACAGAGAAGCAAATCCAATCCGACTCTTGAACATTCAGCAGGGGAGAAGCTATGACAGCCGAATCAGTTTCACCAGCAATTGAATTGTCAACACCCGATTCTGCTGCATTCAATTGAGCGCTTCCGGGAATGCGGCTGATACTCAGTTTCACGCTGCCGTTTTTGGTGAACTTAGCAGCATTATTCAGCAGGTGCATCAAAATCTGTCGCACTTTTTTGAAATCTGCGTGCATGATACCCGCAGTTCGATCGCCTTCTATCTCTAAAACATTACCATTTTTCTCTAGCAACGGTTTCGCGGCACTCGCAACATTTTCAATCAGGGACTCGATGTCAAATTCCTCGATTTCGAGTTTCGTCCGCCCCGTTTCCATTTTCGACAAATCGAGGATATCGTTAACCAAAGATAGCAGGTGCACGCCCGCTGTCTCAATCTTGTGCAAATCGGATACACAATCATCCAACCCCACATCCTCAGCATCTTCTACAAGTAGTTGACTGTAGCCAATAATCGCATTTAAAGGCGTCCGCAATTCGTGGCTCATATTTGCTAAAAACTGGCTTTTAGCAGTGTTCGCGGCGACGGCGACTTCCTTAGCTTGCTCCAATTCTTTTGTATGTTCCGAAACTCGCTGGATCAGGTGATTGAGAGAGACAGCCAGCGAGCTTATTTCGTCTTGTCCGGTGACGGGGGCTCGCAAGTCAAAATTCGACTCGGCGGCTACTTGTTCGGCCACCTGAGTGACGCTGATGACTGGTTGGGCGATCGCCCGACTGGTGCGCCAAGCCACAATTCCAGCCACTGCTACCGACACCAGCATACTCATGATAATGATGCCCTTTTCGAGGCCTTGCGCGTCCTCCATGACTTCGCCGCCTTGCCGTTCCTGCTGCTGGGCAATGTCGAGGATTTTGCTCAATTCCTGAAGGCTGGTGTCGAGTTGTTGTGCGCCCGGTCCGCTGGCGATTGCCAGCATTTTTCTGGCTGATTCTATCTCTTGCGGCGATAATTGCGTTAGCTCGATTTGCTGCAAAGTATAGTTGAGAGTATCGGCGTAGGAGTCTAATTTTGCGGTGCAATCTTGCAATAAAGCCTTGAATATCGCTGGTTCTGCTGCCAGCCAAGCTGGTTGGCTGTCGGCAAACTTTTCGATATCGAGGCGGAGCTTTTTCGCCTTCTGCACGCTGCCGGAAAACTGTGCTTTTTGCGATCGCAGTTGAGTTGGATTGTCGGCAAAAGAATCTAGCTGTGCTCCCTGCAATTGTGCCGCCAGCGCTGCATCTTTAAAATTGCCCAACAATTGGGCTTGCTGGTGAGCATCATTGAGTTGCGTTACTCCTTTTCCTTGGTAGTAGTCGGCAATCGCCAATCCGCTCAGGGAGCCAATAAAGCCGATTCCGATTGCCATAAAATACCCGCCGCCAATTTTTTGATGGATGCGCCAACGAGCAATTTTAGATGGGAAAATTTTGCTAATTATCAAGGATGATTTCTGTACGAAATTATGGACTAATGTCTTTTTTACTGCGGTTTCTCCCGAAACCATTTGTTCGGAAATAAAGACGCGCATTTCTTTACCTTCTTTGCTATTTTTTGGGTTAAATTTTTTAGTGTTTGCTGTTTTTTCCGAGTGATTTAATTCTGCTAACTCTGGATGAAACTCGCCGTTGCTTTCCAAAACTGCAAGCGATAAACTTGCTTCGTTACCTATTTTTTTGAGCAAGTTAATTTTTGACATATGCAACCACTGTATTCTGTTAAAATCTACCACGCTCTTAAGTTCTCCAAAGGGAAAAGCTTGTTTGTTTTACAGCAGACATCTGGGAAAAAGTATCTTTTACTCTTGTCGAGTTAGAGTGAAAACTTAAATTCGCTTGATGTCCGATCGATAATTAGGCTGTTGATGGCTGTTGCCAAATTACTTGTTCGACTCATAAAAGTCTGCCACAGGCAAAAAATAAAAATTTATTCCAGCAGTAAATTATTCCCGCATGGAATGTTACAGGCAGAAAATTATGTCCGATCTGTTTTGCCTGCGATCGACCCAAAGCTGATATTGTCTGCTGACAATGCACCCGATTCCTCAGCTTTGGAGTTTTGCTGCCAGCAATGCGACGATTGCTTGACGGTTTTTGTTGAGCATCCGACTTCATACCACAGAGTGTCACAAATGCGCTCGCCGATCGAACTTTTGCACCCTGGCGATCGGCTTTCGGCATCGCTGCCCCGCAAAGACAAGTCTGAGGCGAAGTCCGATTAAGTTGAGTATAACTTTTTATGACTTACCAAAAGAAACCGGGTTCCTGCGGCTCAACTGTTGGCAAGTGCGAGCTTTCTTTTCTCGGCGGTAGTGAATTCGATCGCTCCTGCTAACTTGCCATTCCTACCCAAAGCTTCATCGGCCAATTCCACAATCCAGCGATTCGGCCTGGCTTGGGGTCTGGCCGCGAGTACCACATCCCAAGCTTCCCGTTCTTTCCCCCGGCCCAAAACCGCAGCGCAAACAGTCAAAGCTGCGGCAGTTGAACGGCTGATCCCGTTTTGACAGCAGACAAGCAAATTGCCGGGAGACACCGACATTTTGAGGGCGAAATCAATAATTTGAACTACGTCATCAAGTGTAGGCAAAACCCGATCGGGGTCATCAACGGGGGTTTCGAGGTCATTAAACGACCGCCGCAGTCGGTTCGGGACTTTGTGAAAAGTTTTGGGTTCGGGTACGCCCGGACTGCCGATCGAGATCAGGTACTCGATCTGGCGCCCCGCAGCGCGGTCGAAAATGTATTCGCTAGCCTCTATTTCCGAAGCAATCAGGACTTTCGGCAGTTTTTCGCCCCAGAAATTTGTGGAACCTGAAGACTCAAAATCAACTGTTTTTGCCATTGTGCTGACATCCGGCAAGTATTGGGCAGCCAGCGCGCGAACATCACCAAATTCGGGGTTTAAAGCTGCTTCCAGAGCCAAAACAGCAGCCGTCGAGCCAATTTGGGCCAGGGATTTAACAGCCTTTTGGCGCACTCCCGAGGTTTCGTCTTCCAGCAGCCGCACCAAACCAGCTACAGCCTCATCTGTCCCAATTTGCCCCAAAGCAGCAGCAACTCTCCACCGGACATAGGATTCGCTGTCGCCTCGCGCGATCGCCAGTCCCGCCGCCACCATTTTTTGCAAGCTAGCATCTCCCGCTGTATTGATGTTCCCGAGGGCCACAGTCGCCCTCCCGCGCACGAAAATGTCTGGATCCGAGAGCGATCGCATTACCGCCACCGCAGCCACCTCAGTGCTGATTTCCCCCAAAGCCGAAACTGCACTGCCGCGCACGTCTGAGTCGTGGTGGTTGAGAGCTTGCAGCAACCCCGCCACAGCCGTTTCCGTGCCGATTTGTCCCAAAGCCTCGGCTGCTCTCAAAGAAACTGCATAGGAATCGGGATCGTGCAGCAATTCTATCAAACGCGGTACTGCCGATCGATCGCCCATTTTCCCCAAAGCCGCCGCCGCCCTAGCCCGGACAATCTGATTTTCATCTCTGAGGGCGTTCAGCAGCCCGGGAACCACATCAGAGACGCCAATGTTTCCGCAGTTGACGGCCGCCCGCCAGCGCACCTCGGAGTCTTGGTGTTTCAGGGCTTTGAGCAGTGCGGGGACGGCTGTTTTCGGGTTAATTTTGTCCAAGGCCCAGACAGCCCAGGCGCGCACCCCGGAGGATTTGTGATTGAGGGCTTTGAGCAGTGCGGCGGCGGCTGGTTTCGAGTCAATTTCTCCTAGGGCCCAAGCCGCCCAAGCTTGCACTTGGGAATCTTCCGATTCTAGCGATCGAGCTAATTCAATTACAGCAGCAGCAGAGCCAATTTTCCCGATCGCCCGAATCGAATGAAGGCGCACTGAACTGTCGGAGTGGTTCAACGCTTTAACGAGCATTGGAATTGCCAGATCGGAACAAGTTAGTGCTAGCAGTTGTATTTTAAGCAGGGGCGAAGTTTTGATTTTTCCGATTAATCTTAATGTTGCTTGTTGAAATTCTGGCTTTACCGTTCCTGCTAGCTTCGAGCCTAGTTTTAAATTTACTTTTAGAGCTAATTTTACGGCGCGCAGAGCCAGACTTTGCTGTTCTACTTGCGGCAAAATTTCTGCCAAAGCGTGCATCCCTTGTTTTTGTTTCAAATATTTTTGGTTGAATTGAGCATCGCTGAGCTCGGGTAGCTGTTGGATGAGGGTTGCTGCTGAGTTCATTCATTTATCCTAATATTTTGGCGATCGCTGGAGATTGCTCTTTTAAACTCGCTGTCTTAAAAAAATACGGCTGCACCTAAAAAACTTAATCTGTCAAAAAAACTTGCACCACTGCTTTTAAAATACGTCCGATTCGAGTATTTTTGCAACTCCCCAATGATCGATTATCTGTTTCTTGGGGCGATCGGCTTAACAATTAGTTGCGCTTGCTTCTGGGCATCGCTGCGTTTTTAACGGGGACAGCTTTGCGCTATATCATTTTATACCAAGTTGGCTGGAAATGTCGAAAGGCTCCGCCGAACAGAGCGAACCGAAAACAGCTTGATTCCGGGAAAGTGTCAGCGAGCGTAGGGCCCATTTTTCAAAGCCTCAGCTAAAGCATTACCGTTATCTCGCAAACCTTCGTAAAAAAACAGCACTTCTCCTGGAATGCCGCGACAGCGGTTGTAAGCAATTACTTGCAGCAACAGTTCGGGATTCATGCTATAATTACTACCTCGATTTGCCAACAAAATACCGGGTGATATGCAGTCGAGTCGATCGCCCTTAAGCTGTTCTCCAATTAGCCGATCGACCAACTGTTTGTAACCGTTAAAATCGCGGCGGTAAAACTGCGGGTGAAGCATATCGACCAACTTCTTGTCAACCCAAGCTTGAGAATCTTGCAAATATTCCACCAATCCCCATTCATAAGGACTTGGCGACATCGACAGCAACAAATCGGGATTAATCGCTTTCAATTCTCGCTGCAAACGAGCCACAAACTCCGTAATAATATCAGCGCGCCACTGCAGCCAATGTCGCTCTCTACAATGCGGCGGCGGTTCTCTACCGCACTCTTGGCGATAGCGTTCAACCGTTTTTTCGTCATAACCGCCTTCTACCGGAAGCGCAATGCGATCGTCTCCTTGAACGCCATCTATCGGATAATTCCGAGCAACTTCCAGCATCAACCCCAGTAAAAAGTCTTGCACTTCTGAGTCTAGAGAATTCAGCCATTCAAAGTTATTTTTCTTAAGTAAATTGCCGCTGCAATCGCGCGCCGCCCACCCAGGTTTTTTCGCCAGCAAATGACCGCCGTTGAGATTGTAAGAGCTTACAAAACCGTATTCAAACCAAGGAATTACTCTTAAACCAACTCTATGAGCCTCAACAATTAATTCTGCTAAGGGGTCGCGTCCTTGATAGCGCGAGTCAATTTCAGCCCCAAATTGTTCGCGCATAATTTGAGAAGGATAAGCCGTAAAACCCCGGTTCCAAACTACAGGAAAAACTGTATTAAATCCCGTATCGGCCAGAAAGTCCATTGCGTCAGCAATTCGCTGTTTTGAGGTGAGAACTTTGCAGTCGGTGCTGGGTATCCAGACACCCCGAGTTCCAGTATTGTCAGCCGCAAATGAACTTGGCAGCTTTGATGGACTTGGTGCTAAGAATCCAGCCGCTAACCGCTGTTTGATTTCCGAAGAAACACTGCGAATTGCTGACTGGAAAGATGGAAAAAATGGCATTTAGTATAGGAATTTGTTATTTGTTATTTGTTATTTTAACTGGTTCCCCGGCTCTGCCTGGGAACCGATGTCTAGAGGCTCTGCCTCGAATAGCAATCAGAAAAATTGGAGGCAGAGCCTCCGGATCTGTGTTACCAGGCAGAGCCTGGTAACGAGTAAACTGGTTCCCAGGCTCTGCCTGGGAACCCATGTCTAGAGGCTCTGCCTCGCAAGTGTTGAATAAAATTGGAGGCAGAGCCTCCCGATCTGCGTTACCAGGCAGAGCCTGGTAACGAGTAGATTCCACAATTAATCAAATTTCTTGTGGGGTGGGCACGCGAACCTGCCCCGGAAATTTTACTATCTCGCCACGGCTGACAACTGCTGACTCAAAGCTGCTTTCAACAGTTCCACCTTATCAGTTTGCTCCCAAGGCAACTCTAAATCAGTGCGTCCGAAGTGACCGTAAGCCGCCACATCTTGATAGAAACGGCCGCCTCTTTCCGCAGGCAAATTCTGCAAGTTGAATGCTTGAATAATCCCCGCTGGACGTAGTTCAAAATGCTGCTTCACAACTTCCAACAGGCGATCGTCATCAACTTTTCCAGTACCGAAAGTTTCGATCATCATGCTAACTGGCCGCGCCACGCCGATCGCGTAACTCAACTGTACTTCGCACTTTTCGGCCAAACCAGCAGCCACGATATTTTTAGCAACGTAGCGACAAGCATAAGCCGCACTGCGATCGACCTTTGTGGGGTCTTTCCCCGAAAATGCACCGCCGCCGTGACGGGAATAACCGCCGTAGGTATCCACAATAATTTTGCGGCCCGTCAAACCAGAATCTCCTTGAGGCCCGCCAACCACAAATTTGCCTGTGGGGTTGACAAGGAAGCGAGTTTCTGTATTGGGTTTGATGGCAATATCAGCAAACACGGGTTCGACAACAGCAGTCCAAAGGTCTGCTTTAATTTTGGCTTGAACTGCGGCAGTTTCAACGATATCGCCGATCGCCTCAGTGTGCTGCGTAGAAATTAAGATCGTATCAATCCCAACAGGTTTCCCGTCCTCGTAAGCAATCGTAACTTGGCTTTTGCCGTCGGGACGCAGGTAAGGCAATTGACCGGTTTTGCGGACTGCGGCCAGTTGACGGCAAATTCGGTGCGCTAAACTAATCGGGAGCGGCATCAATTCCGGCGTTTCGTTGCAAGCAAAGCCGAACATTAAACCTTGATCGCCTGCTCCAATAGCGTCTAATTCCTCTTCACTAGATTGTTCCCGACTTTCGTGGGCTGTATTCACCCCTTGAGCAATATCAGGAGACTGAGTATCCAGAGCCACCAACACCGAGCAGCTATTGGCAGAAAAGCCGTTGTCAGCGTGAACGTAGCCAATATCGGCTATTTTTTTCCGCGCTAATTCTATGTAATTTACTTGAGCTTTAGTGGTAATTTCTCCCGTCAGTAGCATCAAGCCCGTGTTGACAACAACTTCGGCTGCGACGCGACTTTTCGGGTCTTCGGTCAGTAAGGCATCTAAGATCGTATCTGAAATTTGATCGCAGATTTTATCGGGATGGCCTTCAGTGACGGATTCAGAGGTAAACAGGTAGCGGCGTGACAATGATTATTTCTCCTTGTGATGGGGGATATTCCTGCGCGACATCAACGACCGACGAGTTATTTTTCAGTTAAAGGCCAAGAATCATCGCGTCTCGGTCGCTGGAAAATTTGTCTGGGTCAGCAGAGCCGTGTTGAATCAGGGTTTGAGATTGGGTAAAGTCACACTACTATAGCAAAGTCAGTCGTGGGAAGTCCCTAAAAACTTACATTTTGTAGGATTGTCGAAGCTGGGCGCGACACCGCTGGTCTACCGCCCTAACCTTTAAGGGTAAGATACAGTCAGGTTATCGCCTCGCGGAATCACTATGGCAGGAATCGAAAAATCACCAAACTTAATCGAAACGGTGGCGCACCTAGAATTTCCCGGCGGCCCAATACCGCTTGACTCTCGATTTTATATCGATCGATCTCCCGCCGAAGCCCGAGCTTGTGCAGAAATTAGCAAGCCGGGGAGCTTAATTCGGATTAAAGCTCCTAGGAAAATGGGCAAAAGTTCTCTGATGCTGCGGATAATTGACGCGGCGGTCGATCGGGGATACCGCACAGTAACTGTAGACTTTCAACAAGCCGACGAAGCCGTTTTTGCTAGTTTAGATAAATTTTTGCGCTGGCTTTGTGTGAATGTCGCTCGACAACTCAAACTCGAACCAAATCTCGATGAGTTCTGGGATGAAGATATGGGGAGCAAGGTAAGCTGCTCTCTTTACTTTGAAAACTATTTGCTCGAACACATTGACAGTCCCGTTGTCTTGGTACTTAACGAAGTAAACCGAGTATTTGAACGCGCCAAAATTGCTCAAGAATTTCTGCCGCTGCTCCGTTTTTGGTACGAACAAGCTCGCGCTAGCGAAATTTGGCAAAAACTCCGCATCGTCGTCATTCACTCGACCGAAATTTATATTGCTTTGAGTCTCAATCAATCTCCATTTAATGTAGGACTGCCGATTAAACTCTCAGAATTTACGGCCCAACAAGTCCAAGATTTGGCGCGCCGACACGGATTGAACTGGAGCGACAGCTATGCGAGCGAGCAATTAATGAAAATGGTAGGCGGGCATCCTTATTTAGTGCATTTAGCGCTCTATCACCTAGCAATTTTGCTGCAAAACAGCGGCTCTGTCGGGGATGAACCCGGGGAGGATCTGGGGCGAACCCAGTTGCAAGAACTGTTAAAAGCAGCTCCTACTCAAAGCGGAATTTATAGCGACTACTTGCGAAACCAGTCGATCGCCATTCAACAGCAGCCGGAACTCGCCGCCGCATTCCACCAAGTTCTCGATGCTAAAAATAGCATTCACCTCGAACCTTTAATGGCTTATCAGTTAGACAGCATGGGACTTGTCAAATTAGACGGCAATAACTGCAGCTTGTCTTGCGAATTATATCGCCTGTATTTCCAAGAGCAAAATTTGTGCGAGGACAATTTCTCGGCTGTTGTTTTTGAGGAGTTGCAGCAAGAAAATGAAAGGCTGCAAGGTTTGGTGAATGTGGACGAACTAACTCAAATTGGCAACAGACGGCATTTTGACAGTTGCTTGCGAGCCGAGTGGAAACACATGGCTCGCGCCGGATCTCCGATATCTTTAATTTTGTGCGACATCGATTATTTCAAAATTTATAACGATACCTACGGACATCAAGCTGGAGATGAGTGTTTGCGATCGGTAGCTCAGGCAATTCGCCGATCGCTCCAGCGTCCTGCTGATGTAGCCGCTCGCTACGGGGGCGAGGAATTTGCGGTGATTTTGCCTCAAACTGATGCAGCGGGCGCTGTGCTGGTTGCCGAATACATTAGATCGAAAGTTAAAGCTTTGAACATTGTTTTTAACCCGGAAAGTGTTGATTGTCTGCCTAATTCTGCGGTAACGATTAGTTTGGGAATTGCCAGCGTGGTTCCGGGCCCGGAAAATGATGCAGCAACGCTGGTACTGGCGGCTGATGAGGCTCTTTATGACTCGAAAAGGCACGGGCGCGATCGGCTGACTATGAGCACGCTCTTAAATTTTAGATTTGCTGCTGTTAATTAGATCCAGGTAATTATATCCTACATTCCGGCTGCACCGGAATGACAAGCTTTCGACACGGCAGTGCCGTTTTCCTACCGTAATTAATCGTAGGGAAACGGCACTGCCGTGTCCTCATTTCGGGTAATATTAATTCCGATGCTTGATTTGATGTTAATAGCGCGGGATAGTTCGATCGACCACCATTGAGTAAGCATCGATGCCACCAACGATATTTTTAACGTTGGTAAATCCTCGATCGGTCAACCAGTGGCACATTTGAGCCGATCGCACTCCGTGGTGACACAGAACGAGGGTTTCTGTGTCGCGATTTAGTCGATCGTCAATTTCACCAGACCATTCGGCAAACTCGCTCAGCGGAAAAGCTGCAAATCCCGGCAGCGGCGCGAGTTCAATTTCGTAAGGTTCCCGCACATCCACAAGCTGCAATGTTTCAGCATTAGTTTCTGCTAATCGGCGACCTAATTCTTCCACTGTAATTTGAGCAAAAATTTCTGACATTTGATTATAAAAAAGAAGTCATTAGTCATTAGTCATTAGTCAGTTAACAGTTAACAGTTAACAGTCAACAGTCAACAGTTAACAGTTAACTGTGATTAATTGAGCCGAGAAGGCGGTGCAATTAGCTCCGTAGGAGGCGTCGGTGCAGGACGCCCGTCCAGGCTCACTTTGTCTCTCGGGTCGAGACAAGTGGAGATTAACCTGTCAGTGGAAAAGTCAAGTTTGCCACTGAGTCCGACTACGCATTCAGCAAACTGTTCTGGCAATAAACTGCGGCGGCATCCATCGAGGACTAACAGGGGAGCCGCGGGTTGAGTTCGAGTTTTGCTGTTGATATTCACTACGCAATTCGCCAATTCGGCGGGACGCCTCACCCGCCGACAGCTAGAGAGGGCTTCGACACCAGAAATATTTGTTTTGCGGTTGATTTGGAGGGCGCATTTCGATATGTCGCGGGGGTGGAGTGCGTCGGCACAAGCTGCTGCGGCTGCTTCGGCCCCGACTCCGGCTTCGATTAGTTCCACAGCGCAGACGCGATAGGCATTTCTAAGGCGAGGGAATCTAATCGTGATGGCTGATGCTGGCGAGATTGGCACTGCACTTGCTAATAAACCGAGTGCTGCTAGCTGTGTGCCGAGAGCCAAGATCCAGCGCGCGGTTGGGCTTGACCCTGTTGCTGCTGGCTTTGGGGAAGAAGTGCGAGGAAATTTGCGGTTGTGCATGACTGATGAAGGTTGTGAGTTTTTTGGCTGGTTGGGGCGATCGATCGATCGGCTTTTGCTTCAGAATTTACCGCAGATTACGGATCGCGTTGCGGTCGATCGATTCTTTTTTTATGTTTGTTGGAATTTTGACCATCACAAACATATAATATAGAGTCTGCATAAATATTGCATACAGAGATTAGAGAGGAAAATAAATGTCTCGATATCGAGGCCCCCGATTAAGAATCGTCCGTCGCCTGAAAGAGTTGCCGGGTCTAACCCGCAAAACTCCCAGACGGGATTATCCGCCTGGGCAGCACGGACAAAACCGCAAAAAGCTCTCTGAGTACGCGGTTCGCTTGCAAGAAAAGCAAAAACTCCGTTTCAATTACGGTGTGACGGAACGCCAACTGCTCCGTTACGTCCGCAAAGCTCGCCGTGTCACCGGCTCCACAGGTCAAGTGTTACTGCAATTCTTGGAAATGCGCTTGGACAATACTGTGTTTCGGATGGGAATGGCTCCAACCATTCCGTCCGCTAGACAATTGGTAAATCACGGTCACATAACTGTCAATGACCGCGAAGTCAATATCGCCAGCTATCAGTGCAAGCCTGGTGAAGTGATTGCAGTAAAAAATAAAGAACGCTCTCGCACAATGGTTGAAGCTAATCTCAAAGACCCAGGCTTGGCTAACTTGCCCAGTCACTTGGAATTTGATAAGCAAAAACTGGTTGGAAAAGTTAACGGCGTTATCGAACGCGAGTGGATTGCGCTTCAGATTAACGAACTGCTAGTTGTGGAATACTACTCGCGGCAAGCTTAATCTATTTGCGATCGGTCATTGGTCATTAGTCATCAGTCATTTGGTAGCAAGTAATTAATAATTGGGGATAAACCCAGTTATTAGTTAATTGTTACTGACACAAAACTGACGGCTGAGGACTGAGGACTAAGAATTAATGATTTTCAACACTCCCACCCCCTAAAAAGGGATGGGATTTTTTGAAGGTTTCGCTTGTTAACTTCCTTGAGTTGCCACTTGCTCAGACGAGACCTAGCTGATGGCATTAAATGATGTCCCAGCCCCAAATTATTCCCTTAAAATGTTTCTTCTCCTGTTGGTTCTTGGTGGACAAGACCTCGCTTTTGAAGGCGATAATTCGCTACAACCGGGTAAACAACACCGCGTATCCGATCGATCGCACCTACTGGACGATGGACTGCCAAACCGTTCCAAGGAGAATATCGCAGGTTTTCGTTGAAATCGGATTGTTTTTCATAATCAATAATCTGATGCTTGACGGTGAGACGGCCTACAATCATTTTTGGAGTTGGTTTGCGTCAATTCTTTTGCGGTTTATTTGGGAGTTTAAGGAATTGGCGCTATGGGTGGATTTGTCCATTTTTGGAAGCCTCGGAAGATATCAGTATAGCTGATTATTCCGTCTAATGTAAATTTCCCATTATTAGGGTCTTGTGTGCAAACTACAAGAGCAGTAGGTCTCTCCTTGGAATTAGCTGGAACAAATGTTTTAATCACTTCAGAGGTAACAGTCCCAGGGCTTACACTATTTCTCTCATTTACCGGAAGCATAATATCTTTCAACGGCAATTTTGCAAATGCACCCAACAATATTGGGTGTAAGAAAGTATTAACAATTACATCATCAACAACTCCTGTTACAAATCTACCATCTGGTGTTGTGATAGGAATATGAGTGAAGGGATTGTTCTTCAAAATTCCTCTCGCTTGAAGCAAATTGTTATTCTCGGTTAAGACAGTAAGATTATTTGCTTTCTTAAATAGGCTATTTTCACCTATAGTTGCCGTTAAGAACTGTGCATAATTTGATGGATCGTTGATTTTACGCAATACATCTGTATAAGATATTGTTCCTACAATAAGCTGATGGTTTCCACATACACATAAAGTCCGATATCGCAGAGTAACATTTTGTCCATCAGGTCTGAAACGGTTGATTAAACCGTCAAATACATCACCAACTGTACTATTTCCAAGAAAAAGAGTCTTGACGGGAATCCTCATAAGTTCTACAAACTCTGGAATTTGATCGATACGTTTGGCATAAGTATCTTTTATAAATTGTTGTACGGCTGATTGTTGGCTAGGCGTAAGAGGAAAGTCAATCGGATATTGGTTATTAGGAGGAGTTAAAATCTTTACTAAATCTGTCTTGCTAATGACAGCTTTTAGCTCCCCTCTTGGTTCATCACTTGTAGGATTGATAGGTTCAATAATAGGAATGTGCCTGACATTAAAAATATCCATTATTGCATCTAATTCGGCTACTGTGTCAGTTGGTTTTAACCAGTATAATGGTCTATTATCTTGGAATTCAGGGAATTCATTATCAATACGTCCATTCGGGTTATTAATAGGCATAATTAAAATCCTCCATTGTTGTTTAATTTTGACGGTAAACTTGTACGCGGAATTGTAAAATATCAATCGGCGTTACTACCATTTTTGGGTAAATATTGCCTAGCAATTGTTCAACAATAACTACTTCCTTAAATCCCAAAATTAAGTAAGCATTAATACACTCTTGCAAGGTTTGACTTTTTTCAACCAAACATAATTTAGTTACAGGTTTCATTATTTCAGATAAAGATATACCCATCAAACTAAAATACATAGGATGAGTAAGTGTTGTCACCTGCTTTTTATCAACCATTCCTAGCAAATTGCCATCGCGATCGCAGATAGTTATATGCTCTATCGGCAAATATTTCATCGCAAATCGAGCTTGAGCTAGCGTATCTGATGGTAGTAGAGTATATGGTTGTTCCATACCACTCACTTCGGGTAACGCTAAAAAGCGTTCGGCTTTCAATTGACAAAACTTTTGATGAGATTTAAGGTAACTTAAGATGCTTTCGGGAGAAGCTACGCCATAAACTGTTTCGTCCTCATTGATAATAGGTAAAACTCCGATTGCTGAAGTCGATCTATAAGAATCCACTAATTTACCCATCGCATAAATTAGCCTCTGATTTTTAGACGTATAAGGCTTGATTTTTTCTAGTTTAAATACCTCGATTATCGGCTTCTTTAAGCTATTAACCAAGTCCTCATTTAATTGTTTGCGAAGTTTAGAGTTTTTAATTCTAAACTTAACAGGTACATCTAAAACTGGCGGTGGTAGCGATCGTAAAATTGATAAATCAGTTAGGATACCCGCAAATTTTTTATCCTCATCTACAATAACAATTTCACTCGCATTTTGCACAGTAATTAAAGCTAATGCTTCTGCTACTGTATCTGTATCTTTCAAGATACAAAAGTCATTGGTTATAACTTTTGTGTCTTCTATACTAACTGCATCGCTATTTTCCATAGGTTTTCAACGATTACATATAAGTTACTGATTGAGATAATTTTTGAATTGCTTTCCAGTCATCACTATTTGTGATTTTACCATCCTTGTAGTAGGTAACTATAAAGTCTATTAAATTTCGATTTTCTAAGAATTGTGCAAATATTGGATGTTTGTTCGTAGACTTGATTAAATTATCTATGCCAATATCTATGCTATCATCTGTTCCACCTTCAGTTTGCCAAGCAGTGTATATTTGATCCATAAGTTGATGATTGTTAGCTAAACGATCGTAAAACTCAGGAAAATTTAACTGGAGTAAAATTATTTTGCAAAATTTATACTTGTCATCAGTATTCCAGTCTATTTTTTTCTTTTCAAGTATGCTTCGACGATCGTCGGTTAATCGGAGTTGTGCGAGCTTATCAGCAAGGGTAGAGTTGTGTTTTTTTACAATCTCTTGAATCATATAAAAAGCCGTAATAAATTGCTGCATTTTACGGATATTTGAATTAGTCGCTTTAGAAATCATCCCCCATATTTTTTCATCATTACTATACTGGGCAGTTAAAGAACCTTGAAGCAGTCTATCTTTAACTTCATCTCGACTTTTATCAGATATAAAAAAGTTAAGATTGATAATTTTTTCTATATATTCCCTACCAGTAATACCAAGCTCTTTAGGGTATCTTTGTCCCACCGCTTGCTCAATAATTCTTTTATCAAGTCCAATGACAAAAATACAGTTAGACTGATCTAAATGCAATTTCAAGCATTCTAGGACAGATAAAGCATTTTCTGGTAAACAACGATCCAAATCATCAATAAATATCATCAATCGACCATCGTTACCCACATAACTTTGCACTGCATTTTTAAAGACATTTTCAAAGTTGTTGATAAATTGATAAGGATTAATGAGGTGAGGTTTTCCATCGGGATTAGCCCACATTTCTAATTCTTTAGCTATGTCTTGTGTATTAACAAGACCTGCTGTTTGAACATTAATATATCCTCTGGCTAAAATGCCAGCTAACTTAAAAGCGCAAACTGAATAGGTTAAAGCCGCTTTTGTAATATTCTTGCGCTCTTGTACATTAATACTTGTGTCTTCACATATTTGACTGAGAATAGTCTGGATTATGGCATTTTTAATGTCCTGTTTATCGTCATATTTCCAAGCATTAAACCAAACCGTTTTATATTTTTGGGCAGAACGAGTTCCTAATTGTTCAAAGTCACTTCTCATTCGTGCCATCAGGCTAGTTTTACCGCTCCCCCAAGAACCAAAAATACCAATGGTAAAAGCACTTTCTTTATGATATTGATTTTGCATCAAAATACGATGTCGTTCTTGTTCCGAAAGTGGTTGTGTAGCCTCGATCGCCATATTACACAGTAATTCTGCGTAAATATCATAATTAAGCTCACTGCTACTTCCTGGGCCACCGCGAATGATATTTCTATCAACTTGATTAAAAGGCATAACTTGTGTACTCCTTGATTTATCAATTAAAGGACTTACGCAGTACGAAAAACATGGGTTTGAGATTGCGACGCACAGCGAACAATGACAGAATTGCGTTAGGTATGCGTCCAGGACTGAATTAGGACTTAGTGGGCTTTTTTACTTCTGACAAAACTTCTTTTATTGCTGATGCAACTGCCTCTTTAGACATAAACCCGTTGATGGTTTCTAGCAACAACCACTCACTATATAAGTTGATTAAAGGTGCAGTTTCTTCCTGAAAAATTTGGATGCGCCGCCGAATAACTTCTGGAGTATCATCTGTACGATTTTCTTTGATGGCCCTCTTTCTCAGTCGCTGAACTAAAACTGAGTCTGGTACGTCAAAATTAATTACACAATCACAACTTGGCTGATCTAAATCCCTTAATAATTTGTCTAAAGCTCCAACTTGAGCCACGTTCCGAGGAAATCCGTCTAATATCCAACCTGGTGTTGCTTCTTTTTTCGTCAATTGTTCTTTTACAATATCTAGCACAATGCTATCAGGGACTAATGCCCCTTTATCTATATAAGATTGTGCTTTTTGGCCTATCTCTGTTTTGTTTTTTCGCTCATGTCGCAGTAGTTCGCCGGTTGAAATGTGATGAATCCCGAAGTCCTTGGCTACGATCGCAGCTTGAGTGCCTTTGCCTGCGCCATTCGGGCCTAAAAATATAATTCGCATACTTTTTATGATTCAACTGTTGGATAAGTTAGGATTGTTTGGTTGATAACGAACTTAAAGCTAACAAAAACTACCAAATTACGCTATCATTACATTAGCCTTTTCCCAAAGACTCGAAACGGCAACAAAAAAAAAATGACCGCAAGCATCAAAGACTAATGTAATATTTACCTTAAAACAAAAATAAATAATCTGCAACTATTGAACATTATCAATTTATGCTACCATTACGTTAGCAATTTCCACCAAGACTAAAAATGGTTACACGAAAACCTACTAGAAAGGATCTATTTGCCGAAGCTGCCCAAACTTGGGACTTGAATCGCATCTATGAACTATTTACCGAAGCTAAACGCCGCATTTTCCCCAACGCCCGCCAAGGTCTCACTGATACAGAAAAATTATATTTGCGCGGTCTTTTGTGCAATTGCAGCCCTAGTGAGATTGCGCGTCAATTGTCGAAAAGTGCTAGGGGGGCTGAGGTTTATATGTGCAAAACTCTCTATCAATATTTTAAGGGTATTCCTGAAACTCCTAGTGATGATGTTGGTAATTGGCGCAATGTTCATCAATGGTTGGATAAAGCTGGTTATAAAATAGATTTATCGGGTGATTCTACTGTCGGTAGGTCTTTACCGAAAGACGCTAAGATACATATAACTGATATCAATTTTTTTAATGATAGTGAAAATAATAATGCAACAATTTCTATAGATATTAATATTAAGTTATCATTTCCTTCAGCGGTGACAAATCAAGGTGAGGATGAAATAGCAAATGATTAAAGATAAACTTAGGAAAACAAGGTGAAACTGGCTACATTTAAAGGGTTTGGGAACGCAAAAAATGAGAATGAAACGGGTGCATCTCACAATCGATCCCAACTCTTACAGAAGGACATGATATTAGTACACAGAAACCCGGTAACTTCTGCGAAACCGGGTTTCTAGGCTGTACTAAAATGTCTCCGATCCTGTTGGTTCTTGGTGGACAAGACCTCGCTTTTGAAGGCGATAATTCGCTACCACCGGGTAAACAACACCGCGTATCCGATTGATCGCACCTACTGGACGATGGACTGCCAAACCGTTCCAAGGAGAATATCGCAGGTTTTCGTTGAAATCAGATTGTTTTTCATAATCAATAATCTGATGCTTGACGGTGAGACGGCCTACTCTCAAAAAGGGTGATTCCTGTTCTTTCCAGACATTGATGCCATCGTCGATCGGCATTTTTAGGCTGGTTTGGAACTGGATGCCAAACTCCCAACAGTATTGGGCATCAGGTTTCGCCAGGGCTTGAATTAGGTCATCTCGGTAATAATTGTCTGGTTTATTGGGATCTAAACCAAGGGCTTTAGCGCGATCGGCAAAGGGAAATTTAGGAATTCCCGATCGAGATTGTTCTGGAATTATCTCGTGCGGTGGTTGGCATGAAACCGGAGTAAACCCATACTTAATTACAGCAGGATATTCGACAGGAACTGCACCAGGTCTGGAGGGATCGAAATCGGGATTGAGACCCAAAGCAGAGGGTGAACCGCTCCAATATTTTGCTGTTAGCAAACTCTTCGGAGTCCGGCTACCCGTAAGCGTCGAGACCGCTATAAAGTGTTTGGGATGTCGCATTAGCCACTTTTTTAATGTCTCTGGTGATTCAACCAGAGCAGAAAAAAAGCCGTAGTAGTCTTTGATGGTTTGGCTCACAAATATCTCTGAATTGTGAACAATGATATCCTGGGTTTTTGACTCGTGGCTTTGCGCGAGTCGTTCCCCTTCCACCCCCATCACTTTCACTGACATCGATCGCGAATCTTTGGCGTAATCATTGTATAATTTGGTAGCCCCGTTAGCAAATCGCAACCAAACAGGATATTGTTTGGGTTTCGCCAGCAAACCTTGCTTAAGGGAAATCGCATTGAGTTGCGAAGAAGTTAACGAGGCGCGTTTGCCAAATTCCCGTTTAATCGCTTCCTCATCAAAGTCAAAAATTTCCAGAGTTCCTTTAACGCAGGCATGAGTTTTGGCGTGGGTATCTCGCAGCGCCTTCTCCTTATCCCCGTAAAGATTATCCATCCGAAGCTTGGCTTGCTCAACCAAAAGATCGTAGTATTTGAGTTCGTCCTGTTCGGGATATTCGGTAAATAACTTCTTGTTCATAAATAACCTTTGCAAAGCTGATTAGGGCGATAGTTGTCGAACCATCAGGGACAAGACACTGCCCAAGGAGTGTCAACTTAACGTCAAACCCAGTCACAGATTGCTGTTTGACTATTAAGACTCTTATCCCCCCTAGCCCCCCTTAAGAAGGGGGGGACAAGAGTCTTATCAAAGTCCCCCTTCTTAAGGGGGATGCGAGGGGGATCTAGACTTGGCATAAAACCCATATTTCTCAAGGGTTTTAGTCTTAAGTTGACACCTATGGGCACGCTTGAGTGTCCCTACAATTAATCGGGGTAGGGACACGGCACTGCCGTGTCCGAACTATCATGTCACTCGTGCAACCAGAATTGATATCAAGCGTGGTTTGTTGATTGTTGATGGTTCATGGTTAATTGCCTAATTTTTACAATACCATGAACCATGCCAGGCTCTAAGCTGGTTGCCAACCCTCATTATAAAAAGAAACTCTGTACTCTTTACCGGGAGGAACATTACGATTCAGCACCTGCGAGAGGGTCTTGGTATTCATAATCTCTTCCCAACCTACAGGTGAAAAAGTTTCTGGATTGAAGACATTTTCGGCTAGCAGAGGATTGGTGAAAGCTTGAGAAAAGGCATCAATTCCTATCAGTCGTCCGACTAAGGGAGGTAAGGCTGAATTTGGCCGCAAATCTTCTGCGTAGAGTCCCACATACAACTCAATGTTGTCTACGTGACCGTACAATCGTTTCAATTCTTTTTGGACGTCTTCATCGCCGCTAATTTGATCGAAATCGGTAACCCGCGGATACTTGCACAGTTCGCGGTAATCGTTGTAGGTTCTTAATTTTGCCACACGACCTACACGAATGCTGGCTGTCTCGGTTGGAATCAGGAAGTCAGGCGTATTGAATAAACTCAGTTGCGCTGCTGGTTGGGAACAAGTTTCTTCAAATATAGCTCCCAAACCTTTGTTGATAATCAGATCGTTGTTCCACATCGAGTCGGGTACAGACATTTCTTTCCCGTCATGAATTAGCTTATCCGGCAGCATACTATGCCAACGATAAACTAAAGTAAATTCTACCGACATCCAATTGGTGCGATACCATTTTTCATCAATAAATGCTGGGGGATCGATGAAGAATTGGAAGTGATAGGGAGTAATGTGGTTGATATAATCCTCTAGCACAATTTTCAGAAACTCCGCCATCACGATATTCCTGGCGGTTTGGAAAAGACGTTCATCATCCCAAGTTGGATAATTCTTTGCCAAGAGGTCGCACACGCGATTGTGTTCTCTTAAGCTAAGAACGTTGAGCATTACATAGCCAATTTGCACATTGACCCGCTCTAACTCTATCCCCATTGCAAATAACTTTTGTTTTTTTTCATAGGGTAGTTTATCCGATTTTTTCTCGTCGTATTCACCGACTATTAGATGGGGAATTCCTTTGAATTCTTCCTTGGGCTGTCCGTTCTCATCATAGTAAAAAGGAGGATATTCTTCGCCATTAATAATTTGGCTTTTTAGCTTGCCTCCTTGATGAGACCTCAGCAGGTGAGTAATGTTTGCGTTCAACCCATAGACGTTACACAGATCGATTTGGTGGTTGGAACTATTTTTGCGGTGATCCAGTCGATCGGTTCGCAGGAAACTGTCGGTAAACCATTGCACGAAATAGGGGAACATAAGAGAAGATTTTGGCGAATATTTCGTCTTCCCTTTTTTGCGGTACAAAACCTCCAAATCCTTAAGATCTGGGAGATTTTTTTCAAAATTCTCTGTGGGTGTTAAATTAATCCCTATGTAGTTTTTATCGGTTAAGGGCTGCCAATCACTAGGCGGTAGTTGGAGTCCCGAATAAGTGCGATCGTTTAATGAATCCCAAGACGTGTAGGGAGACATGGTACTAAACGGATAGGGACGAGTGGGAATTTTTAAGACGGCATTGTTAATCAGAGTTTTGTTGAGTTTTTTGCTGAGTCCCTCGTTGCTTTGAATGAAGTTCCAAAGCGGCTTGAAGTTAGTTAAAAGCAAAGTCTCGATCTTGTTTTTCTGCCCGTCTCTTGATGTGTCTCTTTTTGAAGGCATAATTGTTTCCCCTGTTGGTTGTTTGAGATGCGATCGATCGCCAAGCTTCAATTCCGATATCTTGATGCAGTCTTCACTTTGAATTAAGTTTGGATAAAAGCTTTTTAGATTCTTGGGGCGGTAGTCGTTTCGGCTTTCCAAACGTTTGACTGCGCTTTCATGAAGATCCTCAATGGCATCACCCACCTGGCGCAACTTGATTCCTGCCAATTTGAAGAACCCAGGATCGTTTTTAAAATCAATCTCATGATTTGGATTGATACCTGTGGGAATGACACTTGGATCGAATTCAAGCCCCAATCCAAGGTTACGGGTTGAATCCAACATCCACTGCAAGGCGGTATCTGATAAACCGCTGTATTCTTCCGATCCACCGCCGATGCAGATATGCGAGCCTGGAAACCAAACTTGAATAACCCGCTGGTTCGGGACATCAGGATTTTTTTTCATCAGCGTAACATCAAAGATTTCGCGAACTTCGTCGATCGCCACGGCGTGCAACGCATTCTGAATCGACTTATTTAAAGTGGTGTCGTGGAATCTGTATTTTTTCTTGAGCTGTTCGTCATACTTCTTGAAGGCGGGTAGAACAGGAATACCAAGGGCTCCAACGGTGTCGAAACAACCAAGCAAGGTAATCGGGACGCGATCGCCGTAATCTTCGCGGTAATCGGCTGCTATCTTATCCTTTGGTTTAATGGCTCGGTTGCGGTAAAGCTCGTAAGCTTCAGATGCCCTGGTAATATGAGGGCGGTCTAGGAGACCGGAGCAATGGATCATCCCGGCTAGACTCCTCACTGTGTAAGCACCGCGACTGAACCCGAATAGATAGATTTCGTCACCTGGCTCATAGTTGAGACAAAGAAAACGATAGGCATCTTGTATATTTTGATCGATTCCCAGTCCTGTGGCTCCGCCCAAAATCTTGTTAGTATCCGATCCAACTCCCTCGTCATAAAACACGATCTGCCCAACCCCGTCACTGGCGCTCGATTTCACTGCCTGGGCAAGCTTAATCACATTACTTGGGTAACTACTATTTAGTTGTTGCCAAGTTCCATCACAGCAAACGATCAGACGTTTCATTTTTACATTTTCTATTTGAATCTGCAATTTGATAGCGAGCTGTGATTGGTAATCGGTTACTTGAGATCGCCAATTCCCGTTTTTCTCTCGTCTCAGGCGAGTCCTGCTAATTTTTAGATCGAAATTGTTATTTGACCGGGCAATAGTTTTTAGCTATTTCGCTTCTCAATATAATATTCCCCAAACACCATTTAGTCTAGTCTGTTGTATTAAAATGTCATTTTTTTTTATATTTCTTAACTTAAACGCTTCAGAGCGTGAAATCGTAGGTTTGGTTCTGGGAAAAAGCTCGATTCTGTATTGCTTGCGAAGGGATAAATACGAACCCATCCCTCGATCGCGAATTACTCCCCGATCGCAATTTAAGGCTGCTGGCTGAATATGTACAGCATCGTAACCCGCTTTTTATCGACATTTGATATTAGTTTTTTGCGCCTACAGTTTTATTGTTTGGCAACAGTTAACAGGAGGATTGAGACGGCATTGGGCGTTAAAACCTTTAAACACAATGATGTATTTTTCTTGATTTTTTTGACAATTTGTGAGTTTTTATGGTTTCTCGGCAAATTTGTGGGAACATTTCCTAGCCCCGGTTAAATTAAAAAAGTAGAAAGGTCGGCAGGATCTCGCGCAACGATAGGCTTCGGGGTTCTTGCACCCAAACCAAAGGCAATAATCCCACCAGTCGGACAGCAGCCGAAAGGGCAAACAGTCCCCCCAAACTCATCCCCGGAAGTTCGGCAAGAAAGCCGCCGGCGGTAGTTCCCAAACCCCCAGCTACTCCCGAAACCGCTGCGCCGATCGCAAAATAAGTCGAAGGTTGCTCGAAAGGTGCTATTTCCATTTGAATATTGTTAGTACACAGGGCGATCGCCCCTAAAGTCGTTCCTCCCAGCAAGTGCAGCAGCGGCAGCCACACCCACACCGCAAACGGGTAATTGCCCGTACCCAACCACAGCAAAGGCGTTAGGGCCACCACCAGCCCAACAGCAATTAACAACGGGCGATTTCCCCAGCGATCGGCCAATTTGCCCCAAAACATCAGCAGCAGCAGATTTGCCCCGGAACTCAAGCTGCTGTAAATCGTTACCAAACTCACATCCAAGCTTAAATCTTTCAGCAGGTAGATGTTAAAAAAAGGCGCGCTGAGATTAACGGCAAACGTCCACACGCTAAAGTAAAGAAGAAAAATTAAGAAATTAGAATCTTTCAGCACAGAAGGCACAAAATCTGTTATTTGCTTTGCTTTTTTCTCTGTCAGTCGATCGCCAGGAGCATCTTTTTTGTATGCCTGCGGATTCACATCGACCATCAAGAATTGATACCCCAAACTAATTATTCCGGCAAAAACACCCACCAATAAAACAACACCGTAGCCCAAAATTGGATCGGTTCCCCAAGCTGATACGAATAGCCCCATCACCGCCACTCCCAGCAATGTCACTAAGCTGATCGCACTGTTGCGAAAGCCAAAATAGCGTCCCCGCAAGCGGTGGGGAACCACCGCAGCCATCCAACTGAACCAATTAGAATTGGCAAAAGCTCCCAGCACACTAGCTGCTACGACTGTTATCAGCGTCCATTGCAGCAGTTGGTGGGGGTCTGCGTGCTGGGAACCCCAAACAATTGCCACCGCCAGTACCAGCCACAGCAGCCGGGACACGCCGAATATCCCTAAGTTGTACCAGTGGCGGCTGGTTGTGCGGTCTGCGATGTAGGCTCCTAATGGTTGCAGGAGATTTACCACCATCGGAATAGCGGAAAATATACCTATTTCCACGCTGCTGGCGCCGAGTTGCAGCAAGAAGTTGCCCAGGAGGACGCCGCTGGTCGCCGACTCGAAGACAGTGGCAAAAACTCCGTCTAAAGTTGAGGCTTTGAGGGTCGATCGAACGTCTTGTTTAGAAATTTTGAGAGCTGTTTTTGGAGGTAGAACAAGCTGAGATATGTTCTTGTCTAGTATTTCAGCAGTTTGAAGAGATAGCGGTTTGTTTAATTCTGCAACTGGTTCAACCATAGCCATAGGATTTTAAATTTTAGATTTTAGATTTGGCGTTGCTGATTTGGATTATGATTTGCCTCCGAAACTCGCTGAGTAGGGGGAAATCAATAATTGACACTAGGGGCGATTGAAGATATTAACCAACAATAAAAATTATTTATTTATTT
>JANPMV010000095.1:0-33602 GCA_031427135.1 Cyanobacteria bacterium VAR_87_metabat_62 | reverse complement strand
TGCCAATATCGGTGAGAAGTTCTTTGATACTCTCCGCGTTCGTTGGGTTGTGGCAATTCAGGTTCGGGAGTTGAATTTTGCGTTGTGTCAAATTCAGAAATTTGTGTCATGTTTTTTAAACTCTCTTTATTCTAATTATAGTCATAAAGAACTTTTCAGGTATCTGAGGTATATAGCTTTTGTAGGGACACGGCACTGCCGTGTCCCTACGGGGATTGGGAACTCGCAGAACTATTTAAACTCTTTCCCCAGTCAAGCTAAAAGCGCGAATGTCTGTAATTTTCACCTGCACCATTTTACCAGCCAATTCAGCAATATCGCCCTTAAAAAATGTGAGACGATTGCCGCGAGTGCGTCCCATCACCTGACTGGAATCTTTGAGATTTTGGACTTCGACCAAAACCTCTTCAGTGCGTCCGAAATAGCGCTGCGATCGCTCCATCGCGGTTGTTGTGACGACATGATTTAGTCGTTGGAGGCGATCGGCTTTCACATCCTCACTCAACTGATTATCCCACAAAGCAGCCGGCGTTCCAGGGCGAGGCGAATAAGCCGCCGTATTTACCAAATCGAAACCAACATCTTCGATCAACTTCACAGTCTTCTCAAACTGCGCCTCCGTCTCCCCCGGAAAAGCGACGATCGCATCCGCCGTAATCGAAGCATCCGGCATATAACGGCGAATTGTATCAATAATCCGCAGGTATTTCTCCTGAGTGTAACCCCGCGACATCGCCTTCAAAATATCATTATCACCAGACTGAAAAGGAATGTGAAAATGTTCGCAAACCTGCGGCAATTCCGCACAAGCCTTAATTAAGCGTTCGGTAAAGTAGCGCGGGTGGCTAGTAGCAAAACGCAGGCGATCGACTCCCGGAACATCCTGCACAAAATACAGCAAATCCGTCAAAGTATGCAGGTTGCTGCCATCGGATTTAGTCCCCGGCAAATCGCGTCCGTAAGCATCAATATTCTGCCCCAACAAAGTTACTTCCTTATAACCTTGACGGCCCAAATCCTCCATTTCCGCGCGAATTGCCTCCGGTGTTCGCGACTGTTCAACCCCGCGAACATTCGGCACAACACAATAAGTGCACCGTTCATTGCAGCCATAAATTACATTCACCCAAGCAGTCACCTTGCTATCGCGGCGAGGCTTAGTAATATCCTCCATAATCTCCACTGCTTCAGTCGCCACCACTTGATTTCCCTGAAAAACTTGTTCCAGCAAATCTTCAAGTCGATTCGCGTGTTGCGGCCCCATTACTAAGTCCAATTCCGGTACACGTCGCAGCAGCGCTTCACCTTCCTGCTGCGCCACGCATCCCGCCACAATTAAAGTTAAATCCGGTTCCTGGCGCTTGCGGTGAGCTTGCCTTCCCAGGTTAGAATAAACTCTTTGTTCGGCATTGTCGCGAATCGTGCAAGTATTGTAGAGAATCAAACTAGCTTCGTTCGGATCTTCCGAGAACTCAAAGCCCATATTTTCCAGAATGCCGGCCATCCGTTCGGAGTCGGCTTTGTTCATCTGGCATCCGAAAGTGGTAATGTGATAGCGGCGGGGTTTAACAGTCATGGCGAATTGCGGGCAAATAAAAAATCTAGGTTTTCAACCTTAACGAGTTATTATAACACTTCTGTGTTAAACGAGATATGTCGGGAATTGGGAATTGGGAATCGGGAATTGGGAATTGGGAATCGTAACACCAATTTAATGGGTCGTTGCATATATCTCGATCCCCCTAAATCCCCCTTAATAAGGGGGACTTTCACCCCCCCTTTCCCCCCCTTATTAAGGGGGGCTAGGGGGGATCGAGATATATGCAGCCTCATAAAAAACTGGTATAAATCCTGATTTAGTTAGATAAAAACTGTAAAATAGTTTTAGCAATTCCTTGGGCTCCCAGATAAGGAACTCCATTTCCCACCGTTTTAAACATATTAGTTAATGTCATATTTCCTGGTAGCGAAAACTTTTGAGGCAGAGACTGAATAGCTAGGGTTTCTGCAACAGAAAGCCTGCGAATTTTGTAAGGGTGCAAGTGAACTTCATTGTTGCCGTAACAAGCAGTCGGGGAATAACGCCACCTGTGCAAACGCTTGTAAGATTTTTTAGAATCATCTCCCTCATCGACAGCAGCAAACCTTTTAATCCCTGCTCTTGGTTGAAAATAATGTTCGGCATTGGGATGGTTTGCAACATCATTTTTTTGGAACCAAAACTGTACTGTCAACTCTTTGGGAATGCCATCAGGAAAAGGCAAAAAACTATCGCAGGAAAACGCATCCTTTTCAGGCCAAGGATTAGAAAAAACTTCGGATTTGGGATATAATATCTGACTTGACCAAGGAAATATATTTTCAGGTAACATTTGGCTGTTTGGCTCTAAAGAAATGCCCATATCTTTGACAAGATTTTCACGGAAACCGATTAAAATAATTCTATCCCTATCTTGCGGCACACCGTATTCTATCGCATTTATCAAACGTTCCACAAATACATATCCTGCGTCAGCCAACTTATTTTTAAGTTCGTCGTAAAAAGCTTTATGTTTTTTGGTTCTCCACAAACCTTTGACATTTTCAAACAAAAAGAAATCCGGCTGCTGTTGGCAGATCAATTCAATGTAGGAATCTGAAAGTTTGCCTTTATCTCCTTCCCCACCTCGGTTTTTTCCGCCAATTGAAAAGTCTGGACAAGGTGGCCCCGCAATAAATCCAATAATATCGTGTTTCTTCCGGGCATCTTGCATTAATTCCCGCAAGTGAAGTGCTGGTTTTCCATCTATAAGTCGAGTCACATCTGCTGCTTCTCCTTCGCAGTGTCCGTATTCTGGCTGCGGTAAATTCAGACACTGGCGAGAGTGACGGTATGCTTGGATGAATGGTGGGAAAATTTCGCTGACGTATGCTACGTTAAAGCCGATCGACTCAAAGCCCAAATCGAGGAAGCCTGAACCAGAAAAAAATGAGAATATACAGGGGATGGGGAATTGGGAATCGGGCATCGGGAATTGGGAATTGATTGTTTGTTAATTATTAGAACCATTGGCCGCCTCGGAAACGCCAATAGGGAAACAAAATTCGCATTACTGTTTGCGATGCCAGATAAATCGCCAGCCATACCAAACTATAATGTAGAGCAAAAGCTCCTAAGTCAAAGTCTAGCAGCGGTATCCCTGGTAAACCGATAGTTTTAATTAATAGCAAGACAAAAAGTGCTTCCCAAATTCCAGCGAGCAATTGAAATGCCCCTGGCCAATCTCGATCCCAGCGGAACTGCTGGATGTAGATGTATAAGGCATCCCAGCCGATGCCAAAAATCGCTACATATCCTAAAATCCAGAAAAATATTGAGCCTGATTTATCAGTAATCAAACCTAGAAAAAATGGCAGTGTTACTAAAATGCCTACAGTTGCAAATAATAATATTCGAGTTTGCCAGCGACCAAATAAGGTGGGAGTCATAATAAATTGGGAATTGGGAATTGGGAATTGGGAATTCGGAATTAGAGGCAGAGCCTCCAGATATGTATTCCCAGGCAGAGCCTGGGAACGAGGATGTAACTAATAACTAATAACTAATAACTAATAACCATTTAAATCGTTCGCTTCTATTTAAAGCGAACGACTACGCTCAGGGCACCGCGAATAACCCTTTAAATCGAAGCGAACGACTCCGCTCAGGGCGACGCAAATAACAAATAACTAATCAACCTGGAGATTTATTAAAAATCCACTTTAACCACTGCACGAACGATCGACAAACACTCAATTTCCGAACACCCGGTGCTCGGTTGGCGGCCAGACTTTCCACGGAACGCAAGGCGGCATATTGCAATCCCAAAAAACTGTCCACAGGCGCGTAAGGCCCTCCCAAAGCGATCGCCCCGGCTGTGTATACTCGGCCTTCTCCGTTGCTAAGGGAAGTGTTGCGTAATTCGGACACTTCAAAATCGTTATTCACGCTCAGCCGCCCCAACCCGTTGAGGGGAAGATTATATTGAGCTACTAAATCGTCTAGGAGGGGACTAATTTTTACCTTAGCGTCCAAACCCGTAGCGTCAATGATAAAATCAGCCTCTAACTTAATTTGCCCCTTCAGTTCCTTTTCCTGAATGTACGTTACCGTGCGGTTGTGACTGTCGCGATCGACTCGCTCGACTTCCCCGAAGGTAATTTGATACCACCCTTGACTTAAACCCTCTTTGACAATGCGCCGCCAGTCGCTGCGCTGGGCTGTGGTAGTGCCACCCCAGTCGGTGAGCAACTGCGGGCGAGATTCGGGGGCTGCTTTTTCTAACATTACTCGTAGTTCCCCGCCCCAGCAAGCTTTTGGCCAGTTGAAAGGTTGAAATTCATAGTGATTTTCCACACTTCGCACAGCTCGATCGAATTTGTTACCTTGAGGTTTGGGCGATCGCATCAAATGCAATACTTGAATGTTGCTGTTTTGCTTTCGGGCTTCGTAAATTCGCTGTAACACCCGCGAAGCCACAATTCCCCGCCCTCTAATTAACACGCTGCCGCCGTGGGATTCTAACTTTTGGTAAACGCCGTCGTGGCTTTCGTAAGCGTTGACAACCGACTCAAAATCTTGGGTTTTGGCGCGGTAAGCTTGTAAGTCTGGCAAAAATTGAATGGCGGGATAGCCGGTGGCTAAGTGTACGTATTTGGCGATTAAAAAAGCGTGGTCTTGACGATCGGCATTCGATCGAGAATAAGCGATCGCGTACCTGCCGTCATCTGTCTTGCGAATTCCCCGCACTCTACCGTAACGAAACATCTGATTCCACCCGATACGCAGAGTTTCCCTGTCAATCGCATCAAACACATTCCCGGCGCGAGGCGTATAAGTTTCAGCAAAAGTCGGTTCCGCAAACACCTGCCACATCAACTTCAGCGACATCCCCAACCGCCCTTTGAGCAATTCCTGCCAAGCTTCCCGCACAGCATAGGGAGGCCAGCCCCAAATGTTGTCTGGACAAGAGTCAGAATTCGATCGCAGACGTTCGCGCAGCGGAATTTGAGAATTCAGGCACAACCGGCGGTAGCGCGCGTAAGGCTGCTCTTCCAGGCCCAAAACTGCAATTCGATCGACCTTCACGCCGCAAATTCTCAGCAAATCCGCCCAAATAAAGCTGCCCAAACCGCCGCCAACGGCAGCCCAATCAATCTCTTCAACGGGCAGTCCCATCGATTGGATCGATCGCATTGTCACTTGATTCGCGTGCAAAAATGCGATCGGCGGAAATTCTGCTATGCTACCTATTTGAGGAAGTGGCGACATCATTTTCGGTCCCAATACGGGGTCTGGCCCGTTGGTCTGTGGGTTGAAAAAAATGTGAGAATTGACACAGTGGGTTTCTGGGGAATTAACCGCAAATGAAATGCCGATCGCGTAGGGCCCAATTTGCAACATATCACCGTTTGCCAGAATGCACCGGGTTTGGCGAGCGCCGTTGACAAAAGTACCGTTGCGGCTGCCCGTGTCAGTGACTACAATACTGTTACCTTCGATCGCAATCACTCCGTGAAAGCGAGAAACTTGACTGCTGCTGAGAGCAATTCGAGAAACTTGTTCCCCGTTGATTGTGGTGGGCATAGCTTCCAAAATTCGTCCCAAAGCGATCGGCAAATCGAGTATAGGGGAGCGACAATCCCCCGTAGCTGTATCTTTCCAAGTCAGTCGCAGGCGCAAGGGTTGAGGATTCATTATTATTTTTTAAACATCAGCGATCGGCTTTGAGCTTTCTGCGAAAAAAAGTTTTTGATTTTGAGAGATGCAATTTGAGATCGCGGCTTATAGTAATTGTCTAGTGAGTAAGGTACAGATTGGGAATTTCGATTTGAAATTTAGAGTAGGGGCAATTCATGAATTGCCCCTACATTTCGGAGACAAATCATACTCCTTTCTCCGCAACGCCGCCCGGAATATCCCTCTATATAATTCCGGCTGCGCCCGAATTATATAGAAGACACGGCAGTGCCGTTTCCCTACCTCGATTAATTGTAGGGACACGGCAGTGCCGTGTCCTGATTTCGGGTTATATTAATTCCGATGCTACCGGATTTGATATGATTTCTGGTTATTCACCCTGATATTTTCCGTAGAAACCGGGCGTAAGCAAGGCAAATGCGCTCCAAGTCTTATTTAAGTGCGGGGTACTGGCGGCGCACAAAATCCGACATCGCCCGATTTTCCCTTTTTCACACCCTCACCCAGAGAGCACCACACTCACCGCGGCCGCCAGAGAAGTCCCGCACCACGGACACCCCGCACTCAACTGCGCGTAAGGCGAAACGCGACTGCACTTGGGACACTGCAAACCGTAGCTTGAAGGCCCCGTCGGCCCAGAAGAACTTTGCACTGCAGGCGCGGAAAGCAAAACAGTCTGTGGAATCGCCACCGCAGTCGCAGATACCGAAACCACTTCGATTTCCACTTGGCCTAAATGGATATGGCTGTCGGATCTCAATGTTGCTTCGCCTTGGGCGAGAAATTTTCCGTCTACCAGCGGCGGATTGCTTTCGCGCAAATTCCGCAGTACATACTCCTGCAATTGCTGATTAAAAAATATTTCGACGTGCAGCCCCGATACCGAGGAATCGGAAAATACTAGATCGCACTTCGCCGGGTCGCGCCCAAGCCTGACGGTTCCGGGATTTTTGCTGGGTTGTCCATTTTGAATTGTCTGAGTTTGACGCACCCCAGCCTCTGTCCACGTTAAAGTTAGCTGGTTTGTCATGATTCTATAGTTTCCTGAATAAATATTAATAACTTAACTCTTCTGACGAACATCCTGACTGCAAACTTAATTAGAATTATTGAAGCGGACTCGATCGGGCGTTTGAACAATATTTTGTGTATCTAAACAAAAAAGCCCCGACTTCGGGGCTCTTGGCGATCGCATTGGCTTTTTTTGAAAGACTGACTCGCCATGAGTCAGTTGTTCTTTACCCGCAAAAATCTTCACCCCAGTGCAGCTTTGTTAAAGATTTGCCGTTAAAGATTTGCCAGCGATTGCTAAAAACTAATGGCTGCGGGGTTTTGAAAGTTGCGAATCGTGCTGTTTTTTGGAGGGAAGGTCGATCGAACTCGCTCTGAGAATTCGATCGACCCACCTCCTCAAACACTCACGTGTCAGGCGTGGTGACTCTCAAGCTGCAACAAAGCCATCTTTCGTTGCACCGAAAGCGTTAAGAGACTTAAGCTTCGCTCTTGCGGCTTTTCCGACCGCCTTCGCGACCAATTTGAGCCATGTGTTCGCGATTTCTGCTGACAGCTTCGCCACCTTTTTGACCAGCTTCTCTGGCTTCTTCAGAGGTGAATTCGTGTGCAGTTCCTTTCTCGTGTGCAGCTTTTCCGCCCTTGCTAGCAATTGCGCGCTGTTTTTCTGCGTCCATAGAAGCGAATCCGCGTTTGCTTTTCTCAGCCATGACTGTCTCCTTGTGTTTTTTCTGATTTTTTAGCTTGATCGCGCCTTCGCCTCACGCCCTACGTGGGTACTCCCAGTCAGTGGTGAGATATCAGACGGTAACTTATCAAACGTCATCTGACGAATCTAAACTTGTGGTTTAAGTCCCAGAATGACTGTTTCATAATTTACAAATGTGAACTAAAAATAGTTCACGCCCGGATTATGGTTAGATCCGCCAATCTTTAAGCAGGTTGCTGTCTTTCAATCATTCTATAAATCTTCCAACTTTTATACCTCTTTCTCAGGTATAGTCATTCTTTAGTTCGCTGGAAGGATGGAACGGAAAGCTGATTGGCGATAGACTCAGAGGGTTTTTGGCTCGGGTGGCGACACCTCAAAAATTAAAAGTCTAAAGAGGGATGCTTTTTTTGTCTTTTTACTTTTCATTTTTTTGATGCATTCGGGGCTTGCCAGTTATCGGAGATGTTAGTTGGTCTGCCGATCGAGTTGTTTCTGGCAAGCGATATCTCGGGGCGCAACGCAGGACGTACTCGATCGCGCTTATCAAGTCTACCTTATGACCGATCGAAACATAAATCGGTTTTACCCCTGTTTGCGTCCTGAGTGCCGCACCTACAGTTGATCCCTCGTACAGCAAGGGCTGCCAACTGCCCCGGTCTAACCCGACTTCTGAATGTTCTCCAATAAATCGAGTTTTGGCAACTCCGATCGTGGCAATTCCTGTCAGAACCCCCAAATGGCAGGCAAGACCGAACCTGCGGGGATGGGCTAGTCCTTGACCGTCGCACAATATCAAGTCTGGCTTCAAACTGATATTTTCTAAAGCATCAAGGACTGCCGGCACTTCTCGAAAAGACAGAAAACCGGGAACGTAAGGAAAAGTAGTTGGGCTGCGAACTACAGCCTGCTGCTGTAACTCCAAATCGGGAAAGCTCAGAATTGTTACAGCGGCCCGCGATACGCCGTCTGCACTGTCGTAGCCCACATCTACGCCTGCGACGTACCGAACTGTTGACCGTTGATTTTCGGTAATTACCTCTGACCGAAGCTGTTCTTGAATGGCGATCGCCTCTTCAATTGTCTGCGGCCAAGGGTGTCGCTGTAACATTTTGATCTCTCTTCAACCGTTCTCAGCTAAGTTTAACCTATTTTTGCGACTTTTCTAAACTCGATATTTGTCTTCTCTGGAATCCGTTATTATTCAGTAGGAAAAGGGTAATTTATAATCTGTAGTTGATATTTTTTTGCATTATGGGCAGTATAATTTTTTCTCGAACCCGAGGCAGTTACCTTTCAGTTACCTATAATTATAGAAAGTGTCAAATTTTTGAAATATTAATTTATAAAAAACAAACCGGGTAGAAAATAATCTTTTCTAAATTAATAATTTATCTGGAAAACTCTGCGGTCAATACTAGCTTTCCAGCGGCGACGGGGAAAGACTTTGGAGAGTCAAAAATATGATTTTTAAGAACTAAATCAATGAATTATAAGTGTTTTATTTGTAAAAAGATAATGCTGTAATCGTAGATAATGCTGTATTAAAAATTAATATTTATCAGCACTGTAAGGCAAAATCTTTATCAAAAAGTTTAGAGATATTGGTACGATTTGGCGGCGTTGCTGAATATAGGTATGATTTATTCGCTATGGCAATCCCTGAAACTCGCTGAGTAGGGGCAATCCCTGAAACTCGCTGAGTAGGGGCAATTCATGAATTGCCCCTACTAAATTTCGGAAGTAAATCATACTCCAAATCAGCAACGCCGAAAATATAACTAAGAACTAAGGTAAAATCCCGCTTACGAAAATACCGAGATTAAATTTAACTTGCACAAGTGCTTAAAAACGTTAAAGTAATAAAAACTCGGAAATTGTACAGGTTTGCTGGAAAATTCGGCTGATGGGAGATCGCGAGAACCAGTCAATTTCTAATTTAGGTCAAGTGGAGGATGTAGCCGATCGCCATACTGCATCAGAAGCACTATGGCTGCGCGATCGAGCCTTGGCAGCCACTAGCAGCGGTATTGTCATTACTGACCCCAATGCACCCGACTGTCCCATAATTTATTGCAATCCGGCCTTTGAACGGATGACAGGTTATTGTGCCGCTGAAGTCTTGGGGCGCAACTGCCGATTTCTGCAGGGCCCCGATACCGATCGAACGATCGTAGCTAACATCCGCGACGCCTTGCGCGAAGGTCGATCGTTGCAGGTAACAATCAAAAATTACCGCAAAGACGGCACTCCTTTCTGGAACAAATTATCGCTATCTCCCCTGCGAGATGACAGCGGTAATATGACTCACTTCGTCGGAACTCAGTCCGACTTATCCGAACGCATTGAAGTGCAGGAAGCATTACAACAAGCTAATGACCAACTGCAAACTATTTTGGAAGCAGTCCCAGGCATAGTATCTTGGATTAGCTCGGATTTACGGTATTTGGGTGTCAACCACCACTTAGCTAAACTGCATGGTTTGTTACCATCGGCTTTTGTCGGTCAAGATATTGGTTTCCTCGACGCTAGCTCGGATTTTCAGTCTTTTGTGGTGGAGTTTTTTGCAGGCGACGCTACAGAAGCGGTTAAAGAACTCAGCGCTAAGGTAAAAACAGACGGCGGACAGTCGGCGGGACACTATCTGATTGTGGCTCAAAAGTACGATCGGGGGAATGCAGCTTGTCTGGTAGGGATTGACATTACCGAGCGCAAACGGGCAGAAGAAGCTCTGGTGTTAACTCGCAAGGCGGTGGAAAGTTCGAGCGACGCGATCGGCATCAGCGATGCTTCGGGGACTCACATCTATCAAAATCCAGCGTTTTCTCAGCTATTTGAATGGGAAACCCCAGAGGAATTTAAACTCGCTGGAGGTATATCGGCAGTTTTTGCTGACCTCGCAGTCGCCTCGGAGATCCTCGACACGATCGCCCGGGGTTATTCTTGGTCTGGTGAAGTTACCAACCGCACTAAAAGTGGCGAGATTTTGCAAGTGCTGCTGCGGGCCGATGCGATTAAAGATGCCACAGGGACAATTGTCGGTCTGATTTACATGAATACCGACATTACCGATCGCAAGCGCACCGAACAAGAACTGCGGCAAAGCGAGAAGCGCTTTCGATCGCTGATTGAAAATGCGAGAGATATTATTGTGATTCTCGACGACAAAGGCTTTTGCCGCTATGTCTCTCCTTCCGCCGAGCGGATTTTGGGCTACCCGACGGCGGAAGTGCTCGGCCGGTCTGTATTCGAGCTGATTCACCCCGACGAAATGCCAATGGTGGCTCAGGTGTTCAAAGGAGTGATCGAAATGCCGAAAGTTGGGCTGGGATTGGCGGAATACCGAGTGCGGCACAAGGATGGTTTCTGGTGCATTTTGGAAGCTGTAGCCACGAATTTGCTCGACGAACCTTCGGTGCGGGGAATTGTGGTTAACTGTCACGATGTGACTGAGCGCAAGGTGGCGGAAGACCAATTGTTGCACGATGCTTTGCACGATGCGCTGACGGAGTTGCCGAACCGGGCTTTGCTAACTGACAGGTTGGGACAAGCTTTTGCTCGCGTCAAACGGCATCCGAATTATCAGTTTGCAGTGCTGTTTCTGGATTTGGACAGGTTTAAGGTGATTAATGACAGTCAGGGACACCGTACGGGCGATCGGCTGTTGGTGGCTGTGGCTCGCCGTCTCTTGACTTGTTTGCGATCGGGCGATACGGCGGCTCGTCTGGGGGGAGATGAGTTTGTGATTTTGCTGGAGGAAATTCAAGGTGTTGATGAGGCGATCGCCCAAGCCAAGAAAATTCTGAGGGCGATCGAACGACCGCTGAATTTGGAAGGTAATAAAGTTTTAATTACTGCTAGCATCGGCATTGCTTTGAGTACCGACAAATATCAGTGGCCGGGAGATATTTTGCGCGATGCTGATATTGCGATGTACCGCGCAAAAGCTCTCGGGAAAGCTCGCTACGAAGTGTTTACAAGTGCGATGCACACTCGGGCTGTGGCTTTGATGCACTTGGAACACGATTTGCGGCAGTCGGTTGAAGAATTGAATTTGACATATTCGATGGTGGATTTCTCCGCATTCGCGGCGGGTGAAAACTCGCCGACGGGCGAAATTGACCGTCCGTTCGAGCGTCCGAAATCGCAATTGGCTCCTCCTACATTGGAATGCCCTTTTACTGTTTATTATCAGCCGATCGTTTGTTTGAAAAGCGGCTCAGTTATCGGATTTGAGGCGCTGGTGCGCTGGCTGCACCCGGAACGGGGTTTAGTTTCCCCAATGGAATTTATTGCGATGGCGGAGGAAACTGGGTTAATTACGCCTTTGGGTTTGTGGGTTTTGAGCGAAAGCTGCCGCCAAATTATTAAGTGGCAGAGTTTGAATTTACCTGTGGAAAATTCGCGGCTGACAGTCGCAGTAAATCTTTCCGGGAGGCAGTTTTCGGAACCGGAGTCGATCGAGCAAATTAAGCAAGTTTTGCTGGAAACGGGTGTTGATGCTCGCTGTTTGAAGTTGGAGATTACTGAGACTGTGGTGATGGAAGATGGGGAAGCGGCGGCGGCGATGCTTTCGCAGTTGAGAGAGTTAGGTATCGGGCTGTGTATTGATGATTTTGGCACTGGTTATTCGTCTCTGAGTTATTTGCACAAATTCCCGATTAATATTTTGAAGGTCGATCGGTCTTTTGTCAGTCGCGTCGGGGAAATGGGCGAAAATTTGGAAATCGTGCGGGCGATCGTCATGCTGGCCCGCAGTTTGGGGATGGAGGTAGTCGCAGAAGGTGTCGAAACCGCCGTCCAATTGGCTCAAATGCGGGCGATCGGCTGCGAGTACGGTCAAGGGTACTTTTTCTCGAAACCACTCGATAGTGAAGCAGCTACAGCTTTGTTGAGGCGATCGCCCAAATGGTAATCCGATCTACAATAGTTAGTAGGGTGCGTCAGTCTACAAACGCTCGATCGTCGCCCCACAACTTCACCTGACGCACCCTACAAACTTACTCATACCAAAACCTATGTCTCAATCAATCGCCCCAGTTTTAGAAGAAAAAGAAGTTGATACTTCTCCAACTTTAACCTTTGAAGAATACAGAGTGTATGAAGGAGATTCTGATGTACAATACGAACTGTACAAAGGCAAATTAATCCCGATGCCAACAGCAACAATTTTACACATCAAAATTTGCGAATATTTGGTTTACAAATTGCAGCATTATTTAGCCGATCGCAATCTCGACTTAGTAGTGAAAACTAGCTTAGGAGTGAGAACAGATGAAAATAAATCCCGGATTCCCGATGTAGTCGTCTGCACTAAAAGTCTTCTCGAACAAGCTGCGGCTAGACCCGGTGCAGGCATCCTCGATTTTGATGAAAAGCCGCTATTAGTGATAGAAGTAGTCAGCCAAGATCGGCGGGCAGATTACGCTATCAAACGGGGAGAGTACGAATTAGCGAATGTGCCAGAATATGTGATTGTCGATCCTAAAAGTGGTAAGCAAAAAATTAGGCTTCTAGCACTTATTGATGGTGAAGAGAGTTATACGCAGACAGATTTCTTACCTGGTGAGGAAATTGTGTCTGTAGTATTTCCAGATTTGGTTTTATCAGTGGATGAAATACTGAATCCGCCATTGGTAGACGAGTTAGTGAAGGCAGAACGAGCTCAGTTGCAGGAATCACAGCAACAAGTTGTAATCGAACGTCAACGCGCTGATGAGGAGCATCAACGCGCTGAAAAATTGGCGGCTAAGTTGCGGGAATTGAGAGTAGATCCTGATACTGTCATTTAAGTTTAAAATAATCATAAATACTCGCTGAGGTCACAAACCTATGTCTCAATCAATCGCCCCAGTTTTAGAAGAAAAAGAAGTTGATACTTCACCAACTTTAACCTTTGAAGAATACAGAGTTTATCAAAGCAATGACGATGTACAATACGAACTGTACAAAGGCAAATTAATCCCGATGGCAACAGCTAGCGCATTACATACAAGCATCTGCGAATATTTGGTTTACAAGTTGCAGCGTTACCTAGCTGAACACAATCTCGATTTAGTAGTAAAAACTTCTGTAGGAGTCAGAACAGAAGATGCTACATCCCGCATTCCAGATGTAGTTATCTGCACTCAAAGTTTGTGGAAACAAGCTCTTGCCAGACCCAGTTCCGGCATCCTTGGCTTGGATGAAACGCCGTTAGTAGTAATAGAAGTAGTCAGCGAAAATCGGCGGGTCGATTATATAACTAAACGAGTAGAGTACAACTTAGCTGATGTGCCAGAATATGTAATTGTTGACCCAGCACAAAACAGACAACGAGTGCGAGTTATGGCATTTCCCGAAGGTGATGACATTTATGAAGAGGTAGATTACTTGCCGGGTGAGGAAATGGTATCTGTAGTATTTCCCAATCTGAGATTATCAGTTAATGAAATACTGTGTCCGCCATTAGTTGAAAGGTTGATTAAGGAAGAACAAGCTCAATTGCGGGAACTTAAACAAGCTGCAATGCAACGTCTAGATTTCCAGAAGGAACGTCAGCGCGTTGAAAAATTGGCGGCTAAGTTACGGGAATTGGGAGTAGATCCTGATACTGTTTAAGGGATTAAAATAGCCACATTCGCCTCAATTCTACCTCAATCATCTAGCAGTAAGTCGCGCAGGAAATAAAAGCGATCGCTTTGCCCATTATCTCCTTTAATTCGCCCTAAGTAACCAGTCAGCGGTGAAGAAAGTTCTATAGTCAAATCCTTTACTGATTCGTTTGTCAGCTTAGAATCAGTGGCGGCAAATCTAGCATTGTACTGAACTTTAATCTCAATAACCGTGGTAAAATCGCTATCTGAGCAAAGTTGTTTCACTGCTTGTATGATTTGCGATCGTAGCCTAATTTCTCTTTCAACTTTATCAAGATAATCATTAATTCTGTAGTCAATTTTTCCTGCTTCTAAATAGGGCTTGAGTTCAACTAAGTTGACAGCACCTGGATATTTAGCTGTCAACTCAACTAGCTTCTGTAAAGTCATGGCATTGATAATACTAATTTTCCATTCTTTTGCTGCTTTCAACATATCCCGCGAAGGATTACCAGGGCCGATAACCAACTTGGTAGATCCTAAAAATTTATCCGCACCTAAGTGCATTCCTCCCAGTTTAATTAATTCCTCAGCCGTTCCACTAGGGATCAGCCTACCCGCTTTACACTCACAAACTAAGGGATATGGTTTCGAGCAAAATAAATCTAAGCCACCTGCACCGCCTTTGTAGGCATTCTCAATCTTGAATCCTAAGAATTCAAGGCTTTGACGTGTGATATTCTCAAAATCGGTGCCTGCTTGATAGTTGCTTTTTTTTTCTTCTAGTTCTATGCTGCGATCGCCCAAAGCTGCTATAGTTTTTATCCAAGCTAAATCGGGTTTGATTGGTTTTACAGGCTTGTCGCTACTCCAACCTAGAAACATTTTGATTTCTGCGTCTAGTTGTTTGGCTTTTGGGTTGGTGGTGGATAAATGCACTAATGCACTTTGCAACTCTTCCAATTCTGGATGTTCAGGAGACTCTAGTTTTTCCAGCTTTTGACGGCGTTTGGCAAAGATAGACTCGCTCAACACTGGCGTTGAATCAGTAACATTTAGGGATTTTGGCAAAGATACAAAATTGCCATTAGGCTGCACTGGCATTTTAAGTGGCTGAGACAGCAGATAGACGCGAAGGTAAGCTAGAAAAACGTAAGGTCGTTCTAGGAAAGTTTGCTGCAATACCTCTCTTGTCCAGATGGTTAATTGCGACAAATCCTCTAATGATTCAGGATTCAGCATTTTGCACAATTCACACCTAGCCCAAGCTTTTATCAAAACTTCATCAGAATTCAATTCAGCGAGGGAGGTTTGAGCATTGGGTAAAAAACTTGAACGATAATGTTGCTCGTAAGGTAGCAAATTAATCGAGATATCGGTTGGATATAGAGCATATGACCAACCCGGCTCGATAAATACCCTAGGCATGGCTGCAATCATTCGCCCTTGGATTAAAGCCTCAATATCTGGAGCTGGTAAAGGTATAGCGATGTCAATTAACATTAATTTATTCATTCCTTACTCAATTATTAGCCACATGATCAGAGGAATCGCTCAAAATTTTACGAATGAGATAATTATCAACTACTAGCTTCTTTCTGGCAATAAAATCCCAAATTTGTCCCTCACTAAAATCATAATTCTCACGGCAGCAATAAACCGCTCGGATAGCTAGAAGAGTCTTAATATTATCACCGGTAAACTTTACCCATTGCCCACCTAACTTAGAAGACTGAAGATCGCTTAAATATTGTTGGGCTTTAGTCGCACCGGGACTAATCTCTTTAGAACGAACTAAGCAGCCACGGGTGATTTTAAACTTTGGATAGTCGATGAGACGCTTTAATCCAGCTTGTACACCTATGCCACTAGGTATTTGAAGAACCATTACTCCAATTTGGACGGGGTTTCCATTTTCCTCACCTACAATTTTGAAATCAAGACTGTAGGTCTTTTCTGACGCACTGCACTGATTCTTTTCAAGCTTAATGATTTGAACATTTTCTAAAGTCTGTCCAATTATGCTGAAGAAGCTCAGCCAAAGAGCGTCAGCTAACATAATTTTATCGTCCAGCAAGGTTGTTAGGGACTTTTCTACAGATATAAGTGCCTTGTTATATTCAATTTCCACAAGGTCTTCTTCTGAAGGAGGAGGAGCAATACTATTAAAGTTTTCCGAACACCATGTCAATACTCTTCGGGCAGAACTATCAGAATTTTTACCCAATTCTCGTAGTTGGTTTTCTTCAAAAGGATATATTGGGCTATGGGGAATTAAATTGATTGAACGATAAAACTCTTTCATCCATAGTGAAACTAGCTGAATAATAGAATTACCATCCATAAATGTTAGTTGGATTGGGTCTCCTTTTTTAGAAACTCGATCTATCACTCCACCAGGCATAAGCTTGATCTTATGTGTCCATGTATCAGGCATCATTACGGTTAAAATTGCAAAACCTTTACTTTTGTCAGATAGTTGAATATCATCTACTAAAGGCTTAATTAAGCCAGCTATCGCTAGCGGTCTTGTTAAGCCTGTTTCGGGATCAACTCTGTTATCCAAATCTAGTTCATCGAAACAAATAACTAGAGGTTTATATTCGCTAACCAAACTCAAAATTTGCGAAATTGTTTTAAAGGCTTCAGCATTTTGATATTTCTCTTCTGTGCTCGGATTTGGTAATCCCATAGCATTAGCCTTCACTTCAGCTAAGTTCTTTCCAGATAACCACTTAACTGCAAAATCTGAGTAGTCTTCTGAGAGTGTCCACAAAATGGCACGAATAATGTCAGGATCGCTGCGTTTTATTCGCCTATATTTAGTTACTAACCGATCTACCCAATTATTATTTTCGGCTTCACTGTATTTTTCAACTACCTTTTTAGCTGAAATACTCTCTGCATTGGAATTTACGCTTTTCTCCACTTGGTTAACCATACCTGCGGCTATTTCCTGCCACTGCGTTACTCCTTGACTACCGTTGTGATTGAGACTATCTGCTAAAGTTTGTAGAAAGTAATAATTAACAAATTTTATGTCGTATGTTTCTACACCAGCATAAATAAATAAGGCACTGCCATCAGTTTTGAGGCGATGATGAATACGACTAATAACATGGCTTTTCCCAACTCCTTTACCAGCTATTATGACCATCGAAGTTACTTTGTCACGGGCTGTTATCGCATTGTGAACTCGATTGATTGCTTGATAAACTGCATCGGAAGCATGAGCATTCAGCGTCGTAACATCAGGGAAGCCATGCTCCCAAATGTCTTGTTCTCTGACAACGGCAGCACCTGTTGGAAATGGGTTATGACTTTGGATAGCTGCGTTGAGTTCTGCAATCGAAGAAATAGTCATGGTGATTTGTGTGAGGTAAAAAAATGAACCAGTATGAACCTTAATCATTTAAGGTTGAGAAATTAAGCGCGTTGCGTAGTAGCGTAATTCACCTAATGAAGTCGTAATCGAGTCTTCAGCTTTATCAGGCGAAATCTCTGTCATTTCCCCCCCCTGAAGCAGCAAAACTCTATCAGCCTGCATTTCCAACAGCCACTCATTGAATTGCGATCGCCCTACCCTTTCCCCGATCGCCCGACGCATCCGATAAATCGGCACTAAATCGTCTAAGTTATAATCTCGGTTCAAGCTGTCGTATACCTTCAACGCCACAGCCTTAAAATCGTCATAGGAGGCGATCGCCCCTACATCCCCCTTCCCCTTCTCAACAGCAACACTCGCCGCACCATCCTGATGCCGAATCCACTTCAACAAAGCATTTCCCAGCCGCGTACCGATTTGAGAACCATCAAACTCAAACAGAGAATCCTTGCTTTTCAAGCCATCCGCTAAAACTGCTTTCCCCTGCGCGCTCAATTCCACCCGCGTCGCCCGATTTACCAGCGAATAGACGATCGCCCCTGCTTCCTGTAACTCGCCGAGCACGCCCTGATATTTCACACTCGTCTCATTAGTACGCACAATCCGCTTAGTCAAATCCCCCTTTTTAACCATCATCTTCCCGCCGCCCAAATCCCACAAATTCAGCAGCACCCGAACTTTTGCCTTCGCATCCCACACCGCTTGCTCTTCGGGTGTCAAAGCTTCAGACACCGCAATTTCATCTTTCTCAGACATATCCATACCTTTAAATACTTGTTCTTAGTATCAAATTTTACCAGAAATCTTGATGAAAAACATCTCAAATTTTCAGCAAAATGCGGCGCGAGGCGGAGCACAACATAATGCAAATTTCATTTTAAAATAATTGGGATTGACTAAGATGCGATCGTTTGATAAAATAACGGATCGGACGAGCGATCGCACTTCAAAATATCCGCAGCAAATAAGATCGATCGCACTTTTCAATCAAAACAATCCGCATCACAACCCAGGACAGTTTAGCAAACTCAACAAACATAGCGATCGCAACCGCAGCTAACAACCAGTAAACCTGCATAACTGCGACTTTAGTTCAATGCCCGATTCAGCCTTTAGAAAGACGCATTCAACCGACACATATAGTTACATTGCAATCAAAGCATTCAACAGAATTTTACCCATGAAAACTATTCCCGACCAAATTTCAGACATCAAAGAAAAACTTCCCGATTTTACTCCTACCCCTCCCGGTTTAAAAGCCCAAGCATCCAGCCACGACCTCAAAGCCCGTTTAGATTGGGGCGAACCCGGACTCACAATCATCGACGCCCGCCCTTTTGAAAGCTCCAACAAAAGCCGCATTACTGGCGCCCAACCGATGCCAATAGACGAATTAGTCGATCGAGCAAAATCCAGCCTAGAAACCGTGCGCGACATTTACATCTACGGCGAAACCGACGCACAAACATCCGAAGCCGCAGGCCTTCTCCGCGCAGCAGGCTTCATAAAAGTAGCCGAACTAAAAGGCGGAATTCCTGCCTGGAAAGCCATCGACGGCCCCATGGACGGCGCTGTAGAACACGATACTCCCGGCCCCGACGCCTACAACGTTTTCTCTCGCTTGCAACAACACGCCAAAGTCCAGAAAATCAACAAATAACCTCAGATTGGTGGCATAATTCGCCCACAAAATCTGACACTTAAGAAACCCGGTATCGCAAAAGTTACCGGGTTTCTAAATTAGAACTTATACCAAATCCGTCTTAAATTTTCTTAGTCTCTTAGACAGGGAGTTCGGTTGTTTAGGATCGGTTTCAACCGCCGACTCTTATCTTCCTACCATCTAAATATGCCTTAACTTCCTCGAACATTCGGCGGTTGGCATCAAAAGTAATCAGCTTAACTGCTTCCTCAAAAGAAACCCAAGCAGAATTTTGAATTTCCTCCACTTGCAAAACTACTTCCATCGAACTTACAAAGCCTAAAAAGTAACTGACAGTTTTTTCAATCGACTCCCCATTCTTAACAAAAGAATAATGTTCCGTAAAACTCGGCTCATCCAGCATTTGAAAATCTGATATACCAGTTTCCTCCTGAAATTCCCGCCTTGCCGTTTCCGCTGGAGATTCCCCCGGATTCGCGTGACCTTTAGGAAACGCCCAATGTCCGGCTTGATGTTGAATCAATAAAAACAAAGCATCAGCTTCCTTTCCAAAAATCGGCACAATCCCAAAACATTCATCTTTCATATTTTTTATATTTCCTATTGCTAACTAATCCCAATCTTCTCTTAGTCCCCCTCTGCTCGGACTTCGTTTGTGTAGACGCGATTTCCAATCGCCGGGAATTTGGGGTTTTAACTGGTTTCAGCTAAAATTCCCACCCCAACCGAGTCGGCTGCTGATAAACCCGCTTCAAAGTATTAACATCCCTCGCCGAAATAGCCGGAGGATTTCTCACCTGAGAAAAATACAGCACATCAGTTTCCATCAAACTGTGGCCCCAAATTCCCAAAGCGTGCCCCAACTCGTGCCGCGCCGTCGCCAGAACATACTTACCCACTTGATTCGGATTCAAATAAACCGAAAACCGATGAGATAAAACAGTTTTATCCCCATCCCGACGGGCGTACAATTCATAGGTAGCCTCTCCAGAGCGCGATCGCAACAAGCCTTGACGCGAAGGCGGAGCCTGACGTAAAATTCTAATATCAGCAACCTCCGAATTATCCACCACTTCCAAAGGCAAATAAACCCCCCATTCCTGGACAACACTCAATACAGCCCCTACCCATTCTTCAGACTTATTAGCATCAGCGGGACGCTCAACATAAACCTGAATCGGAAACTTCGACCACAGCAAATGACCGACATTCGGTGGCTTAACCCGATCGAAATAATCACCGCTATCAGTGGAATCTTGCCAATTCGCCATTGGCGGCAAAGGGTGAACCTGTGGAGGAGGCCAACTATTTGGGACAGGAGGAGGACTCGCAGCAGGAGTATTGACCTGAGTCAAAATTATCAGGCTAAAACAACTTAAAGCCAATGAAAACACTGCCAGCGATCGCAATTTTCTCGTAACTTTCCACAACCACATTTTTGCAACCGCAGATAGACGCAGATGAACGCAGATCAACTTGATATTATCTGCGTTCACCTGCGGTTAAAAATCCCAATCTTATAACTTAGGAGTCAACCAACCAGCACTCAAAATTACAGTCAAACCCATAAAAACAATAGATAGACCCCAAGTAATCCGGTTCAGAGTCGTTTCCGCACTTTTGGCGCTGGTAAACAATTGAGCTTGTCCGCCAATCCCTCCAATGCCATCGCCTTTAGGACTGTGCAGCAACACAAAAACCACAAGTCCTAAAGCAGACAAAGACCAGATAACTTGTAAAACAGAAACTATATTCATAATTAGGGTAATTGGTAATTGGTAATCGGTAATTAATCATCATATCAAATCTGGTCGATCGCGCACAATTTCGTAGCGACACGGCACTGCCGGTGTCAACTTAAGGTCAAACCCAGTCAGAGACTGTTATTTGACTATTAAATCTAGATCCCCCCTAACCCCCCTTAAGAAGGGGGGGACAGGAGTCTTTTCTTTCGTCCCCCTTTTTAAGGGGGATGCGAGGGGGATCTAAACTTAGGTAAAAGCTAGAGATACCAACGGTTTCAGGCTTAAATTGACACAAAGAAGGGCACTGCCGCGTCCCTACCTGTAGCCCAATTTCGCCCAGACTGTCTACAGTCGGACTCGCACCGGAGTGCGATTGGCGCGAACTTCAAAATCAGCCGCTTCAATCATAGAGCGTCCCGTCATCTCCGGGGGCTGAGGCAACCTCAACAAAGCCAGAATCGTCGGTGCAATATCAGCTAAACAACCGTCCGCCCTCAGAGGAACATCCGTTCCGTGAGCCGGAATTTTCAGACCTTCGCCTTCTACTAGAATAAACGGAACGGGGTTAGTAGTGTGAGCAGTCCAAGGATTCCCGTTCTCGTCGAACATCTGCTCAGCATTGCCGTGGTCAGCAATGATAATTGCCGTTCCCCCAGCTTTGGTAACGCCAGTCACCAGCCGCCCCAGACATTTGTCTACAGTTTCGATCGCAATTATCGTCGCATCCATCATCCCCGTATGGCCAACCATATCGGGATTAGCGTAGTTAATCACCACAAACGAATAAATGCCCTTCTCAATAGCCGCCAGCGCCCCATCCGTCACCAGGGCTGCCGACATTTCCGGCGCCTCATCGTAGGTAGCCACCATCGGACTCTGCACCATTTCGCGGTCTTCCCCCTCAAAAGGCTCTTCCAGACCCCCATTAAAAAAATAAGTCACATGAGCATACTTTTCAGTTTCCGCCGTCCGCAACTGCCGCAAACCGTGCTTAGAAATCACCTCACCCAGAATATTGTTCAAATTCTGCGGTTCAAAAGCCACCATTACCGACGACAGTTTCGGGTCGTACTGAGTAAAACTCGCAAAGGCCAGCGGCTCAATTAACTGCCGTTCAAACCCCTTAAAATTGCGATCGACAAAGGTTTGAGTCAACTCTCTAGCCCTGTCCGGGCGAAAATTGAAGAAAATCATCCCATCGCCGGATGCTACCGCTCCGGGCGCAATCCGAGTCGGAACTGCAAACTCGTCGGTCACTCCTTCAATATAGGAGGCCTGCAATACCTCAACTGCCGATCGACCATCAGGCACACCCTCAGTCGTCATCACCTCATAGGCGCGCTGCACCCGATCCCAGCGCTTGTCCCTATCCATCGCGTAATAGCGACCGCTGATGGTAGCAATCCGACCAACTCCTACCTGTTCGATATAACTTTCAATCTTGCCTAGAGCTTCGACACCCTCTTTCGGAGTAGTATCGCGGCCGTCAGTAATCGCGTGAATGCAAACCTCAGAAATTCCCCGTGCTTTTGCTAATTTCAGCAAACCCTGGATATGACTGAGATGGGAATGAACCCCGCCCTCGGAACAAAGACCCGTTAGGTGCAACTTGCCGTGACTGGCGCGGACTTTCTCGCAAAGCTGAACCAGCGCTGAATTGTTGAGCAAAGAACCATCTTCCACTGCATCGGAGATCCGCACCAACTCTTGAGGAACCACTCGGCCTGCGCCCAGATTTAAGTGGCCAACTTCCGAGTTGCCCATTTGTCCGTCAGGAAGCCCCACCGCCCGACCCGATGTTTTAATCAGAGTTCTGGGATAGACTGCCCAGAGACTGTCCATCACGGGTGTTTTCGCTTGTGCGATCGCATTTCCGTCTTTTTCTTCACGATAACCCCAGCCGTCTAAAATAATCAGCACTACAGGAGATACAGACGCTTGTGCCATGCGAATACCTTATTTACAATAATTAATTTCTCGATCGCCCTGACTTCCGAATTTTGCGGAACATCTTCCGCCCATCAGTTTACAGATTTTTTACGCTGCGACTGAACAACACCAAGCAAAGTTCCTTCAGCCACAGCATTTTAGGAACTAATTTCCACCTGCTTTGCTTCTTATTCAATTTATTGCCTTGCCTTGAACGGTGAATCCATAGTCGGAGACTGTTACGGAGATCACAAACCGAGGTGGTGCTTTTGTAGCAAGATTTTCAGGAATAGGTCGATGGCTCTTTAAACAATCAAAATATTACCACACTTAGCTGCGTTTTGCTACTGCCTCAAGCAAGAAATTTAAGAGCTTTGACTCGGGTGCGAATAACTTTATGGGAGTTGAGCAAAAATTGGTTTTTTGAGTCGGCTCACTTCGGTCAGCGGACATAAAACTCTACAACATCTTTTTTGATTTTGACATCGTAATTGCCAAAGAAATCGTGACCGAGCAGACCAATTTCCATTTGTTTGGCGATCGCCACTTCGACATTTCTGACTAGAGCACCGCCGACACCGATCGACTGTACGCGCCCGATCGGGAACTCGACAACACTACCGTCAGCGATCCCCGCTCTCGCGATGCCGACGGTTTTCACGGACAGTGCAGTAGCCATCCGCTGAGTAATCAAAGTGCCACTCGCCCCGGTATCGACAATCATCTCAAAAGTCTTGTTGCCGTTAAAAACCACATCAATCACCGGCGTTCCGCTAGCGCGGCGCTTAATTTTAGCTTGAAATACCTTTTGATTCCCAGATGGATTTGCCGGCCCAGTTGCCGGCGGTTGAGCACCAGGATTTGATGGGCCCCTACGAAACTGAGAGTACACATTGCCAGTTACCGCTCCCGAGTCTGCTGTTGAAGTGCGATTCCCTTCGGGATAGCTCCGCCGCGCGTGCTGCTGGGAACTCACATCCGACACCAGTGTTATCAGCTTAGTTTCTGGCTGCTTGCTCAAGTGGTCTAGGTTTTTCGTCAAACCCGGTTTCTTAGAGATTGTTGAGAATAGTGCCGGATCTGAATGAGAATGCACCGAGAGCCCCCCCACCAAACCAACTGTCGCCAAAACAACCGCAGAAACAATGCCCGATCGCCAAGTCCGCTTGAGAATCACTTTTGCCACCATAGGAATGCCTTTATTGATTCAATATGTCGAAGAACCACCGCCATTGATATCCTAACCTGCTCCCGAAAACCCAGCGCCCGAAGAGCCCGATCGGACGATCTAGGAAAACTTGGCAATTTTAAAGCGATCGCATACCATCAAACACAGGTAAACTTAAGGCGGCAAATGGCAGCAACTACGGTTGCCATTTGGATCACTTAAAAGTCAGGCGTTTGGGGCGATCGGTAATGCGTAAACTTTTATATTTTGCAACTATAGGAATGCTGGCTTTCTCGATCGGAGGATGCGGCGGCGACGGGGGCGGCAACACGGCCAGTCCCACTCCTAGTCCTACTCTCAGTCCCGGTGCAGCATCTTCCTCACCAGCCAACGCTCCCGGAACTCCCGGCGCTGCGGCCACAAGTCCCACCCCAGGAGCTCAGACATTCCCCTCCCCCGTAGTAGCGGCGCAGCCCCCCGGCTTGATCCGACCTACAAACCCCGACGAACGCGCAAGACAAGCTCAAGCAGACATCGAGGCAAAAAAGACACTACCGGGAGTTCCCTTAAATCGGACGGCAATTCCACAGACTCTCATTCCCGAAAAAGCAAGCGACCCATTCTCAGTCCTTCCCCCTCAACCGCTCAGAACCGACGGCGGGACACCGGGCGAACTGCCCAACCTGCCAAGCCGGCAAGTGCCAAATCTGCCAAAGCTACCAGACGAGAGAAACCCGCCTCAGTGGACGCCAGCCGAACTTCCCAAACCCCAAAGCCCAGCAGAGGTTTCCAGTCTTCCCAACCTGCCGTTGACCTCGCTCCCCCCCCAATGGAGGCCACCAGTTTCAGCGCGTCCCCAACCAGCTCCCGGACGCCCCGCTGCTAGACCACGCCCCGGAACGAGACCAGCAGGCTCCCCAGACATAGCAGGATCTCCCGCATCTATACCCGGACTGCCCTCTATACCGGGCGTCCCAACAGGAATCACCGGACGGCCGAGGGCCGGCCCCGGACGCCCCGGAACGAGACCAGCAGGCTCCCCAGACATAGCAGGATCTCCCGCATCTATACCCGGAGTGCCCTCTATACCGGGCTTCCCAACAGGCACGACTCCAGGCCCCCAAGGGACACCCGGACGACCGGCGACAGCCACACCCGGACGGCCGGCGGCAGCCACACCCGGACGACCGGCAGTAAGACCGGGACGCCCCCCAGCGATAGCTGCTCGCCCCCCCAGCCCTCCCACAATTCCCAACATCGCCACCAGAGAACTGCCCGGTCTGCCCAAACTGCCAGAATTAACTGCGCCGCCCTCCTGGCAAGATCCGAACCCACCCCCCCCCCCACCTGCTCCGGCACCACCACCCCCACCGCCTTCGACAGACAATGCCAAAGGAGTTGAAGTTAGTGGCGTAGTCAGAGTTGGTAATGACATACTGGTAATTGTGAAAGCACCTAACGAGCCAACAAGTCGATATATCAAAGTAGGACAGCGGATTGCCAGCGGGCAGGTGCTGATCAAACGAGTTGATTTCAAATCAGGAGCCGATCCGATTGTGATTTTAGAAGAAAACGGTGTAGAGGTTTCTAAAATTGTGGGAGAAAAATCTCCCAAAGTTGCCCAAAACCCAGTTTAATGCAAAATTTACCTCCATCCTTGCAACAAAAATTGAGAACAGTCATGCTTCGCTCAATTCAAAAAGTCGGAATACTGATTTTGGTTAGTTCGGGGGTAGGATGCCTCTCGCTCGTAGCCAACAGTCAGTCATCATTAGCAGCCCCAGCCGCAGATCAAAAACGCCCTCCCGCTTGCGAAGGCTCTCCTCCCAACGGTCGAGTCAGGTGCAACTACGAGAATGGCGACAATTATGAAGGCAATTTCGTCAACGGCAGACCCCAGGGACAAGGAGTATACGTATACTCCAAGGGCGATCGCTATGAAGGACAATTTCGCAACGGCGTACCCAACGGTCAAGGCGTATTCTTGTTCGCCAACGATGACCGTATGGTGGGAGAGTTCCGCAACGGTCTCATCGTTAGGGGAGAAGCTATTTTTGGCAATGGCGACCGCTACAGGGGAACATTTGAAATTGTTCAACAAATTGGCGGCGGGGCTGCTAGCAGTCAGCCACACGGCCAAGGGCAATTTATCTTTGCTAGTGGCGATCGATACGCCGGACAGTTTTTTGCAGGAAACCCGTTTGGGCGGGGAGTCTTCACCCGCGCTGACGGCACCCGCTGCGACGGTCAGTTTTTTAACGAAAAGCTAGACGGCAAAGGTAGTTGCAGCTTTCCCAATGGCATTCGCTACGAAGGCGAATTGCGGAAGGGACTGCCTCACGGTAGGGGAATAATTACAGATGCTAAAGGCAGACGGTTTTCGGGAGAGTTTCGCGCAGGCAAGCGCGTTCAACCGTAAATCTAGTTTCTCAAACTTAACATCTGACATGACGACAAATGCTGCTTCTAGTTCTTGGCGCACCAGCGAATTTCCTTTTGACTTTGCCCCGCAGCGGACTCAAGATGCTGACTTGTTGCGACAACTCAATTTTGTGCCCGGCTTAAAGGAAGTCTTGGCTTTGCGCCAAGTTCATGCGTTGGAACACGCTACAGTTTGGGTCTTGGGCCAATCTGGCACTACGCCGACAGCAAGATCCGATAATCAGTTATTGGGTGGGATGTCCACAGACCAAGGATTTTATCTTTACGGTCGCGTGAATATAGCACAGTTGCGTCAGGCAGTGCGATCGGCCCACTCGCGGATTGCGAGTGGAGAGTGGGATTTAGCTGTACATCCCCGCTGTGGCACGAATTTGTCCGTGGGAATGCTGCTGACTGCTGGACTTGCTGTTGGCATCAATTTAGCGCTGCCTCGCGGGCCCATTCTGCAACTTTTGGGTTTAGGTGCGGCAGCGGCAGCGGCGGCTCAATTAGCTCCTGATGTGGGAGCTCTGGCTCAGCGGTACGTGACAACTGCTATTCCGTTTAATTTGAGTGTTGTTGATATCTCTGTAAGTCAAGACTTCTGGGGACGCGAAGCTCATTTTGTACGGGTGCGTTGGGTTGAATAGCCCCACAACAATAAGCTGCTGCGATCGCGATCGTCTGTTGCTGCGGGAGGGGAGACGGAAACTTGGGAAAATCTGCTTTTTTCCTTCTCCATTCTCCATTTTTGATTCCGCTATACAGTTCCTACTTTACGTAATCGCTTTGAAAAAAATGGTACTATTCAAAATTTAATTATGGCAATATATTAACTTAATTTTATTCAATAACTGGCATCATAGACTGAGACATAAATTTTTTTAGGACTTAACTGCCTTCTTGCTTCTGCTATATATTGAATTTCTATCTTCACAGTCAATGCGTCAGCTATCAAAAGCTGGGATTTAGCTCTGATCCGACTTGCCAGAAGATAGCAGCATCAGGTAAAATCACTTATTAGAATTTTTAGATAAAAAGTAAATCAAAAAATGTGCAAATTAGCGATCGACAAAACCAGTCTGGCAAGTCTACTGGCTGTCACCTTAGTCATAGCAAGCAACAGCTTTTTACCTTTTACCCACAATGCAAGTTTTGCGGGGGAAATAGCCCAAACTAACGAACCAGAAAGAGTTCCTGACGGCAAGGTGGTTCCGGTTAATGGTAAAGTCAATGTTAGATTAACGAATAAAACGAACGATCGACTATTTTATCAAGTGGTTGGACAAACTAACCGCCGCAGTTTAGCCGAAAATGCCACAGTCGCGCTCCAAGCATTGACATTACCGGCCTCAATTTTATTTAGACGACAAGATGGTGCATTCTTGAAACCCAGTTTGAAATTGGTTGGGGAAGGAACAGTAGAGGTAAGATTAGACGAGACAAACGATTTAGGTTTGGATCAAAAATCTTTAAGCATTCGGAATGACGGCGCACTTTTTCTCAGATAAAAACTGCCAAATTTAAGGAATAACTAACCGTCATTAAATATCTGTATGCGTTAATCTGCGCGCATCTGGGGTTAAAGCTTCCAATCGATCGCCCTTGCCCCCGGAATTGTCAGGCAAGAGCCCGATCATGTAAAATCAACTTGGCGATCGCCCCGACAACTCGACTTCACTCTTCATTACACCATCCGAGTTCCTATGTCAATCAAAAAAATTCTTTCCATAGCGCTGTTAATTTTCATCCCCATCTCCATCGCCGCTGAGTATTTGCACTGGGGATCCCTCACAGTTTTCATCACATCCGCTTTAGGCATTATACCTCTGGCGATTTGGTTGAGCACCGCTACAGAAGAAGTGGCGATCGTCACCGGCCCCTCCATCGGCGGCTTACTAAATGCAATCTTCGGCAATGCTACAGAATTAATTATTGCCATAGTTGCCCTGAAAGCCGGCTTAATTGACATTGTGAAAGCCAGCATAACCGGCACAATTATCAGCAACTTGCTCTTAGTCATGGGTTTTTCCATGCTGCTAGGAGGAATCCGCTATAAAGAACAGGAATTCAAACCGATTATCGCGCGAGTAAACGGTTCCACCATGACTCTAGCAGTAATTGCAATTCTACTGCCAACAATGGTAATTTACACCTCAAATGGAGTCGAACCGTCAGCCATTGAGAATCTTTCTTTGATAACGGCGATCGTCCTGATTGCAGTTTACGCCCTAACGCTGCTATTTTCCTTGAAAACTCACAGCTATCTTTACGATGTCGGCTTGGTAGAATTAGAGTCAGAAATTTCGGGAAATACCGCAGCAGAATCTACACACAAACCGAATTTGTGGCTGTGGGTAGGAGTGCTAGTTGCCTCAACTGTTGCCGTTGCTTTTGAATCAGAAATTTTCGTTGGCGTTGTCGAAGAAACTACCAAAGGATTGGGATTGACACCGCTATTTACAGGCGTAATTCTGTTGCCGATCGTTGGAGGCGCGGCCGAATATGTAACAGCAGTGGGAGTTGCGATGAAAAACAATATGGACTTGTCAGTTTCTGTCGCGATGGGTTCGAGTTTGCTAGTTGCTTTGCTGGTAGCCCCGGTGTTGGTGATTATCGGATTAGTGATTCACCAGCCGATGGATTTGAACTTTAATCCTTTTGAAGTAGTTGCAGTTGCGATCGCAGTTACAATCGCGAATCTAATTAGTCTCGATGGGCGCTCTAATTGGCTTGAAGGAGTGCTGCTTTTAGCAACATATGTCGTGTTAGCAGCAGCATTTTACTTTCACCCCATTACTTGAACAGGACTTAGGCAGGCATACTACATATTGTGCCTACACAAATACGAACGCTGCTAAGTGAACCTATATTGGGTGACAAGTTGGTCAGGATTCATATCAATTCCGTTAGCATCGGAATGATATAAACGGAGGACACGGCAGTGCCGTGTCCCTACAATTGATCGTGGTAGGGACACGGCACTGCCGTGTCCTCTATATCATGTCTGAGTGCAGCCGGAATTGATATCATACAGCAATACGCTTGGGTTAAGCCCGATTTCCCTGCCGCCCCCTTAAAAAAAGGTGGGAACAAGAACTTGCCCGCATACCCTGGGAGGGGGCTGCGAAAGAAATCTCCGAGGAATAAACAATGTTAACCCTAGCTTATTGATGTATGGTATGCCTGCGTAAATCATGTATTTTTTACTGAGTTAGATAGGTTAAAAAGAAGCCATATCAAAAATATATTTAATTGTCAATCTATCAACCGATAGATATTTTTATTGATTCAAACATTTTATGATAAGTATTGACCGTAGATTGCAGGCATAGCTAGAGCGGCAACTAACAAAAATATATCTGGCAACTTTACAAAACAGGAAAAACTCAATATGTCTGAAGTCAATGGCGTCATGATGCAGTATTTCCACTGGTACAGCCCTGACGACGGCTGCCTGTGGAATCAGGTAGCAGAATCTGCAAAAGATTTAGCAAAAATAGGCGTTACATCCCTGTGGTTGCCACCCGCGTATAAAGGAACGGGCGGCGGCATGGACGTGGGTTACGGCGTCTACGATATATTCGATTTAGGCGAGTTCGACCAAAAAGGGTCGGTACGCACGAAATACGGCACAAAAGATGAGTATTTGCGCGCGATTAAAGCTGCACAAGATGCAGGAATTCGGATTTATGCCGATGTTGTGTTCAACCACAAATTAGGTGCCGATGCAGAAGAAGAAGCCGAAGCCACACCCTTCAATCCCGACAACCGGAATGACACCGTAGGCGAATATCAAACAATTAAAGCTTGGACGCATTTTACTTTCCCAGGCCGCGACAAAAAATATTCCAGCATGGAGTGGCATTGGTGGCATTTTGACGCCATTGATTACAACGCTTATGACACAAATACAAATGCTGTTTACCTGCTAAAAGGCAAAGAATTCGATCAAGGAGTAGACTTAGAAAAAGGTAACTTTGACTACCTCATGGGTTGCGATTTAGATATGGACAACCCAGAAGTGACCGGCGAATTAAAATACTGGGGTGAGTGGTATGTCGATACCACAAACGTTGATGGCTTTCGCTTTGATGCCGTCAAACACGTATCAGCAGCATTTTTCCAAGAATGGTTGGAACACGTCCGCAACTATGCCAAACGCGACCTATTTGCTGTCGGCGAATATTGGTCTTACGAAGTCGAAGCTTTGCACTACTTCATCGAAGCAACGGACGGTAAAGTATCCTTATTTGACGCACCCCTCCACTACAACTTCTACGCTGCTAGCAAAGCCGGCAATAGCTACGACTTACGAACAATTTTTGATAACACCCTCGTCCAACAGCAACCAAGCCTGGCCGTTACCTTGGTTGACAACCATGATTCCCAACCATTACAATCCCTAGAATCAGTTGTCGAGGCTTGGTTTAAACCCCTTGCCTACGCTTTAATTCTGCTGCGGCGCGAAGGATATCCGTGCATTTTTTACCCGGATTATTACGGCGCTAACTATAAGGATACGGCAAATGATGGCAATGAATACGAGATTTGGTTAGACAAACATCAGTTTATTCTCGATAAATTCTTGTTCGCGCGCCAAACTTATTCCTACGGCAATCAGTACGATTACTTCGACCATGCCAACACGATTGGTTGGACGCGGCTGGGAGATGAAGAACATCCGGGCGGCATGGCTGTGGTACTCAGCAATGGGAGTGAGGGCAGCAAGTTTATGGAAGTCGGACACCCGAATCGAACCTACATTGACATCACCGAAAACATCAAAGAATCAATCAAAACTAATGATGATGGTTGGGCTGATTTTAGGTGTAATGCCGGTTCAGTTTCTGTCTGGGTTCCACAGTCCTAAACACCGTATAACAAGTAACAAGATATATTTCTTGTTACTTGGATTACTCGGCGGTTGAAACCGCTTATTATCAAACAATGTCCGCCTCCGCGGACTAAGAAGGGAATATTTAAGGCGAATTTGGTATTACTTGATTACTTGGTTTTTTTTACTAGACCGAAGATTTTATACATCATAAACTATGAAACTTTCAGAAAAAGTTGCCGTTATTACCGGCGGTGGGTCGGGAATTGGTCATGCAGCAGCAATTTTAATGGCTAGGGAAGGTGCAAAAGTTGCTATTATCGATCGCATTTTAGAAACAGGGCAAGAAACCGTCCGCCAGTTGGTCAGTGAAGGAGGTTGCGGGCTGGCTATTGCCGCAGACGTGGGGGATTCTGGGCAAATGCAGCAGGCATTTGAAACAATTTTTGATGAATATCAAAAAATAGATATTGTGTTTGCAAATGCGGGTATTAACGGTGTATGGTCGCCGATAGAGGAGATAGAACCCGATGAGTGGGATCGGACAATTAACACCAACCTCAGAGGAACATTTTTGACTGTAAAATATGCAGTTCCTTATCTGAAAAAACAAGGAGGTTCGATCGTCATTACATCATCGATTAATGGCACTAGAAGTTTCAGGAAAGTGGGGGCCACTGCCTACGCTTGTTCAAAAGCGGCGCAAGTAGCATTTGCCAAAATGCTGGCGCTAGAACTCGCAGCCAGCCAAATCAGAGTCAATGTTATCTGTCCGGGCGGGGTGCTGACTGCGATCGAGGAAAGCACCACTAAGCGACATCTCGATCGCATTCCTGTCCCGCCTGATTCGATTCAAGACATGATTCCTTTGACTGATAATACCGCCGGTTCCAGCGAAGAAGTCGCCCAGTTAGTCTTATTTTTAGTATCCGATGACTCTAGTTTTGTCACAGGTACTGAAGTCTGGATTGATGGCGGCGGTTCTTTGATTTAAAATCTCAATAGTTTATTTTTATTACTCGGCGGTTGAAACCGCTGCTATACAAACGAAGTCTGCCTCCGCAGACTAAGAAATTAGAAGAATTAATGACTAATTCTGAGTTGTTTGACAGCAGTTTGCAATTTTTGCGGCAACCAATTATCGTACTGAGGGTAAACAGGCAAACGCTGCACGAGTTGCCATCCTGCGGCTGCTAAAATTTCTGTTAATGCTTGATGTTGCAGGTGAGGATAATCGGGATTGACTTCATCCAGCGGCCCAATTCCTCCTAAATCTGTTGCACCTGCTTCTAAACAAGCCAGCAATATGTCTGGCTGTGCGACTAAATTTGGCGGAATTTGGAGGGCGATTTCAGGAGGTAATATGCTGCGGGCGATCGCAATTACTTGTGGCATTTTTGTAGCATCAAAAACTTCGCCATCCCAACTTTGCTGATTTCCCGGACTGTGAGGCTGAATGATAACTTCTTGAATGTGATTGTAACAGGAATGGATGCGGGCGATCGCCTCTAATGTATCTACCCAATCTGCCTCAATTTCCCCGATTCCCAGCAGCAAACCAGTTGTAAACGGAATCTTTAATTCGCCAGCCCATTCTAACTGTTGCAGCCGCAGCGCCGGGACTTTACTCGGTGCGTGTCGGTGAACGGTTTTTAGCAAAGTCGGTGTCAACTGTTCCAGCATCAGCCCCATTGATACATTCACCTGTTTTAACTCGACCATTTCCTCAAAACTGAGCGGGCCCACATTAGTATGTGGCAAAAATCCTAAATTAAGTGCGAGTTCACAGAGTTCGTAAATCCGCTGAAACCAAGCTTTGCGACGTTGACTGTGGGGATGTACCTCGCCGCTGAGGATCAGAATTTCAATTACACCTTGAGTTTGGAGTTGCAGCAGGCATTTTTCGGCTTGCGATAGCGTCATCCAGGGACTTTCCAGCGGTTCGGCTCTAAAATTGCAATAGGTGCAGCGGTTGAAACACTCGTAAGTCGGAACCAGGGTATAAGCAGGGCTGTAGGTGACGGTGCGGGACATTGGTTGGGATTTTTATCGATCGAACTTGGGCAACAACATATATATGTCTGTGCGAGTTTTGCGCTTTACGATCGCAATCCTTCATCTATCTTAACACTGACAGCAGTCCCGAATCTCGTCCCCAGCTAGATTATGAGCATTCTGCTTCTGGTTCGATCGTCCCCAAAAATCCCGATTCTGCTTTTGAACTCCTGACACAGCAAGGTTTTTAGCTTTTTATTAACTATAATTATGACACTCATCAGAAAAGTTGTGCTTAAAACCCCTTTACAAACTGAAATAAAAGGTTTATGTTATTTACATGGCGGAACACAAAGCCGTCACGAACATTGAAAACCAAATAAAGCAATCATAAAACCATGACCACAACCTTACAGCAGCGCGAAAGCGCCAACCTGTGGGACCA
>JANPMV010000094.1:0-5622 GCA_031427135.1 Cyanobacteria bacterium VAR_87_metabat_62 | reverse complement strand
AAGTTCGATTGGTTCGGGAACAATTGAATCAATAATTAAACGCATTGGATTAAGGGTGAAAATATCGGGAGCGCAATGGAATATTGAGAACGTTTCGTCTATCCTTGCTCTTCGCTGTGCTTATCTCAACGGTCAACTTTCTGATGTATTTACCAAACTGAGATGCACCCGCTTGCATACTGTTACAGTGTTCGGTTTAATCCCGCCTACCTACTTAATAACTGCGGAAACATCCCAACAATTAATTCTTCGATTTTGACTCGCCCGCTCGCGCTCAAATTACCTTTCTTCAGCTTGTACCCCGCACCGCCTCACCAACCCCAACCCAGCAACAACAAGTCGATCAAATACGCGATCAACCCGGCGGGGAAACTGCAAAAAACCTATCGAATATCCGTACAACCTTTTCAACAAACTGCGAAAAGCCGGTCGAACAAGAGTGCAATACTGACAGCGTTCAGTGCTTGATTATACCGAATTTGAACGATGCCAACAGTGGGTTTTGGATGGGTTGATCGGTGCCGAAATGGGACAAATGTTGGAGGAAACACTGACCCGACGCGGCGCTGCAAATTTATTTTGTACGGAGTTTGTTCGCTCTAATTTCGCCCCACATTCATCCAACATTCGTCCCACATTCGCCCCACATTCATCCAACATTCGCCCCCCGTCGGTTTGCGCTGCTTCAAAACCATACAGGTCATGGGATGCAGGCTTTACTTTTGCCTCGAAAACAGCAGAAAAGAGGCGGCATTCTTTGCCGAAAATCGGGATGCTGGCAAATGCTGCCCCTGGGGATGGAGGCGGAGGTTGCGTTACCGTACTTATTCCGCTTTGCACCGTTTTTTAACGCTCCAGCAGCTTCATACTTGGGGCATCGAAATATCAGTTTTTTTGACTGCATTGCCGGGTCGAAAAACAAGTCATTTTTGCTAATTTTAACGATCGCCACTAATTTAACGTTCGGCTTGCTGTTGGCTCGTCCGGCGGTGCGCGAAGGAGAAAGCGCGAAGGAGAAAGCGATGGCGCATCGCTCGTTGCCCTCGATCCATAGTCGATCTGGATCGAGCGCGCTAACTTCTTGGCGAAGACGCTACGAGGGCGAGGTTCGGGCAGCGGGCAAATTTGGCGGTTCCTCCGAATTTTTTTTCCACTGTGTGCTTGCTGTTTGTGCACCAAACTAAAACAGACATCAAGCGCGTTGGTTTAAGGCTGAGTTTTGGTTTGCTGCCAAAGTTTGACCAATTGTCTGAAATCCTTATTTTCCGCGTCTGTCAGCATCGCTTTCACCGCTTCTCTGACTCCCAATCGATGCACTTCGGAATAGACCTCGTTAGCGTTGGCAAGGTTTTTGTCCGCAATTGCTTGGAGTATCCGCTTCGATAGCCTTTGAACCAACTCCGATTCAGTGGCAACTAGGTCGGCGGTTGGTTCGCCCGAGAGAGTCAGTTCATCTGATGAATGCGGGGTTTGTCGGGGTTCCGACGGGGTTGGTACAGGGTTGCGAGGTTGGCTTAACTCCATGTCTGGCAAAGGTTCTGGTATTTCAACGGAGTTGACGGGGTACGAATCAACTTTTTCGATTATTTCTGTTTGTTGACTCGTCCCTTGACTTTCTTCCGTTAACGGGCGGGAAGATTCTAACGAAGGAGAAGATTCTAACGAAGGAGAAGATTCTAAGTTTTCTCTAATGTTTTGAGTACCGCTACCCCGTAAATGGCTGTAATTTCCGTTTGATAAGGATTCCGAACCCCCTACTAACCCCGTACTAACTCCGTCAATCTTCTTCTCGTACCCCGTATCGCCATTGTTTTTGGGACTGATTAATGCCGAAAGAGTATCAGTGTGGGTGGGAATATTGGTTTCCCGTTCATCTCGCAGTCTCAATCCTTCAAACCAACTGCGACCCCCGGAGCGCTTCCACTTGACACCGCTAAGTTCGAGGTAATCGCTGCACAGTTCCGAGAGCATTTTCGGATACTTGATGTGGGAAACTCCCTTGAGATTGGAGTCGCACCAATTTTTGTAATGTTCGTAGAGTTTGCCCGTCGGCGTTGAAGCAGTCGGGTCTGCAACCAAACAATCATCGAAGTGAGCCGCGACGCTGTTGGTTTGCAGTTTTATGTACCATTCTTGGAGTTTGAATTCGGCAATTTGATTGTTGCCCACTCCTTGAATCCGTTCGCTGGCGGTGCTGTCGGAAAGGGTAAGAGCTACGGCAATAAGCTGCGAGATTTCTGCATCCATCCCCGCTTCTATTTTTGAGTTTCGCAGCACTGTTGGTAGCGGATTGTCAAAGTGAACCAGGCACAGGCGGCGGTCTAGACCTGTAGTATCGCCTATAAAAATTGGGTTGTTGCTCCCAACAATCAATAGCCCGTAAAAGAAAGCATCAGAGGCTGGTTTGTACACTTCCCGGTAGCTGACAGCATCCCCACCTGTCATGGATAGTATTGCATCCACACCCGAAGCAGTGCGTTCATCTGGACAGGTTACCAATTGCTTGTCGATGATGCTAGCCACTGTGGAGCCGTCATCCATATTTCTGAGCTTGCATCCTTTCCAATTCTCCCGGCCTACGATTTTTTGGAGGAGTCGGATAAACGTACCTTTGCCGCTCCCCGGCTTTCCGATCAAGTGAACGAACATCTGCAAGTCAAAAAACCGGAATTTGAGCAATCCGTTGACAATTGCCAATAGTTTGAGGATTTTCTGGTGATCGCCCTGCATTGCCGTATTCATCCACCGGTAGGTGTTCGGGCAATTGTGGCGCAGGGTGTCGATCACCTCCGAGTCAGTTCCCGTCAAAGGTTTGTACGGGTAAGGTAAGTATGAGGTAAAACCCATACCCGGAGAGTGCTTGAGAATTTGGCCGGTGTTGCTGTCCCACACCGAATCATCAAAAGCGATGTAGCGCTTCCTATCCCAGATATCCCAATGCTTCACCCGCAGGTCATCAGTCAGGAGGCTAAGTACATCGCTGATATAACTGGAACTTTTGTACGTGATATTTCTGGCGTCGATGGTGGTTTTGACCAGCGTCCGAAAGTTCCCGTCCTCGGTACGTTCCCACTGCTTGCCCGTCCAAATCTGCCAAGTTTTGGTTTCGTTGTCGAATTTCCAAATCTCCCCGTAATCTTCAGCTAACTGACGGGCCAGTAGTCGCGGTGCGGGTGGTTTTGATGCTGTTTTGTTATCTTCGCTGCTGTCGGTGTTGCTCTCCCAATCCTGAAAGCTGACCGATTTGACCAGCATCCGCCTGAATTCCTCTATTCCTTTCTTCTGAATGAAATCGTCCATCCCTTTGGTTTCTCCTTCAGTGCCCGGTTCCCATTGTCCCGTAATAGTGCGAACGGGAATGCCAAACTTGAGCAACTGGCGGCCGAGTTTTCGGTGTTCCCAAACGACGCTGGGATTTGTCGCTGCATCGGCGTCGAAGGCAATGATGAACCCAAAACCAGCGCGGGCGTAGAATTCTAGCGCGGGAACGAGATACCGTTGACCCTGCACGTCGCTAGCTTTGGCAGTTAGCCCCATGCTGATGCCCATCAAGGCGATTGTCGGTAAATTATGGCTGCATCCCGCGATCGCTTTAAAAGCTCCCTCTGTAATCAGGAGATAGGGATGGTCGTCAATGCGGTAGCAGTGCTGCTTGAGTTTTTCTGCATCCCAGTAATTTTGGTCGGTGGGGTGCTGGGGCAAGAATGCGTCGTACTCTCCCACCGGCGTGCGGTATTTGGGTGCTTTTTTGCAGCTTTCTGATTTCCAAGGCTTGTCCGGCCTGAATTTAAATTGCGTTGTTTTTCCCACAAACAGGATACCGCCAGACTTCGCCGTATAACCCAAGTAAACTGATGCCTCATTCGCAGATACGGTTCGGCAGTTGGCGTAACTCCAATCGTTCAACAGCCCCCGGCTTTCGATGTGGCTCTGGTGTTTGGGGGAAAGGTACGCGGTAGATTGAAATTGATTTACAACATTCATAGATGCCTCTCTCGCTACTCATAGCGGTGCTAACTGGTTTTTTTGCAAAAACCCGCTAAATGTAGAAGAGACGACCCTGTTGTAATTACCGTTAATTTACAAAGGTGTAAATTTTGCAGTAATGGCAAATATGAACTATGATGTTCTTATATTTATTTTGCTTGTCGGCTGTCTCTTTTAACAATCAGATAGCGGGCTTTTTTTTTGTCTGGTCTGGTCTCGTTTAATCGCTGCGGGCTGTTCGGTTGTTTTGAATAGCCCTTCAAATTTTAAACTTTAACGGGTGGTTTGGATTGCTAGCTGGCAAGGAATTGCTCGCACCGCTTCTCGATCGCCCCCCAGTCATTCTAGCTCGGCTTGGTTAAGGGCAGACCGCCTCGAAAAATCAACTCGGCAGTTAACCTCAATTCTGGGAAAGCCAGCGACTCAACTCGGTCATCTCCCCGAAACTGGCTGATTTGATACTCGCCGTCAACCAACTGGCTTTCCCGTGAGCGTGAGTTGCTTGGGAGTGCCGATGAACTTGCGGCCGCCCAAACCGAGGTAGTCCACAATCCAGTATTCGGGGATGCCCATTTCTTCGTAGTGAGCGAATTTGAGATGGTAATCGTCCCGCCAGTTAGTGCTGACGACCTCTACAGCCAACCGCACCGAAGACCCCCGGAGTGATGATGGATTTCCTATCCCAGCGCGGTTCTCACTGGCGCAGAGCTGCTTCGTCCTGGACAACTACGTCTGGCTGATAGCCCGCCTCGTTGCGGACGGGTTTGAGCAGGCAGTCACCGGGGATAAAGCAAGGCAATTTCAGTCCCTTGATTTCCCAGTTGATTTCGCTGTCTATAAAACCTGTAACGCGGGAATGGCGGTCAATTCCTAAAGGCATTTCAACAATTACTCCGTGGTGTAGTTCGTAGCGGCGAATAGAGTGCTCTGGATACCAGGCTGCGAACTCATCAAACGTGATTGTTTGGGGTATGGTTTGGGGGATTGTTTGGGTTTGGATCATGTTGCTGTTTCCTCTGACTTGTTGGTTTTGAATTGTGATCGCAACGAAACCGGACTCCTCATCCGCTCCGGGGTGTAATCCGTATACGTCTTTAAAGCTTTGCTTGGTAGTCCTGCATAGCAATGAAAATGTGTGATAATTTTATTTTTTATAACCTACCTTGAATTTTAGCTTATGAACTGTCCCAAGTGTAACTCTGAATACCAGAGTGAAAAATGGTCACACCCGCTCTCAGAAGCAAAATTTTAAATGTCGAGATTGTGGAAGACAATTCGTCATGACTCCCAGACATCAACCGATTTCATTAGCAACAAAAGAGTTGCTATATCGACTTTTATTAGAAAAGATATCTCTGGCTGGGATTGTGAGGGCGAGTGGGGTTTCAGAACGGTGGTTGCAATACTATGTTAATAAAAAGTTAGGATCTGTAAAAAGAGAATTAGAAGTAAAGTTAAAAAAGAAAGGGAAGCTGACAATTCAATGTGATGAAAGGGAGCATCTCAGTTATGCAATAAGTAGAAATACTCAGAGAGAAAGTATGAGAGAATAGGACAAAAGATAAAAGGAAAAATAGATGACAGCCGAAGAAAGTAAAATCTTACAAAAACATTTGCAAGCTGCTGCCGCCATAC
>JANPMV010000093.1:0-19214 GCA_031427135.1 Cyanobacteria bacterium VAR_87_metabat_62 | reverse complement strand
TTTTTGGGGCCCCCAAAAATTTTTTATTTTTTTTTTCTCGCTGCGGGCTGGGCGGTGCCCCACCCGTTTTATTTTGTGGGCCCCCGCCACTGCCGTCTCCTGGCTGTTAGTCATATTAATTCCGATGCTACCGGATTTGATATCACACCCTACTAGACAGATCCATCTGGGCACAAGCCCGATCGCCGATTAAAATAAAAGTTAAAAGTAAAGCCGATGCCAATTATCTTAGTTGAAGACTTGAGCAAAGTTTACCCCATCGCCATTAAAGAACCGGGACTTAAAGGAACAGTGCGCCACTTTTTCAACCGCACTTACCGCAATGTCAAAGCAGTTGAGGGCGTTTCTTTCAGTATTGAACCGGGGGAAGTCGTCGGGTTTCTTGGTGCTAATGGCGCTGGCAAAACTACGACGCTAAAAATGCTGACTGGTTTAATTTATCCGTCTAGTGGTACGGTGAGTGTGTGCGATCGTACTCCCTTTCGCCGCGAAGCAGATTTTTTGCAAAGAATCACCTTAGTCATGGGACAAAAACAGCAGTTAATCTGGGATTTACCCGTGCTCGATTCTCTACGAATCAATGCCGCTGTCTACGGCATTCCCGATAAAGATTACCGACAGCGAATCGGAGAATTGACAGAAATGCTGTCACTAGAAGGCAAGTTAAATCAGGCGGTGCGAAAGCTGTCTTTAGGCGAGCGGATGAAAGCTGAATTGATGGCGGCGCTGCTGCACCAACCGGAGGTATTATTTTTAGATGAACCGACGTTAGGTTTGGATATAAATGCACAGTTTAGCGTTAGGCAATTTCTGCGAGAATATAACGAGCGCTATCAAGCAACGGTGCTGTTGACGAGTCACTACATGGCTGACATTACTGCTTTGTGCAAGCGAGTTTTGTTAATTCATGAAGGGCAATTAGTTTATGATGGCAGTTTGGACGGATTGCTCGATAGATTTGCACCTTATCGGCAAGTTCAGGTAGAATTAGCTCATCCGCTGCCAAAAGATAACGCTTTGGCTTACGGCGAGGTAGAATCAATTGAGGGAAATTTAGTACGGTTTTTAGTGAAAAGAGAGGAGCTGACCGCGAGCGTGTCAAAGATGTTGGCGGAGTTAGAAGTGGTAGATTTGACTATTACAGATCCGCCGATTGAAGAGGTCATCGGCAGAGTTTTTCGCACGGGAAAAGTGTAATCTTTTTTCTGGCGTTATCGTTCCCAGAATCGGCTCATAGGTGATAACTTAAGCCTAAATTTATTTAAGATTCTGGCTTATATCCAAGCCTCGATTCCCCTAAATCCCCACCCCCCCTGTCCCCCCCTTCTTAAGGGGGGGACAGGGGGGATCGAAGGGCTAATTATCACACAAAAAACCTAAAACCAAATTTAAAATTGATATGACACGATTCATCAGAATTGCTAAAACTTTGCTAGTTACCTACTACGCTTATATGCTCGAATACCGGGCGGAATTGCTTTTATGGGTGCTGTCGGGAGCTTTGCCGTTTATTTTGATGGGTGTCTGGATGCAGGCAGCTCAAACTGGGTCATTCGGGCTGAATCCGATCGACTTTGCTCGTTACTTTTTAGCAGCTTTTATTGTCAGACAAACAAATGTTGTATGGGTGATTTGGGATTTTGAAAAACAAGTAGTGCAAGGGACATTATCTAATAAATTGTTACAGCCTTTAGATCCAGTATGGCATCACTTTGCCTCTCACGTTTCCGAAAGGTTTGCCCGATTGCCGTTTGTATTCGGATTAGTGCTGCTGTTTTTTGGACTTTACCCGCAGTCTTTTTGGGTGCCGGATTTGGGCAGGTTGTTGCTATTTTTATTGGTGGTCGTCTTGGCTTTTTGTCTGCGGTTCCTGATTCAGTATACCTTTGCGCTGTTTGCTTTTTGGATAGAGAGGGCAAGTGCGATCGAGCAATTCTGGTTTTTGATTTACCTGTTTTTATCGGGACTTATCGCGCCGCTAGAAGTTTTTCCCGCACCCGTGCGCGAAGTCGTTTTGTGGACGCCTTTTCCTTATTTAATTCATTTTCCGGCTTCAATCTTGATTGGATTGCCCGTGGATGTAGGGCGCGGTTTGTTAGTAATGTTGGGTTGGGGCGCGGTGTTTTTTGTGTGGAATCGGTGGCTGTGGCGGCAGGGTTTGAAGCAGTATTCCGGTATGGGAGCTTAAATAATAATTAAAAATTAGAAAAGTGTAGGTGCCTCACAGTAAGATATCAATTGTTTTGTCAAACAGACTTCGGTGACGCACCCTACTTAGCTTAAATAATAATTAAAAATTAGAAAATTGTAGGTGCCTCACAGTAAAATATTGATCGCTTTATCAAACAGACTTCGGTGACGCACCCTACTTAACTCGAAAAGCCCGATCGCACATCATGCAAAAATGCAATCGCTAGCATTCATAATTTGCATAAAAAATACTTTTTTGTATCCAGACATACAAAACTTTACAAAAAAGTCTTATATTAATAAAACCAACGACTGATAAACAGGATAAAAAAGATTCTAATGACAGCAAAAAAAAACCTGATTGTAATCGGCAATGGCATGGTAGGTCACAAATTCCTAGAGCTGATGGTTGCTAAAGGAGCGACGGCAGACTGGAATTTAATTACTTTCTGCGAAGAACCGCGCGTTGCTTACGATCGCGTAAACCTCAGCGGATTTTTCTCTGGAAAAACAGCAGGAGATTTATCTCTAGTTGCACCGGGATTTTATCAAGAAAACGGGATTCAGATTCACATCGGCGACAAAGCAGTCACCATCAATCGGGAACAAAAAACAGTCTCTTCAGCCAACGGTTTAGAAGTTTCCTACGACAAAATTGTCCTCGCCACCGGTTCCTATCCATTTGTACCGCCGATCAAAGGCAAAGATACTGTCGGCACTTTCGTTTACCGGACAATTGACGACTTGGAGGCGATGTCAGAACACGCTAAAAGTTGCCAAGTTGGTGTAGTAATCGGTGGCGGTTTGTTGGGTTTAGAATGCGCCAATGCTCTCCAAAATATGGGCTTGAAAACTCACGTGGTTGAGTTTGCACCGCGCCTGATGCCCTTACAAGTTGACGAGGTTGGCGGTGCGATTCTCCGCAGCAAAATAGAAGAGTTGGGAGTTTCGGTTCACACTGGCAAATCTACCACCGAAATTGTGAGCGAAGATGGCAAAGTTACTAAAATGCTGTTTGCTGACGGTTCGGAATTGGCAACAGATACGATCGTCTTTTCGGCCGGCATTCGCCCGCGCGACGAAATTGCCAGAAGTTCCGATATAGAAGTAGGGGAACGCGGCGGCATTGTCATTAATGATAACTGCCAAACCTCCGATCCTGACATTTACGCGATCGGGGAATGCGCGCTTTATCAAAATCGGATCTACGGCTTAGTTGCTCCTGGGTATACAATGGCCGGCGTAGCAGCAGATATTTTGAGCAGTCTAGCAGATGGCAGCCAAGATGCCTGCACTAGCACTTTTGCAGGTGCGGATATGTCCTCGAAACTAAAACTTTTGGGAGTGGATGTTGCGAGTTTTGGAGATGCTTTTGCCAAGTCTCCCGGTGCTAAAGAAATTGCTGTTGCTGACACATTCCAAGGCATTTACAAAAAATTAGTTTTAAATCAAGATGGCAGTCGAATTTTAGGCGGAATTCTCGTCGGAGATGCTTCTGCTTACGGCACTTTACTGCAATTCATGCAAAATGATATTGCTTTGCCGCCGCATCCTGAAGATTTGTTGATGCCGCCGCGAGAAGGCGGAGCACCTGCGGGCTTTGGTGTGGACAGTTTGCCAGATTCAGCTCAAATTTGTTCTTGTAATAATGTTACTAAAGGGCAGATTTGCGAGGCGATTCGCGATCGCAATTTAACCGATGTTCCCAGCGTCAAAAAATGTACCCAAGCTGGTATGGGCTGCGGCGGCTGCGTGCCTTTGGTGACGGATATCTTCAAGTCGGAGATGAAGAAAGCCGGGTTTACTGTCAAAAATCACCTCTGCGAACATTTTGAATATTCCCGTCAGGAATTGTACCACTTAGTCCGATCTCAAGAGATTAAAACCTTTGAGGAGTTGATTGAAAGACACGGCAAAGGTAAGGGCTGCGAAATTTGCAAGCCTGCTGTTTCTTCGATGCTGGCTTCTACTTGGAACGACCATATTTTAGAGAAGTCTCACGTTGCTTTGCAAGATACGAATGATTACTTTTTGGCAAACATTCAACGCGATGGTACTTATTCCGTGGTGCCGCGAGTTCCAGGTGGAGAAATTACGCCGGAGAAGTTGATTGTATTGGGCGAAGTTGCCAGAGATTTCGGGCTTTATACTAAGATTACGGGCGGGCAGCGGATTGATTTGTTTGGTGCTCGTGTGGATCAGTTGCCGCATATTTGGCGCCGGTTGATTGATGCGGGATTTGAGTCTGGACACGCTTACGGTAAGGCTCTGCGTACTGTAAAATCTTGTGTTGGTAGCACTTGGTGTCGGTTTGGAGTGCAGGATTCTACGAGTTTGGCGATCGAGGTTGAATTGCGGTATCGCGGTTTGCGCGCTCCTCACAAATTCAAGTCTGCTGTCTCTGGTTGTACTCGCGAGTGCGCGGAAGCTCAAAGTAAGGATTTTGGAATTATTGCTACTGAGAATGGCTGGAATTTGTACGTGTGCGGCAATGGCGGGATTAAGCCGCAGCACGCGGTTTTGCTGGCGACGGATATCGATAAGGAAACTTTGATTAAGTATGTCGATCGCTTTTTGATTTTCTACATCCGCACTGCCGATCGCCTGGAACGCACCGCTACTTGGTTTAATAAACTTGAGGGCGGAATTGAATACTTGAAGCAGGTGATTGTTGAAGATTCTCTCGGCATTTGTGCAGAATTGGAAGCGCAGATGGAACACTTGGTTAATACTTATCAGTGCGAGTGGAAGACGACGATTGAAAACCCGCAAAAAGTGCAGCGTTTCCAGCATTTTGTGAATTCAGATTTGCCCGATCCAAATATTGTTCGCGTTGCCGAACGAGGACAAACTCGCCCGGCTAGCGAACAGGAAAAAGCTCTGGCTGGAGTTTCGGAATAATCCATTGGTATATCAACTTAATCTGGTTCCCAGGCTGTGCCTGGGAATGAATTCCCGGAGGCTCTGCCTCCTCATTCCGCGAGGCAGAGCCTCGAAACCTCCATTCCTAGGCAGAGCCTAGGAACGATATTGAAGTAAATTAATAGGAAAAGAAAATGGTTCAATCGTTATCGGTTTGCGATACAGTCACAACTTGGGTAGATGTGTGTTCTCTGGATGCGATCGCCCCTTACACTGGAGTTTGCGCTTTAGTAGCAGGCGAACAAGTGGCGATTTTCCGAGTGGGAAACGGGGATGAAGTTTATGCTTTGAGCAATTACGACCCGTTTAGCAAGGCTTTTGTGCTGTCGCGGGGAATTGTAGGCGATCGCAGCGGGACTCTGAAAGTTGCTTCTCCTATCTACAAGCAGAATTTTAGCTTGGCTACTGGCCAGTGTTTGGACGATGAAACGGTAAAAATTCCGACTTTTACAGTTCGGGTTGTAGCCTCGCGCGTCGAAGTCGCCCTCAGCTAGATTTCGTGGCTTAATTGTTCGATCCTCGATCCGTCGTCACCCAACAATTGTATGGGTGGCGACGGGTTTTGTATCTGAGAGTTCCCAATAAACTATATTTGGGATAAAATGGATTACATCGCAATACGGTTCAGTTAAGACAGATCCCCCCTAGCCCCCCTTAAAAAGGGGGGGACAAGAAGTTGCTCAAAGTCCCCCTTCTTAAGGGGGATTTAGGGGGATCTCCGGGGAATTAACAGTGTTAACCCAAGCGTATTGGATTGCATCGGTTCCCTACTTCAAGGTTGCTCAAAAAAACCATTAATAGCGGAGCTGATGCGAGGATTATCAATATAAATAGATTCCAGGGGGTGCAATATCAATATGTTGTTAAAAAAACTTGTTTCCGAAAATAATCTCCAGACAGTGGCAGAGTTAATCGACGCACAACTCAAAACTGGTCAACTGACTTGGACTGAACTAAAAACACAAGTTTTTTACCAGCACTGGCGAGATGAATCTTTGCACGAAGTCCTAGGAGAAATTGCAGCTAAACTCGACCAAGAAACAGCGAGCGAAATTATAGAATATTTAATCTCTCAAAACGGTCAAGAAGAAAAATTTATTAATTTGTTTTTAGCAGCGCAATGTTTGTTAAAAGTAAAAAATAGCGTCAATAAAACAACTGAAAGAAAACTGTTAAATGCTTTAAAAAAGTTGTCGCAATACGGCACGGTTTTCCTGATCCTTTATCAAAGCGCTCAAGAATTGCAGGAAACTTATCAAATTCGCGATCGATCGATCGCCGCGATCGCCCAAACTTGGAAAAATGACCCGCAAACCCTGCCCTGGCTGAAAATACTCGCTCACTCCAACGACAGCGGCGAAGTTCGATCGACCGCAGTCAAAGCCATAGCCTGCGGTTGGCCAGACGATCCAGAAATTTACCTGATGCTGAAAAACCTCGTAAAATCCGATCGCAGTTGGGCTGTGCGATCGACCGCAATTCAAGAAATGGCTTCAGGTTGGCCCGATATGGACGATACCCTGCCGCTGCTGAGAACTGTCGCCGAGGGCGATCGCAGTCCCGCAGTCCGCACCGCAGCCGTGCAGCAGTTGGCCGTCGGGTGGCGCGATCGAACAGACACTTTGCTGCTGCTGAGAACCGCCGCCGAATCCGACGAAAATTTGGGAGTGCGAGTCGCAGCGTGGCAAGAAATAGCCAGAGGTTGGCACAGCGTTTTAGGCACTTTTTCGCTGCTCAAAAACCTCGCCAAGACAGGAAACTCTACTCTGCGAACAGTTGCAGTACGCGAGTTGTCCAGCGGCTGGCCGGCTGAAGCCGAGGTTTGTCTGCTGCTGAAAACCCTAGTCGAATCTGACAGCAGCGAAGAAGTCCGCACAGCAGCGATCGAAGAATTGGCCTCGCACTGGCGGGGCGAACCAGACATTTACCCGCTGCTGTTAACTCTTGTGGAGTCGGATACGAGTTCAATGGTACGGCGGGCAGCCGTGCAAGCAGCGGCCAGAATCTGGCCCTTGAAGCCCTCAACTCTGACTTTTTTGACAAAAATCGCCTTGGGCGATCGCGACAGCGAACTGCGAGAAATCGCCCTGCAACAGATAGCCGCCGGTTGGCCCGAGGGCCCCGAAACTCTGCCCCTGCTGCAAAAAATCGCTGATTCCGAGGATTATTGGACTGTGCGGCAAGTAGTGGTGGAAGCTGTGGCGGCGCTACCGTCAGCCAGTCTCGAAGTCTTTGGCTGGTTGCAAAATCTCGCCGAGTCAGACAGACACCTCAACGTCCGAGAAACAGCGGTGCTGCAGATAGCAAAACGCTGGACTCACCGGGGCGAGACGCTGCCTTTTCTCAAAGGCCTGGTCGAGTCCGAACCCGATTCTCACCTGCTGAGCGTGCTGGTGCGGGCGATCGTCCGGGGGTGGCCAGACGACCCGGAAACCTTGTCTTGGCTGAAAATTCAGCTTGATTCTAGGGACGAGCTGGTGCGCCCTGCAGCGGTGCTCTCCCTCGCCGACCACTGGCCGGACAATCCTGAAACTTGGACGCTGCTGCAGGCGAAAGCAGAGGGCGATGAGAGTCCGGCTGTGAGACAGATGGCTTTGCAAAAGTTGGCGCGGGGGCGGACAAATGAGCCGGATACTTTTGAGTGGCTGAAAATTAGGGCCGCGCAGGATGAAGATTCGCAGGTGCGGGCGATCGCCCTGGTAGAGTTAATGCGGGGATGGAAGGACGAACCGGGGATGTTTGAGTTTTTGCGCGATCGAACTTTGGGTGATTCTTACGATCGAACCGGTTCTTTTGCTTACAATCCGCGATTCACAGCACTCGAAGCAATTATCGAACATTATCCCGAAAATCCTGGAACTTTGCCGCTAGTTCGATCGCTTGCAGTTTCCGACGAAGACGAGCAAGTGCGGGCCTTAGCCGATCGCCAACTGGGCAACCAAGAATGGTAAATGCAAATAATACATGGTGGAAACAGCAACCAGAAAATTATTTGTAGGTTGCAATGTTTAAGTAAAATACTGATGGATATAGAGTAGGAGTTTCCACTATGCAGACACAATGGTATTTATGTGAAATCGCAAATTATCCTGAGAGTGAAGGCGACAGGCTAAAAAAAACTAATAACTTATCAGTTAAGTATCATAATATTTTTTTTAGTGAGATCCAGGCTATTACGATGAGTGACACCGCAGTTGAAAACAACAAAAAAGGTAAAGGCTCGTGGTATGTATGGCTACCTATAATTCCTCGTGTTGGCGATACATTACAGTTTTCTGGTTGGCCAGTGGAAGTCTCTAAAGTTACCTTGGCAACTGATTGGCATAGTGAAACAGGCATTAAAGAAGGACTTTTTGTGTCAGCCGAAATCACGATTTGTTAGGTTGTCTTGGCAGAGAGAGCGATAATTACAGAAGTAGCGATCTGTTACAATAGGATTAGTTAATCGGATTTAGTAATGAAGTACCCACTGCATACAGTTTCCAAACCAGTCTCAGGTAGCGAAGTTCAGAAACTTGCCCATGCCCTTAAGAGTGGCGGTTATGTTGCAAATGAAGCTGCTTTAGCTTTAGCTAAACGAATCGCTGCTCGTCGCCATCGTCGGACAACTGCGAATGCCACCAAGTAGTAAGTTTGGTGGAGTTGATTTTTCCGAGTAGCCTGTCGAGCATTTGACGCCCGACCTTACCATTTCCCGTCAGGGGTTTCGTTGTCTGCGGGGTGAGTTTGTCACCTACTGGCGACAAGGACGCATTCAGCGAGAGATAGACGCTCATATTAGTCAATGCTGGATTTTACGCTGTGAAGACAGTTTGGCAGGTTACATCACTTTACTCGCAGATAAACTGAATCTCTTCTGCTTTTACACAAATCGCTGCAATTCCTGCTGCAAATACTTTTCCCATTTAGTCGCTAGCGGAATCTCTGTAAACGGAACTTGCACAGCCTCCGCATCTTGTAACAAGAATTCGAGGACGATCGCCTTTCCAGAACTCGGCGGATTATCTAAATCTACCGCAGCGCCGTTAACTAACAATTTGATCGACTGCACATCTTTCAAAGAAAAAGTTTGCAAATTCACAGGCCCGCTGCGAGTAGGCTTTCCCCAAGTTAAACAGTCTTCTTGCTGACCAAGTACAGCATAAATATCGTACTTTGCCTTAGCGAATTGTTCAGCCCAGACGCGATAAGCTTCCAGTTTTTGATACTCGTTCCATCCAGCCCAAGCCAGCCCGATAAAAATTGCCAACAGCGGCAACCACATTAAACCTCTTTCCATGCAATATCCTTGTTAAAAAAACTTGCTTGTTTTGTCTGACATCTCCTCTAATCATACAATTGATTGAACTTCTCAGACTCGACGAGGCAATTTAAACGAGAAACTAAAGCTTTGAACGATCGAACAACCACCGCGATCGCATACCAAACGCCCACGCACGAGTCATCCAGCACCCGCCGCCCCTAAAACTGGCATCAGCGGTGAAAATTGGGTTATTGTAGTGAACAAGCCTTCCCTACACGGACGATCGGCCATGAAAAAACTTTTCCTTCTGTGCTTATTTTTAATCGGGCTCGGCTGGGCAATTTCTAATTTCCCAGGACTGGCTACTAAAGGCACTTACGACTCGATTGTGCTGGATTTCCGCGAAGATATCGGTAATGCTGAGATTGCCAAACAAGTAGAAGCGATCGCCCAGCAGTACCAAATCGCACCACAACTCAACAGCGAATTCTCAGCGGGCGACAATGTATATGTAGTCAAGGGCGATCGCACTTTGCTAAATGCCTTGAAAAAATCAAATTTGGCTAAAGATACCGAATACATTGAACCAAACTACGTCTACAACATCTTCGAGATTCCAAATGACCCCATGTATAACAAGCAGTGGAATCTGCGAAGTATCAACGTAGAAGCCGCTTGGAATGAAACCAAAGGCAGCGGCACAACAGTAGCGGTAATTGACACGGGAATTAGTCCCGTCGCCGACTTAAAAGAAACCAAATTTGTACCGGGATACGACTTTGTAAACGATCGCGCCGAAGCCTACGATGACAACGGCCACGGTACTCACGTCGCCGGGACGATCGCCCAATCAACTAACAACAATTACGGCGTTGCCGGCATTGCTTACGAAGCAGCTTTAATGCCGCTAAAAGTGTTAAGCGGTAGCGGTGGCGGTACTGTTTCCGACATCGCCGAAGCGATTAAATTTGCGGCCGACAACGGCGCAGATGTCATCAACATGAGTTTAGGTGGCGGTGGCGAAAGTCAATTAATGGCAGAGGCGATCGACTACGCGCACTCTAAAGGCGTTGTCATCATCGCAGCCGCAGGCAACTCCGGTGATAGTTCCGCTTCCTATCCCGCCCGCTATCCCCACGTCATCGGCGTTTCTGCCCTCGGCCCAGACGACGAAAAAGCTGGTTATTCCAACTTCGGCGCGGGTGTTGACATTTCTGCCCCCGGCGGTTCGGAAAATGGCAAGATCCTGCAAAGTACGATCGACCCAGATACCGGTGAAGAAATTTTTGAAGGCTACCAAGGCACCAGCATGGCATCTCCCCACGTTGCCGCCGTTGCAGCCCTGATCAAGGCCTCCGGCATCACAGAACCAGACGAAATTCGTAGCGTACTCTTGCAGTCCTCGCGAAATGTCACTGAAGACCCGTTAAACCATTTTGGTTCGGGACACCTAGACGCAGCCGCAGCAGTTCAGCTAGCCCAGCGCGGACAAATTAACTTCCGCGATTTCTTCCGCTGGTTGCGCGACAACGGCTATCTCAGCCCCCGTTTCTGGATAGACGGCGGTGCAGTCGCCCTGTTGCCTAAAATTGCAATGGTGCTGGGTTCTTACCTGCTGGCTTTCTTTATGCGGAATTATTTCCCGTTCGCCTGGACTTGGGGCTTTTCCGGCGGCTTGATTGCTGGCAGTTCAGGGTTCTTTGGGCTGCGAAATCTGTTTGTATTTGACCTGCCGCAGTGGCCGATGCGCGTGATGGGTAGTTCTATTCCCGAACTCGGCGGTGCAATTAATGGCAGCAGTATGCTGAATCCGATTTTTGCGAGTGTTTTGATTCCGGGGATTTTGATTGCTTTGCTGTTGGGACATCAACAGTGGAAGTGGATCGCGATCGCAATTTCGATCGGCTTTGCTAGCAGTTTAGGAGTGAATGCTGTCCTGTCTCCCGCAGTCTGGGGATTGGGGACTGGTTTGGTAGCACAATCATTCTTGGTTGTCAATGCTTTGTTGTGTTTCGGACTGGCGCGTTTAGCAATTAAAACAGAGGTGCGATCGGCATGAGTATAACTGTCAAAGGTGTAATTGAGCGCAAAGGATTGGGCCCGGGCACTTGGGCTTTGGTTGGCGAAGATGGGGAAACTTACGAACTTAAGGATGCTCCTTCTGAGTTGAAAAAAGCTGGTTTGAAAGTCAGCGTTAAAGGTGAAGTCCGAAAGGATGTGATGACTTTTGCGATGATCGGCCCGGTGCTTGAGGTGCAGTCTTTTGAGGCGATTTAGTTCAAACATCAAGAAGTTCTGAACCATACACTTCATGTCGTTTCCGGTTGCATGGGTATTGTTCAAACAGTTAACAGTTAACAGTTAACAGTTAACAGTCAACATCATGTCTGAGTGCAACCGGAATTGATATCATGTATGTATCGGGATGAATTGCCAGACAAAAACAAAACGCCCTTCAGTCTAATTTTGCCATAGGCCTCACAGATTGAAGGGCTGTTGAATTTTTGTTAGTTAATATCTGGATTTGAGCAATCCTCCCCAACTGGACAAAGAGAGAAATCTGGAATGCTTCGATATCAAATGGGTTCTGGTTGTATCGGAATTATACCGAGGACACGGCGAGTGCCTTAGTCCCTACCCATTAATTGTAGGGACTAAGGCACTCGCGGTGTCCTCCGATTATATCATTCCGAAGAAGAGAGGATTTGATATCAAATGGATTCTATAGAAGTCGGGGGTTTACCTTTGTCTGGTTGGGTATAAACCCAAGCCCAAGCAATCAAGACAGCTTGAAAAGGCAACCTGCACCAATACAATAATTGGTTGTGGGGAATCCCTTCAATCGCAATGTTGTTGACGGCTTGATTGATATTAGCTGGAAACACGGCAATAAACAGGGCAATTAATCCCCACGCCGCAGCCCTGCTGACGGTCGGAACTAACAGCCCAATTCCGCCCAAAATCTCGAAAAAACCGCTGATATAAACCAATGCTTCTGGGTAAGGAAGCTGGGGCGGCACGATTCTGATAAAGGGTACGGGTACTACAAAGTGAAGCACGCCGACAATACTGATAGCTACTGCGAGGATAAGTCGCCAAATTTCTTTTTGAGCTTTCATGGGAAATCGGTAATTAATAATTGTTAACTTGCTGCGAAAACGTTTGCAAAAATCGGCTATCTGCGATCGAGATGATATCAATTCCGGCTGCGCGGGAATGACAAGCGAGGACACGGCAGTGCCGTTTCCCTACCTCGATTAATTGTAGGGACTAAGGCACTCGCGGTGTCCTGATTTCGGGTTATATTAATTCCGATGCTACCGGATTTGATATGACTAGAGGACTGAGGCACAAAAATTCAATCTTCCGGGTTTTTCTACTGTTGTCGGTGGCTGTAACGATTTTCTTTGGGAGAAAAACCTGGTTTCTGCGTCATTCGCCGACAAGTTTTCGCAGCCCCAAACTTGAGGAAGCCGGGATTCAAATCGAAGGCAGCAGGTCATTGCCGAAAACACATAACGCGCGTTTTGATAGAAAGAGTTTAAGGTATCGTTACCTGCTGCTGCCTCTGTCTTGGGTAGTGAAACCTGATTTTTGGTTCCGGCTTGGGCTTTGTCAGCAGCCAAACCAGTGGGATTTTCTCAATAGACAGATGTGCGGAGGCTTAACATTAAATTATCTAGGTAATTGATGAGTGCGATTGGTTCTAAATTTGAGCTTGACTTGCGGGCGCTCCTCTTCTGCAAGCTTTCCTTCGGATCGCTTCGCTAACGCTAACGAAGTTTAAGTCTATTTATTGATCCGAGTAATTTGTCAAGTAGTTTTAGAATTATTTAATATTTTGGCTTTGAGATTTATTTGTCTAGGCAATTCAAGAACGCTCGGTAATTAAAATTACCGTCTAAATTTTGTGTTTGGTAAACTTCCCAAAGATGTTACTATGGATCTAATTATCGAATTTGCTAAAAAGTCGTAGCTTGCGGGGCGGAACGCCATCGCCCTAACAACTAAAAAATCCTCCTACTTGAATTAAAGATTGTCACTCCTAAGCAGGAACTTTTTAACCGCCAGATGATTCAAAAAGACTGAGCCTCCCAGCGCTGTATCATTTTTATCTATACGCAAGCAATCATCTCCGACCATGAACACCTCACTCAACACCTCTAAATTTGGATTTAACCGGATGCTGCGGCAATCGCTGTTTGCAGGCATCATTTCCGCAGCAGCTTTGGCTAGCGGATGGGTTCCCGGTTTGTACGGACAATCCTCCCCCAGCCTCGTTTTCGGAGCCGCCGCCCAAGCTCAAGAGATGAGCAACGAGGAAATTACTAGCTACGCTCGCTCTGTCTTGGCAATAGAACCCAGACGGGTGGAAGCTTATAACGAAATTAAAGGAATGGCGGGAGGATCGGTTCCCAGAGTGGTGTGCAACGAAACTCAGGAAATTAACAGGCTGTCGGGAAGTTTTCGCGGCATCGCCGTGAATTACTGCCAACAAGCTAAAAAAATTATCGAAACCAATGGTTTGACAGTTAATCGCTTCAACCAGCTCACTTTGCTCCAGCAAGCGAATCCGGCAGTCAGACAGCGAATTCAAGCCGAGCTGCTGCGGCTGCAACAGGCGGGCCAATAAGATTGATTGTGGGTTTGAGTCTTTCTTCCTCTCCCGTTCTCTAGTTCGAGTTTGTAGACGGTATGCAAAAATTTTGGAAAAAAGGGCGATCGTCTGTCAAAAAATGCTTGACAAAATGACCTAAATTTGGTATTGAGACAAGGACGGGAGCGGTTCAGAGAGATCACAATTTTGCAACGGGCTGTAAGTAGCAATTAGAAATAAAAAAGATATTCCTCAAAAACTCAATGTGAAGTGAATTCCCTGTGAGGAATAGAAGAGAAAAATGCTAACTTTCACAAAACATTGGCCTGCAAATCCCGATGCTGTTGTCAGTTGTAGTTTACCGATGACAGCAGACGATCGCACTCGCAGCCGCCACCGATTCGAGACAGATACCGGACAAGTGCTACACTTGCGTTTGCCCAGAGGCACTGTTTTGCGCGATCGAGATTTATTGCAGTCGGAAGACGGTAGCTGTTTGGTACTGGTAAGTGCAAAACCCGAACCGGTACTGACAGCGCGAGCCTCGACTCCGCTGCTACTGATGCGGGCGGCTTATCATTTGGGAAATCGCCACGTCGCTTTAGAAGTTACTGATAATTATTTAAGGTTTTCTCCCGACTCTGTTTTGCAGGGAATGTTAGAAAAAATGGGTTTGGAAGTGATAGCAGAAATTGTGCCGTTTCAGCCGGATATGGGTGCTTACGGGCACAGTCATTGACGAAGGAAGAAGGAAGAAGGAAGAAGGAAGAAGGAAGAATTGAACAGTCAACAGTCAACAGTCAACAGTCAACAGTGAACAATCAACTATTATGTTTGTTGCAGCTAGCTTTTGCACCTGTGGGAGCTTATAGTTATTCTGAAGGAATCGAAAGTCTGGTAGAAACTGGTACGATCGACAACGAGATTACTTTGAGGAATTGGTTAGAAAATTCGCTGGAATTCGGGGCGGTGCGAGTAGAAGCGGCTGTGGCGGTACGGGCTTTGAGGGCCGCGAAGATTGGGGATTTGACGGCTTTGAGTTACTGGAATGCTTGGGCGACTGCTGCTAAGGAAACTGAAGAGTTGCGGTTGCAAAGTTGGCAAATGGGGCGGACTTTGGTCAGGTTGCTGCTGGATTTGCGATCGCCCGTACCTTCTGCGTTAACGGCAATTGTACAAGAATTCGTAGAATCGGGTGGCAATCCGTGCAATTTTGCGATCGGCTTTGGGATGGCGGCAGCCAACTGGCAGATTGAAGAAGAAGCAGCCGTTTTAGGATACTTGTACAGTTGGGCTGCAAATTTGGCGAGTGCGGGCGTGAAACTGATTCCCCTGGGCCAAACAGCCGGTCAACAATTACTGCTAGATTTACATCCACAAATTAGCTGCACGGCGCAAGAAGTTTTAAGATTAGAAGATGATGATATTGCTAGTTGCAGTTGGGGATTGGCCCTAGCTAGCATGGCGCACGAAACTCAGTATACTCGATTGTTTCGCAGTTAAAGATAGGAAGTACGGCAACTCGAAACGGAGGACACGGCAGTGCCGTGTCCCTACCGCGATAAATTGTAGGGACACGGCACTACCCATAGGTGTCAACTTAAGGTGAAACCCAATCACAGACTGCTGTTTGACTATTAAGGCCAGATCCCCCCTAGCCCCCCTTAAGAAGGGGGGGACAAGAGTCCGATCAAAGTCCCCCTTCTTAAGGGGGATTTAGGGGGATCTAGACTTTGCCTAAAAGCGACATTTATCAGGGGTTTCAGGCTTAAGTTGACACCTATGGGCACTACCGTGTCCTCTATATCATTCCGACGCAGCCGGATTTGATATTACCAATTACCAATTACCAAAATAATTATGAGTGCTTTTCGTGTAGGAATTGCGGGCCCGGTTGGTTCGGGGAAAACTGCTTTACTTGATGCTTTGTGCAAGTCGCTGCGACAGCAGTACCAGATTGCTGTGGTGACTAATGATATCTATACTCAGGAAGATGCACAGTTTTTGGTGCGGAGTCAAGCTTTGGAGAGCGATCGAATTTTGGGCGTAGAAACCGGCGGCTGTCCCCACACAGCAATCCGCGAAGATGCTTCGATTAACTTAGTAGCTATAGAAGAATTAGAGCACAAATTCACGGATTTAGATTTAGTATTTGTCGAAAGCGGCGGCGACAATTTGGCTGCAACTTTTAGCCCGGAATTAGTAGATTTGACAATTTACGTAATCGATGTCGCTGCGGGCGATAAAATTCCGCGCAAAGGCGGGCCGGGAATTACTAAATCAGATTTGTTGGTGATTAATAAAATAGACCTCGCGCCTTTTGTGGGAGCAGATTTGGGCGTGATGGAACGGGATGCTAAAAAAATGCGCGGGGAAAAACCTTTTGTGTTTACTAATTTGAAAACGAAGGAAGGATTAGAATCGGTAGTTGATTTTGTTAAGTTGAATATGGCATAGATTCAGACAATATAGTATAATTAAAATTCAAGTGACAAAGCTCGCAATTCCTAGTGAAAACGTCTCCAGACAGATATAGTCGGGTTGAGTGGCCGGAGTGTTAAAAAAATATCGTTCTAGTTTTGCCGCTTAATGACTACCAAGTAAGTTATGCTGAGTTGTTATGATGCAGCCAAATACTTTTTGGCTCAGGCAAGTGAAGATGCTGGCGATCTGATATCTAATCTCAAGCTTCAAAAATTGGTTTACTATGCTCAAGGCTTTCATTTAGCTTTGTGCGATAAACCGCTATTTCCTGAAGCGATAGAAGCATGGACTCACGGGCCCGTTGTTCCTGATTTGTACCGTTACTATAAAAAGTATGGTGCTGGTGCAATTCCATGTCCTGAAGGTATAGACTTTTCGATTTACGACGAAGAAACTAAGAGCCTGCTTGATGAAGTTTACTCTGTGTTTGGACAGTTTGCTGCATGGAAGTTAGGCAAAATGACACAGGAAGAAGCTCCCTGGAAATTTGCTGCTCAAAATAGCGGTAAAATCACTCATCAATCCCTGAAGGAATACTTCAACACTCAACTCAATTGTGAAGAAGCATCTTAAGGCAAATCAACGCCAAGAAAAAGGGAAAAGGATCTGACTTAGAGAAACTGTTGATTTACCGCCAGAGCAGCAGTCACCTCTATTTTCTTTGCGGTACATGAATAAAGATTATTCTCTTTCTCAATGTACAAAAGATGAAAAGGCGGCTTTTGCAGACACGCTCTACAAATTAAATCAGCTTACCTGGAGTGAGATTAATGCTTGTCCCCGTCACGGATTGGGCCACGAGAAGATAGCCCGAAGTTCGATTAGATCACCTATTCCCAGCCATCTTAAGGATGATGTAAATTTTATTGGTTTTCGGTTTTGCGGGATGGCTCCGATGGTTGGTTATCGGGATGGTGCTGTGTTTTATGTTATTTGGTTGGATAGGGATTTTAGTTAGAGTCGATAGGGGCATTTCTACCCCTACCTCTCATTCAGAACGGAACGTGAAACTTTCGCCTCATTCCGCTCCTCGATATCTTCATCCTTTGATAAGGATACAATTCAAAACGGGTGTTATACTGATTCTTGATTAGGAACCGTCATTTTCCGTTTTTGTGTCGTGACAGTGCTTGTGCAGAAGTTGGAGGTTTTTATACTCATCCTTACCGCCTAGTGAGCGGGGTTGGATATGATCAACTTCTACAGTGTCCTCCGGTGTGAAGTACAGACCACAGTGGGTACATTTACCTTTTTGTGTCTTAAGCAGTGTTGCCACTCTTGTTGGTGTTTCGGGGTATTCTCCGCGTCTCTTGCTCCAGTAAATCCAGTCACCGTCGTAAGGTGTTGAATTGCCCTTTACCTTGACGTGCCTTATTATTGGCGTTGCTTGGTGTTGGGTTAGCTTTAAACCTTCTTCTGTGCTGAAACACCAATTTCTGTCGCCTACTGTTCGCCAGTATTTGTCTTTGTTGATGCTACCTTGTCCCCGTTTTCTAGCCCAAGCTCGTAATTTGTTGTAGGTAAGACTATCAACCTTGTTAAAGGTTTCCTTACTTACTACTGTAGAGTAATAGTTTGACCATCCCCTAATTATTGGATTTAGCCTTTTGATTAAGGCATATTGGGGGGAGTGGCTATGAGTGTCTATTACTTCTCCAATTTTCACAAGATGAGCTTTGATTTTTGGCTTAGACGGAGTGATTAATGTTTTAAAACCAAGTGGTATTCCGTTTGTATTTTTGGCACTTCGGTAGTTACCTACCTTATGTTGTTGTACATGGAATCCTAAAAACTCAAACCCAACATTTCCATTGTATTCATTGAGGGTGTGGGTTAATTTTGTTTTGCTTGGCTTTAATTCTAAGCCTAAATCACTTAACCAATCCGCAATTATCTTTTGACAGGCTATTATTACTTCAATGTCTTTGTGAATAATCACAAAATCATCGGCATATCGGATTAAGCTGATTCCTTTTCGTTGTTCTTTGCCATTTCCAACGAATTGTTTAACCCGTTCTTCCATTCCATGAAGGGCTATATTAGCCAGTAGCGGGGAAATGACCCCTCCTTGTGGCGTACCTTCACTGGTCGGAAAAATTTTGCCTTGGTCTAATACCCCACTTTTAAGCCACGACTTAATTTGTTTTCTCAGTCGTGGATAGGTATTGATTTTGTCAAGTAATGCTTTGTGATTAATGCGGTCAAAGCATTTGGCAATATCAGCGTCTAGCACGTATTTGGCTTTGTATCTGATACTGTCAAAAATAGCTCCAATCGCATCGTGACATGACCTACCTGGTCTAAAACCATAAGAGTTTGGCTCAAAACGAGCTTCCCATTCTGGCTCAAGAGCTGATTTTACAACTGCTTGTAAGGCGCGGTCGTACATTGTGGGTATGCCTAATGGTCTTGACTCATTGGTTCCTGGTTTTGGTATCATTACCCGACGTGTCGGTTGTGATTTACCAGTTGCTTTGAGTTGACTTACTAGCTTAATTCTTTGCTTTGGGGTTAGTAATTTAATACCATCCACACCTGCTGTACGTTTGCCAGTATTGTCTTGCGTGACCCGTCGTACCGCTAAAACCTTATTAGACCATGAATTAATCAGGGTCTTCTGAAGCTTCCGAACTGCTTTTACATCGCCACGCTCACTTGCTCGATAGATACGTTTTTGCAACTTGAATGTCAATCTTTCAGCTCTTCGCCAATTGATTTGATTCCATTCCACCGTCAGGTTGTCCTGCGTTTTAGACTTATTCATTGCTACGCTTGTTC
>JANPMV010000092.1:0-50057 GCA_031427135.1 Cyanobacteria bacterium VAR_87_metabat_62 | reverse complement strand
GTGAGGGGAACGATCGATTTTTGCGATCGGCTTCTCACGGTGCTGGTAGAGCGCGATCGCGCTTCGATATGAGTCGCGAAGGTGCTGACAAAAGTGACGCAGCTTTGGGATTAACGGGCGTAGATTGCATTACCTTGCGCGAAGAACGTAGAATCGAAGAAGCACCGGCGGCTTACAAACCAATTCAACCAGTAATTGACGTGCAAGTTGAGGCGCAAATGGTAGGTATAGTCGCTAAAATGAAGCCAGTGTTAACGTTTAAAGCCTAGGAACGGGGCATTTGAGAATTAAAAATTTAATCAGGGTAGGGTGCGCGCCCTACTAATTGAGGGATTACGCATGGGGCTAGAAACCGGGTTTCTACGATTTTCTACGTTTAGTAACGAAAATATACGCAGAAACCCGGTTTCTGAAGTCAGCGTGCATAAGTCCGATAATTTTTAATTCTCTGCCCCATTTCCGATTCCCCATGCCCTATGACTGATTCTCAAGCATCGCCAAATCCATCAAAACCAGTCTATCCTTTGCAGCGGCTGCTGAAATACGGGCGGCGCTACCGCCTGAAAACTTGGCTGGCAAGTATCTGTTCATTTTTGAATAAACTGTTTGATTTAGCGCCGCCAGCATTAATCGGGATTGCCGTTGATGTGGTGGTGAAACAGCAAGATTCTATCCTCGCTCAGTGGGGTATAAAAGATGTTTTTTGGCAACTGGCAATTATCACTGGTTTGAGCGCAATTGTTTGGGCATTGGAATCTATTTTTGAATATGCCTATGATTATTTGTGGCGCAATTTGGCTCAGGATATCGAACACGATTTGCGTCTGGAAGCTTACAGTCATTTGCAGGAATTAGAGTTAGCTTATTTTGAAGAACGCAGTACAGGCGGTTTGATTTCTATTCTCAACGATGATGTAAATCAACTCGAACGTTTTTTGGACGGCGGCGCTAATGAGGTGATTCAGGTAGTTACAACGGTTATTGTGATTGGCGCGGCTTTTTTTGCTGCATCTCCTGCGGTTGCTGCGCTGTCAATGCTGCCGATTCCTTTTATTATTTGGGGCTCGATCGCCTTTCAGAACCGCCTCGCTCCTCTCTATGCGGATGTGCGGGAAAAGGTGAGTTTTTTGAACGGGCAGTTGTCGAATAATTTGACGGGAATTACTACTATTAAAAGTTTTACTTCTGAGGATTATGAAACTGGGCGGATCGAAACGCAAAGTGAGGCTTATCGTCAAAGTAACCGAAAGGCGATCGTCCTTTCGGCCGCTTTTATTCCGCTGATTCGGATTGTGATTTTTTTGGGGTTTATTGCAACGCTATTTCTGGGTGGTTTGGAGGTAGTTGCTGGCCGATTGTCTGTGGGAACTTACAGTGTTTTAGTGTTTTTGACGCAGCGGTTGTTGTGGCCTCTGACTCGACTGGGAGATACTATGGATCGATACCAGCGGGCGATGGCTTCTACTAATCGGGTGATGAATTTGTTGGATACGCCGATCGCCATTCGCACGGGTGATATTCGGCTGCCGATCAGTTCGATTAAGGGTGAACTGAAATTTAAAAATGTTACATTCTATTACAATCAAAGAAAACCGATTTTGCAGTATTTTTCGCTGACTCTGGCGGCGGGGAAAACTACGGCGATTGTTGGCGCGACTGGTTCGGGAAAAAGTACGCTTGTGAAGCTAATTTTGAGGCTGTACGAGGTACAGTACGGTCAGATATATTTGGACGGTATAGAATTAACTAACCTGAATTTAAAAGATTTGCGGAGAGCGATCGGATTGGTGAGTCAAGATGTGTTTTTGTTTCACGGTACGGTTGCTGAAAATATTGCTTACGGCAGTTTTGAGGCAAGCAATCGAGAGATCGTAAATGCTGCTAAAATTGCGGAAGCTCACGAGTTTATAGCGCAATTGCCCGAGGGTTACAAAACTATTGTAGGGGAACGGGGTCAAAAATTGTCGGGGGGACAACGCCAGCGAATTGCGATTGCTAGGGCTGTGTTGAAGAATCCGCCGATTTTGATTCTGGATGAAGCTACTTCAGCGGTGGATAACGAGACTGAAGCGGCAATTCAGCGATCGCTCGAACGAATTACTAAGAATCGTACTACAATTGCGATCGCCCACCGTCTCTCAACAGTCCGTAATGCTGACTGCATCTTTGTCATGGATGAGGGACGAGTGATAGAATCGGGGCAGCACGAACAACTGCTCGAACATGACGGAGTTTATGCGTCGCTCTGGCGCGTCCAATCTGGTATAAAATAGAAACGCAGCGGTTTTGGGAATTGGGAATTGGGCATTGGGCATTGGTAACTAATGACAACAGCCAACAGTTAACAGTTAACAGTTAACAGTCAACTGCCAACTGCCAACTGCCAACTGACTGCAAAATATTAGTTTCTACAAGCAAGAAGAGAAAATGTTTCTATTTGATAGCCCTGAGTCCAAACCAAACGAAAATAGCTGGCGTCGCAAATTAGATAAGTTTGTGAAAGCTCATCAACATGAATTGGCTGCTTTGGCTTGGGGGCTATTCCTAGAAAGGGGCTCCGAAAGCGAGGAGATTTTGGCAATTGATATTGCGGAAACTGCGCGTTTTGTGTATTGCAAGAAAGAGGCGGTTGAGGAGTTGAATCGTCAAGTTAAAAGTCATATTCAGGAAGTGTTAGGGGTGTTGAATGCTCATAAGCCTGAGAAGGAAGTGGCGATTTTGGCGATCGGCGAAGGTCAAATTAAGTTGATTTTTTTTGAGCCTAAGCCGGAACCTCCTGTTTGTTTTGAGGAAGCTGCGGCGGATGTGGATACGTTGTTGGCTAAGCTGGAACAGCAGATGGTTGAGTATATGAAAGGATAAGATTCGGCGATTGAAATCGCTTCTTGTCGAACTTTCGTCCGAGCAGAGGGGGACTAAGAGATGAAGGGAGTGTTTAAGCCTAATTTAGTATCAGTTGTCCGAGGGCTTGGATGACGCTGCAACGGACTTCAGGCGAGGTGTCTTTGAGGGCTTTAACTAATATGGGCGCGATCGTAACATCTCCAATTTTTCCCAATGCTTCTGCTGCTTTTGCCCTGATGGCGGGGTGGGCATCCTCTAGGGCGTTGCACAACGTGTCTAGAATCATCTGATAGTTGGCCGGGTTTTGAATCATGCTGTTAACCTTCGGTTGGGATACCGCTTACTTTTGTATCAAACTTTTGGCAGGATTTACGCACTCCGCCAAAGAAACCGGGTTTTTTACTTAATCTTCGAGTACGAACGAAGAATCTTCGCAAAAATCCGGTTTCTGACCTCCCGTGCGTAATTCCTATGGCTAATTCACGTCTTCGGATACGCCTTCGAGGAAGCCAACGCCTGCTTTACCCCAGACGCTTGATTCGGCGAAGTGTTCGCCAACTTTTACCGCTGCATTTTTGCCGCCGTTGTAAAGCCGTTTGAGGCTGATTAGGTTTTGCCACTCGATGGGTTTTTGCTCTTTGATTTCCTTAAATTCTGCATCAATAATATGGCGTGCTTGTTGTTCGTCTTGCACGTAAGTATACTTTTTTTCTAATGCCTGAATGATTTGCACTACTGCATTCAACGCAGCTTCAGGGGAGGATTGCTGGGCTGCTTCGATTTTTTGAATAACTTTAGGATTGCTGTTTTCAGCGGCATAGTTAACGCCGATGGTGGCATTTTCTTGGTGGAAGATGGGTGGTTGGTTTGACATAAATCGCTCGACTGATTGTATGTATATGCTAGCAGAAGCATTCGCCGGATGGCTGCGACTTTCCGGTGTTAGGGACAACTGACGAATCGGGTAATTGTAGTATTTGCAGGCGGCTTGGATGGCGAGGATGAGGTGGTGAACTTCTTTCCCAGATTTGGAGGGAATTAAGGTGAAGAGGTGGGGGAGATGGGGGGCGACTTTCTCTTTGTGCTGCTTAGCGATTTTGGCTAATGCATCTGTCGCCTTCCAACGCACATATGAGTTTGAATCTTCAACGAGTTTAAGCAATCCCGGAATCGCGGTCTCTGAACCAATGTTGCCTAAAACATCTAACACCATCTCTCGCACATAAGAGTTTGAATGTTCAACGAGTTTAAGCAATCCCGGAATCGCGGCCTCTGAACCGATTTTGCATAGCGTATTTACTAATTTAGTATTATACTGGAAGCCTGAATCTTCAACTAATTCTAGCAACAACGGAATCGCGACCTCGTCATCGATTTCGTCTAACAATTTTTTCGTACTGATACTCATATCAGACAACACATCTTCCGCACTAATATTCATATTATATTCTGATTTTTCAACTAATGGAACTAATCTCGGAATCGCGACCCTATAACCGATTTTGATTAACACATCTTGCGCGAGCGCACGCACCAAAAAATTTGAATCTTCAACGAGTTTAAAAAGTAGGGGGATCGCTGCCTCACAATCGATTTTGCCTAAGGCATATGCCACCCTTTCACGCACCGCAAAATCCGAATCTTCAACAAGTTTGAGTAACCCAGGAATTGCCGCCTCGGAACCAATTTTGCCTAACGCATCTGCCACACTATAACGCACATCTTCCCCTGAATCTTCAACAAGTTTAAGTAATCCCGGAATCGCGGCATCGTCACCGATTTCGCCTAACGCATCTGCCACTATCTCACGCACATCATCGTCTGAATGCTCAACAAGTTTAAGTAATCCCGGAATCGCGTCTTTGTCACCGATTTTTCCTAACGCATCTACCACCATCTTACGCACATCATCGTCTGAATACTCAAGGAGTTTAAGTAATCCCGGAATCGCGGCCTTGTCACCGATTTTGCCTAGCGCATCTGCTGCACTCCAACGTACATCAGAGTCTAAATGTTCAATGAGTTTAAGCAATCCCGGAATCGCGGCCTCGTCACCGATTTTACGTAACGTATGTGCAGCCATCCCAGGCACATCAGAGTCTGAATGTTCAATGAGTTTAACTAATCCCGGAATCGCCTCATCCGATCGCACTTCCCCCAAAAGCGCAACCTTCAACCACCCCGGCACATCCAACCCATCCACCAACCCAACCGTGCGCTTCTGAAAATCCCGCTGTACCTCCCCCGCCAGCCGCGCCCCCAACATCACATCCACCTCCAAAGCCAGCCGCACCACCCGCACCGCCTGCACCTCATCCCCCAACAGCGACAGCATGAACGCCAGAGGCTCCGTCCATTTAAAATAATTCAAATAGAAATGCTGTAACCTTTCATCATTGATCGCATCTTGATGCTTCTCAACCAACAGTTTCAGCAACGCCCGCCCCGCATAATACTCCTGAAATAATTGGTGATGAAACTCAATTTCCCCCAGCTTTGCCGCCACCTGCAATAGATGATGTTCCAGCAAATCCTCCAGCCATTCCTTCGCCTTCGTTGGCGCATCCAGCACCCCTTCATCGCGCAACCAGTCCTTCAAAATCCCCACAGCCCGATCGCGCGAAATTGCCACCAAACCCTCCGTAGGCTGCTGCAAATCGCCCTGCAACATCACAAAAGCCAACTGCGGCAAAAGCTCCGATTTGAAGCGCCGAAAATCATCCGAAACCGGGATACAACCCTTAAACTCGTCATACTGGCGATCGAACTTCTGAAACAATTCGCCCTTACTTTGGGGAATTTCCCCGGTATTTTCAAACACCTCGCACATCATCCACAGCAGCAACGGGGTTTCTGCAATTTCTCGCAGGCGATCGCGCAATTGTCGCAGCAACGAATCCCCATGTTGTGGCAAATGTTTGTGCACAAATTCTCGCATCTGCGGTTGCGTCAGCGCGCACATTTCTAACTTTTTATCAATCCCGAAAGATCCGCCCAGCGCCAAATCCCGCGTCGTGAAAATCATCCGCGTATCGGAATTGTCGTCGCGGAATAGCTGCAAATCCTGCCGCCGTTTTTGCGATGGCATCTCATTCACCCCATCCAGCAACAGCAGCAACTTACCATCCAGCAGCAAATCATCCACCTTTTCTTCGCTTACCTTGAGCTTTGCTTGTCGAAATTCGGCACAGATTGCTTGTACGATCGAGCGATCGCTCCTCAACTGCACTAATATGGGAATCGGTCGATCGCGATCCTCCAATGCTTCCCGTGCCAATTCCCACCGAAAACGCTGTAAAACCGTCGATTTTCCCGAACCGGGCTTGCCGGCTAGCAACACATTTCCGTCGCGCAGGTATTTGCGGATTCCCGCGATCACTTCCAGGCGATCGATTTTCGTTTCTGGTTTATTTTTTGGGGTTTGGGGCGATCGATCTTCCGGTGGAATTTCCACCCGCACCTCCACCTGTAAATCTGTCAGCGTGTAGAGATGCTGTTGTTTTTTATAAGACTCAACCAGGAATTGCAGATATTTAGGAAAGTCAACTGGTGTCGCCATCCGATTATAGATTTTAGAATATTAGATTGATTATAGAGTTTTTTCTAGATGTGCGATCGATTCTGAAAAATCGGGGAAAAAGTAGTATCAGTATTCTGGGTGAGTTGCCATATTTTCGATCCCCCCTAACCCCCCTTAAGAAGGGGGGGACAAGAATATTCATTGCAATTCCGCCTTCGATCGGGGACAAAAGCATTCTCAAAGTCCCCCTTCTTAAGGGGGATTTAGGGGGATCGAAACTTCGATACAAGCGATATATTAGAATCTATATCACAATAACCAAGAATCAAAATAACCGACGGGTGGCGCCTCATCATACAAAACTTGAGCTTTGTCTAAATTAGGCACAACCTCAAACAATTCCGTACCTACTTTCACCTCCAGTGCTCTATCAATTAACGAGAATGAAAAATCATGCCCATCTTGCAAATATTTAGCCCTAGCAACAATCTCATCTTTCTCCAAAATCGCGCTGTTACTACCAATCAAAACACTGTTAATATCCTTCCACGGACACACGCATACCTGATAAAATTCGCTTTGAAAAGTCTTCACTTTTTCCGCATAAAACTCATCTCTTTGCAGCAGATTTACCAGCACAACTCCGTCACTTGACAAGCGTTTTTCGCAGAGTTGATAAAATTCCTTGGTGGCTAGTCGGTGCGGAAAGTAGCCGTTGCCAAAAAATACGTCTGTCATGATAATATCGTACTGGCGATCGGCATTTTGCTGTTCTAGATACTCTCTCCCGTCTTGAATTGCTACGGTGAGTCTGCTGTCAAATTTGACTCCAAAGCACTCTGTGGCTGCTTCGATCGCGATCGCATCGATATCCGCACAGTCTATAACCGTTTCTGGCAAATAGTGGTGCAAAACTAACGGAATTCTGCCGCCGCCAAATCCAGCAATGTAAATTCTTTGTGGTTGGTTTTGCCAGACTAAACCTAACAGCATCGCCTGAGTGTATTCAGAGACTAGATGTAGGGGATTGTGGAAATCGAAAACAGATTGCAGTAAATCTGTGTGCAAATTTACTTTTTCGATTAGAGATAGCTTGATGTGCGATCGATCTTTTGTGACTGCCACATAGTGCACACCCGAATCTTTGCAAAAAATGATACCATCAGGCTGTTGTTGCAGCCAAGCCAGCCGCTGCCCAATGGTGGCTAAATTCATACTTTGCCAATTTGTGCGATCGTCAATCATCTAATATTAAATCTGCCTTATTTCTTAGTCCGTGCAGGCGGACATTGTTTGTGTAGACGCGGTTTCAACCGCCGGGTTATCTTGTATAGACGCGGTTTCAACCGCTGGGTGATCTAGATAAATCAATCTGATTGCACTTGCTTGTATGCCACCAACTCCAAACCAGAAATCGAAAAATCCACTTTTTCCCAATCTTGCTTGTCACCTTCCAGGTTTTCAAACGCTGCCAAGGTGAGCAAAATCTCTCCCCGTTCCGCCAAATCCTCTCCCAGCTTGGATGACAGATTGAATTCCGATCCGTACATATCCTCTCCTTCCAGCATCAAAACATCGCCGCAACCTATGCCAATGCAGAGGTAAATATCCATTTCTGGCGGCAGAGTCGTGTTGACAGCCGCTGTTTGCTTGAGAGAATCGATCGCACTTTCGACAGCAGATTTTACATCAGGAAACACTGCAAAAATATTGTCCGCTTCCTCCTTAACCACAGTGCCACCACATTCTGCAATTATCGGCTTGACAATTGCGTGCATCCGGTGAATCATCGCCAGAAAATGAATAATTCCGTAACGCACAGTTGTCCGAGAAAATCCTGACATATCGATTACCATAATCGTATGAGTTTGACCAAAAGTTGCATTTATTTTTGCATCAATTTCTGCCGTTTTTTCGGGGCGTTCGTTTCTTTCTTGCAGTAATTTTTCTAAGTATGCACGGTTATTTGTTTTCATTTTAGTTTTAATTTAATTCTGCTGGCGATCGACCGCGACCTAACTCGATTAGTATAAATTATATCAAGTGTCGATCGCTCCGGCATTGATTTTTGAGGACTGAAGTCCTGACTACAAACCTAATTATCATTAACTTAATGTGGCAAATATTCGGTTTGTCAGCCTTAACAACGGTAAATTGTACTGATATCGGACGAAAACCTTGTTGAATTGCAACAGATAATCCGTTACTGTATAGCTTGAAGTTCTTAAGGACGACAAATAATGAATAGATTGCTCCTCACTTTGCTTGTAAGTCCGACACTGTTAGGGTTTCTGATGTCTTGGAGTGTGATGGTAAATCCCGTTAGGGCCGAAACACCAGCCCAACCGACTGATTCGCCTCGCTGTGTCAAATCGCCCCATACTCAGCGGCTGACTTGCATTCGGCTTACAGGGAAGGCTGCTGCTGTCAATTCTAAACCGAGAATCAGTTGGCAACGCCCTGGAGATGAACAAGTGGCGATGCTGGACTTTACGGAAGAAGAAAGCGATGCGGCGGCGGCGCTGTTTGGCTGCGACTGTCAACTTTGTATCAACTCGCTGCGTCAGTTGCGCGGTTTGCCACCTCTGAATCTGACTTGAGCCCGATCGCTAATACTGCTGAATTACAGAACTTTTGATTTTTGTCAAGTAGTACGATCGCGATCGACTTGACAGCATGAACATTTAGCCTAATGTCGCGATTTATCCCAACTTCCTAAGATTCAATAGAACAGAAAACATAGCGTCTCCGAAAGTAAAACGCAACATCGATCGACTCTGAATCGTCAGGCTAAATTCAGACTTACGAAACGGAGGAGACGGCAATGCCGTTTCCCTACCCGAAAATAATCATTAATTAGCCCTCCCTCGGATTTAACCATAGCCGGATTAATTTTTAGGAAACGGCACGTGCATTGTCCTGAATGTGATATCAAATGTATAATATTAAGGAAGTAAACTGCTACTCGAAATCATGTCCGTAAACACCGCGCTACCTCCAGCCCTAGCTAAAATCGTCCAGCGCTTTCAGCGACACTCCGATCCGAAACAGCGCTACGAACAACTGCTATGGTATGCCAAGCGACTCCCAGCATTTCCCGAAACCGACAAACAGCCGGAAAACAAAGTTTCTGGCTGCGTGTCGCAAGTTTATATTACGGCAAATTTGACAGACGGAAAAGTTTTGTTTCAAGGCGATTCAGACGCTCAGTTAGTCAAAGGATTAGTTGGCTTACTCGTAGAAGGTTTGAGCGGATTAACTCCGGCTGAGATTGTTAGCGTTACCCCGGATTTTATTCAAGACACGGGATTGAATGTGAGTCTGACTCCTTCCCGCGCTAACGGATTTTACAACATTTTTCAAATGATGAGAAATAAAGCGGTTGCTTGCGAATTGAGCGAGCAAGCCGGAACAAATTAACTGGACACAAGAATTAAGAGGATTGAACCGCAGAGGGCGCAGAGAACGCAGAGAGAAGATAAGAGGGGATGAATGGAAGTTGTTTTTTAATTTTAGTTTGGATTGTTGGCTATTGGTTTTGTCTCCCAGTTTATGCTGTGGGATATTCACACAAGATTACGATCGAAAGTGCGATCGACTTTCACATTCATTCGTCTCCTGATGTGATTCCCCGCCGATTAGACGATTTTGAAGTAGCTAAATTAGCTGCTAAGGCGAAGATGAAAGCTGTTGTCTTAAAAAATCACTATGGGAGTACAGCAGCCCGCGCAGTTTTGGTTAATAAAATAGTACCAAAAATCCAAGTTTTCGGAGGAGTTGTTCTCAATCATTCTGTAGGCGGGATGAATCCCCACGCCGTAGAAGCAATGCACCGTATCGGTGGGAAATACGGTAAAGTTGTTTGGCTACCAACGGTTGATGCTGAGTGTCATTTGAGAGTTTTTCACAAGTCAGGAATCGGGATTAAAGTTGCGGAAAATGGCAAGATTTTACCGGAGACAAAAGCGGTATTGCAGATTGTAGCTAGAGAGAATTTGGTGTTGGAAACTGGTCATATTTGTGCGGAAGAGGTGATGGCTGTTGTTGAGCAAGCCAACATTCTCAACATTAAAAATATCCTGATTACCCACGCAATGGCTGATGTACCAGGTTTGTCCCTAGAAAATATGCAAACAGCAGCCCAGATGGGAGCTTTCCTAGAACTCGCATTTGTCAACGATTTGATGGGTGAAAATGCCGCTGATGAAGGACATAGAAACTGGCATCATGTTTCAATTGAGCGGATGGCGGCCGCGATTAAACTAATCGGAGCCGAGCATTTTGTGCTCAGTACGGATTTGGGAAGAAAACCCGATCCTTTACCTGCGGAAGGTTATAAATTATTTGTGCAAAAATTGATAGGTGAAGGCATTTCTCAGCGGGAAATTGATTTAATGATGATAGAAAATCCTGCTAAATTATTAGGAATTTAGTAGTAATATGGGCAATGCGTTTGCATCGGAATGATATAAACGGAGGAGGCGGAGGAGACGGCAGTGCCGTGTCCCTACAATTGATCGCGGTAGGGACACGGCACTGACGTCTCCTCGCTTGTCATTCCGGCGTAGCCGGAATTGATATGATGTGCTTTCATCCATCCGTTACATCTGTTAAATCCGTTACATAATCCGTTGCCGAACTTCTTCTATTCCTGATTACCTTTGCCGCGTACATATCCGTTATCTGCAATTCGCCAAGCACCGCCGGCATTACCCGTTAAATCGCAATCATCCACCGTAGCAATGCTATCTCTATAAACTGCGATCGCCTCACCTCGATTACCGCTAATCCGACATCGGCGCGCGATCAATTTTCCGTCCAATCCGACACCAATTCCCAGACTACCATTATCATAAATATTGCAATCTTCCACCGTTGCTCTCCCATTATCCGATATGAAAATTCCGTTCCATACCGCATCGTGAATTTGACAGCGGCGGAGCACAGAATCAGCATCGGGGCCGCAGATTCCCACCACAGAATAGTCTGTAGAAGTGATATCGCTATCTTCTACAATTAACTCGCCTTTGCGAACATCTACAGCGTAATATTTTCCCGTTGCATTCATTCTCAAACCTCGAACTAAAGCACTCTCTGCTTGCATTAAAATGCAGTTTGAATCTATGCTTTCAAGAGTGACACTTCCCCCTTCTGTGCTACCGATAATTTCGACGAATTTGTCGATAATTACACTTTCCTGATACAAACCGGGACTTACATAAATCCGCGTACCTGGAACCGCATTTCTTACCGCTTCGCTAATAGTAGTATAATCGCCTTGACCCTGTTGAGAAACCACAAATTCTTGATTTTTCAAAACTGCTATTTCTAAGTTTGATTCTTCCTTGGGTGATTCTGAATTGCCCATTTCGACAAGTTGCGAGGTTAACTGGGAGCGTTCTCGATCCACTATCTCTAGCTGATGTTCTAACTCGGATACTTGAGATTGCAGTTGAGTTTGATTCTGGTTGGCTGTATCAATTTGACTTTGAATTTCCGAGAGTTGAGCAGAAAGGTGCGATCGCTCTTCGTTAGCTATTTCTAGCCCAGATTCCAATTGCGATCGAACTTGACCTGCACTTTCTAACTGATTTTCTAACTCAGATATTTGAGATTGCAGTTGAGTTTGATTTTGATGGGCTGTCTCGATTTGAGTTTGCAATTCCAATAGTTGAGTAGAAAGCTGCGACTCTAATTGCGATCGAGTTTGAATCCCACTTTCTAGCTGATTTTCTAACTCAGATATTTGAGATTGCAGTTGAGTTTGATTTTGATTTGCTGTCTCGATTTGAGTTTGCAATTGCGACAGTTGAAAATTGATATCCGAGCGTTCTATGTCAGTATCTCGTAGCTGAGATTGTAATTCCGATCGAGTTTGATGCCCATTTTCTAAATGTTTTTCTAACTCAGATATTTGAGATTGCAGTTGAGTTTGATTTTGATTTGCTGTTTCAATTTGATTTTGCAATTCCAATAGTTCAGAATTCAGTTGCGATGCCAATTCTGAGCGGATTTGACCTGCACTTTCTAGCTGCTCTTCTAGTTCGGATATGTCAGATTGCAGTTGAGTTTGATTTTGATTTGCTATCTCAATTTGAGTTTGCAATTGCGACAGTTGAGATCCCAATTCGGAGCGAGTTTGAGACGCATTTTCTAACTGCTTTTCTAACTCGGATGTTTGAGATTGGAGTTGATTTTGATTTTGATGGGCTGTCTCGATTTGAGTTTGTAATTCCAATAGTTGAGTAGAAAGTTGCGATCGCTCTGTGTTAGCAGTTTCTAGCCCAGATTCTAATTCTGAGCGAATTTGACTTGCACTTTCTAACTGTTGTTCTAACTCGGATGTTTGAGATTGAATTTGAGTTTGATTTTGATGGGCTGTCTCGATTTGAGTTTGCAATTGGGATAGTTGAGTATAAAGTTGCGATCGCTCTGTGTTAGCAGTTTCTAGATCGGATTGCAGTTGTTCTCGCTCTCTATCGACCGTTTCTGATTGACTTTGCAGCTCCAAGAGTTGAGAGTTTAACTGCATTTTATCGGAATTAGCAGCTTCTAACTGTCTTTCCAGCTCTAATAATTCAGCTTGAGGTTGATGCAATTGAGAGTTGACTATTTGTTGTTCTGTACTCTCTAGTTGAGCTTGCAAAGCAGATAATTGTGACTGAAGCTCTCTCCGATCTTGAATTGAGCGATCGAACTTGAGCTCAGTTTCCGATAACTGGTACTGTATTTGCAATCTGCTTTGATTGACAGTTTCCAACTGATTGTCAAATTCAGACAGTAAATCGTGAAATTGAGAACGTTCTGCATCAAATGTCTCTAACTCTGCTTGCATTTCCAGTATTTGAGCGTTAAGTTGCGATCGCTCCCGATCCTCCGCTTCCACCTGAGATTGAAGTTCTGCGACTTCCGCTAACTGCGACTCAGCTTGTTGAGCATTTTCTAGCTGAAACTGCAAATCAGCAATCAGAGAATTAACTTGCGATCGCTCCTGGGCAATTCCTGCCAATATTTCTTCCAATTCCGACACTTGATTATTTAAAAAATCTTGCTCATCAGTCACACTTTCTAACCGATTTTGCAACTGGGAAAGTTCAGAATTTAGCTGACTTTCATTCTGTACCTTTTGCCGCAATTCCGAATTTCTGGCATCCAACTGCGACGCCAATTTTGATATAGCCTCCTGCGAACCCTGCATCCGCAACAAGCTTCGGGAATTTCGCTTATTCAGAATTAGCCAGCAGACTAATGCCCCGCCTCCAAATCCTATTAATAAAAGTAATGCTTGCATTTGTTTTATCTAATTGATATAAATTGAGTTGCCGGAAATGCTTGCCACAAGAAAGGGACATCCATAAATCGCTATCTTACTCAAAGCTATCACAACTTGCGCGCCCGTGTTCACTTGGCTCGACAATTTATATTTATTTACAAAAACCAAACAGGTAAGGTGCAGCAAGCACCCTACAAATCCGATTAACCAAGCAAATCCACAATATGAGGAATAATTTCGATATGTTGAGTCAGCAAATAATCCAACCTATCCGCCAGTAAACTCAAAATTAAATCGTTATAACTCATTCCGTATTCCGCTAAACCTAAAGCTACCAAACTCGTCACATTTTTCCCTGGGTGTTTCAGATCCGGTTTCGGATTTGCTTCCAAAACATAAAGTTTCCCACCAGCATCGCTTCGGACATCAATCCGCACCAAGCTATTTAAACTAAATTCCCAATACATTTTTCGAGCTAACTCAATCAACTCTTGTTTTAGTTCCGGTTCCTCGGCGCCCATCAACCGTCCTCTATCAGTAGTTATCGCCTTTTTATCCATAGAAGTAAAGATGCGTTCCTCCGATTCTAAAACTCGTTCAATTGTCGAAAAAGCAAAGGGCTTGGTATTTTTAGAAAACGTACCTTTAGCATAAGTAACATAGCCGCAAACCGCTACACAAAATTCTCGTCCCGGCAAATACTTTTCAATTAAAGCAGTATTGTGAGTTGCTCGGTGAACGTCGGAAACTGCTTCAGACAAACCCTCAATCTTGTCTACAAAATGAACGTGCAGCGAAGCGCGGCCGGATACTGGTTTGACAACAAAAGGCCCTTGATACTCGCCGAAAGCAATGGCAAAGCGATCGTGCAAATAAGGCTGCAAAATCCCCTGAGAAGGATGCCAAGTCATAAACGGAGCGGTTGGTATCCCCACTGATTGCAGTTCTCGTTTAAAAGCGTGTTTGTTATCTAAAGTTGAACTATTTAAAGGATTGTGACCGATATATGGCATTCCCAACATTTCCAACAAGGCGGGTGTGTGACAAACAGGATTGTAGCCCTGGACTCCGCCAGTATTCAGCCACACTAAATGGATATTTTGTTGTTTTAACTGTTCGGGTAAGTTCATGTCGTCAGGAATGACGAAGACGTGTTTGAAGCCAATTTCTGCTAATGCTTGAGCAATCTCGCGGGCGACGATTTCGTAACTTTTCCAAGAGCGGGGATTGTGAGTTTTGTAAATCACCGATCCAGGGCGATCGCAGTCGCCGCCAAATACCACACCAATCCGCAATTTAGCAAACAGTAGCTCTAAATATTCAGGTAGTAGACTAAAGTTGTAATCTAAGTGATTCATGTCAATTGATGTGGCAATCATTTAAGTTGATTTTCCTTTCTTTTATTTTTTCTCGGCTGAACTGCTAGATTTTCCTAGATAAATCCCTACTAAAACTACAGAAAAAGCCAACCAATTAAACAAACTTAACTTTTCCGAAAACAGTATCCAAGCTAAGATAGCGGTAATTACGGGTTCTAGCAGTAGGAAAAGAGCGACAAAGCCTGATGACAAACGACCGAGGCTGTGGATGAGAAGTCCCTGCCCGAAAGCTTGGCAAATCACGGCCAAAGCAATTACAGATAGCCATCCCTGCCAAGAATAAGGGAAAACTCGATCGCCCGCAAGTAGCACCAGTGGCAAAATTAACACACTCCCAATAAAACAGCGCCACATCAAGATAGTTGTCGCCGGAAATTTGGTGCGTAAATGTTCGGCAATCAGCAGATTTGCTGCATAAAACATCGCTGATAAAAGAGCAGTAATATCACCAGCTAGATTATCTCCGGCTGTTTGCAAGTCGTCGATGCCGATCGCAATTGCGCCTAAGACAGCCACGGCCAGTCCCAGCAAAAACCTATTATCAAAACGGCGGCCTAACAGCAGCCATCCCCCCAAAGTAGTAAATAAAGGAGTTAAGTTTCGCAGTACAGTAGAATTAGCAACATTCGTCTGAGTCAGCGACCAAGCCCAGAAGCCCAAGGAAGCAGAAGAAACGATGCCTACGGCTGTTAACAGCATCAAATCGCGGATAGTGTAGGTCGATCGCCCTTCAACATCTTCAACATTATCCGCAGACATTCGGCGGCGCACTTCCCCCGCACCATTCCACACTGCAAACACTACAGTTGCGATCCACAAACGGTTGAAAACAGTAGCATTCGGGCCGATTTCCCGTTCGCTCAACCGAATAAAAATTGCAGCCAGGGACACGGCCAACAGCGCCGCCGACAGCGAAACTATCGCCCAAAAAGTAGCTTTGTTCTCAACTAATTCACCGGATTTTAAATCATCTAGGCTTGCAGAAACAATACTTGTTGCTTGTCCAGTTTTTAAAGCAGAATTTAATTGATTACTCTCCAAACTATTTCGCTGTTGTTCAAGATTTTGCTCTGAAAATCCCAGTTTATTTGACATAATTAAAAATTTCCAAAAAGGCAGAAAACACCAAGTAGAAGGCAGAATTAATAATTAATCGCAGCTTAGGTTGAAGGTTTAACAAAAAGCCTTGTCAAAGCTTCCTTCAGCGCCGGCGGCAATTGACGGATAATCTTGCCCTTTTCCCGATCGACACCAACCAAAGTCACCTGTGCTGTGACATATAATTCTTGAGCATCGGGCGATCGAATTTCGTAATCGCAAACCAGCCGCACACCCTCACCAGCAGTCATCCGCGTCCTCACAGCCACAGCTTGGCCCATCTGTACTGCCCGGTGGTAGCGCAGCGAAAGTTCCACCACCGGCAGTTCCAAACCTTGAGCTACCCAATCAGCATACTCAATGCCGAGAGAGCGCAAACTTTCCACCCGCGCTTCCTCCATCCAAGCCAGATAAGTCCCGTGCCAAACCGCACCGTTGTAGTCAGTATGGTGGGGGTAGACTCGCACCACATATTCAAACCAGCCCTCAGAGTCGATTCCAGCCCGATTTTGAATGGCATCAGTCGGTGCGAATTTTGGTTGAGTTCGATCGTTCTCTAACACGTTACAAATTGTTCCAAAACGCTACATTTCTACAAATTATAAGACCAACTTCAGGCCTATGCTTAACATTAACAAACTAGAGTACCAACGGTCTAGTTTAACGCCGCACAAGAAAACTCAACTGTTTTAATCGCCAAAACCATGATCGAAAAAATTTTAGTAGCCGTGGCCGGTCGCGGCTTGTGCGAAGAGATGTTTAATATGTTGATGGACATCCCTTCCTTGCAAAAAACCTCTGTCACCGTCTTGCACGTCGTGCCGCCCCAAGTAACATCCAATGACATGGCCGCCAAGTTGGAAGAAGGAGGTAAGATTTTAGCACAAGCAGTCCAGTCTTTGAAAATAGATCCTAGCAGAGTCAATCCCCGACTCAAACAGGGAGACCCCAAAACAACCGTTTGTCAAGTCGCAGAAGAAGAACAATCCGACTTAGTAATTATGGGTTCCCGGGGACTCGGACGGCTGCAATCGATTTTGGAAAACTCAGTCAGCCAGTACGTTTTCCAGCTAACATCCAGACCGATGCTATTAGTAAAAGACGACATCTACGTCAAAAGAATCAAGCGCGTCATGGTGGCGCTAGATAAATCGGAATCCGCCAAACACTCCTTAGAACTAGCCCTATCTTTCGTCAAAGAAGTCAGCGGCGGGGAAATAATTCTAGTACACGTCACCAAAGATTTGACGGGAAAATCCACCGAAGATTTAACAGGAAATGCTGAAAAAGACCCTGTATTGGCCCCTGCAATAGCACTCGCGAAACAAATGGGAGTTAGCTACCGCTGCGTGAGTGCCGCAGGTAAGCCAGGGGAAGCAATTTGTCGGATTGCAGAGGACATGAATGCCGATTTATTGATAATCGGTTCCCCGGATCGGCGGCCCAACGTTGCTAAAAGCTTTGTGGATCTCGATCGACTCCTGGGAAATTCTCTGTCAGACTACGTGCGAGTCTACGCCAATTGTCCCGTATTGTTAGCAAGGACGATCGGCTAAACTCCAACAATTTTGGATTTGGGATACTTCGGCTTCGCTCAGTACAAGTTTTGGATTTTGAATTTTTCCCACCAATGATATCATTCCGGCTGCCCCGGAATGACAAGCGAGGAGACGGCAGTGCCGTTTCCCTACCCCAAAATAATACTGTAGGGACACTCCAAAAGCCGTCTCCTAATTCCGGCTAATATTAATTCCGATGCTACCTGATTTTATATGAATCCAAAATCAGCACGCTCAAAATTCAACAAAAAAAGCGCCCCAGTAACAAGCTGTTGGCGCTTTTTTTTTGCAATGCACAAAACTAGACAAAAATAGCAGAAATTACTAATCTTTTCTGCCTTGGCGACTAGCTGTTTGAATGTACAAAATGATTAGAAAAACACTGGGAACCAAAACAAACAGAATGGTTGCCACAAACCCTAGCTGATTAACTTCCATGAAGACCCCCGCCTCTATCAAAAAATATGAAAATACACACAACTAGGATACCACTCAAAGGCAGAAGGCAAACTAGAATGTAGCAGAAGGCAGCACTAGACAGTTGAATAGGTAAAAAATCAAAATTCAAAATCCAAGAATTTTTATTTCCTTTTGCCCAATCCCCAATGCCCAATCCCCAATGCCCCATGCCCACCGGCAGTTAAGGCTTAGTCTTGACGCTTACCGGGCCGTTGACCATAGCTTGGCAAGCCAACCGATAGTTTTCGGGCTTTTTCTTGAGCTTGCGGTTCTCAAAGTCCGTGCGGGGCGACAGATTTTCACCGCCCTCGACAATTTCCACAATGCAGGTGCCGCATTGGCCGATGCCCCCGCAATTCATCATCTTTCCCGAAAACGTGTACAAGTCGATGCGGTTTTCTAGAGCTTTGAGCCTCAAATTGGCTCCGTCTGCTGCGATGACTTCCTGATCTTCCTTCACAAACTTGATATTGGCCATTGCCGATTCCTTATAACCCAGTGACTTGGTTCTTTCTTACAAAGTATTAACTATTGTATCGAACATTTAATACCGGATGTCCGATCGATCTGTGAAGAAAGATCGCCCCAACCCAATCTCAAGGAGTATCGGAGAGGTTATTAGTCGGAAGATTGCTCACAGCCCGCTGGAGAGATGACAGCCCCAGGTTGTAAGTGACAATTGCCGACAATCGGTTTCTCTCAGCCCTAGTCAAATCAGTTTCCGCCTGAATCACATCCGTCTGAGTACCCACACCAGCTTGAAACCGCAGTCGGGCCAAACGCAGAGCTTCCCTCGACTGCAAAACCCCCGCTTCAGAAGTTTCGATATTCTCAAAACTCGACTCCAAGCCAAAATAAGCTTGTTCCACTTCCCGTCGCACCTGATTGCGGAGTTGGTCAAATCGAGTTTCGGCGATCGCAATATCCGCATCCCGCTGTTTCACCCTGGCATTCGTCGCACCGCCGTCAAAGATACTCCAAGTCAGATTCGCCCGGATCGAATACCCGTCGGCCCAGCCGCGAGCCGCAAACGGGTTCGGGTCGTCGGGGTCTTGTCCCAGAACGTTGTAACTACCCGCAACAGTCAGTTGAGGCAAACGCCCGGCCTGGATCGATCGCCTTTGCTGCTTGCTGACATCCCTCTGCACCAACTGCTGTTCCAACTCGGGGCGATTCTTAAAAGCTTGGACGATACTCTCTTCCAGAGACAGCCTCCAGGAGCCCGCTTGCTCCACCGGGTCAGCAGCCGTCAAATTCGCCGACTGACTGATATTCAAAATCTCAGCCAAACGGCGCTGGGCCACTCGCTGGTCGCGGCGGGCCACTGACAGTTGCTGCTGTTCGTTAGCCACATTTGACTGAGCCTGCAACACCGCAAACCGGGTTCCCACCCCTGCCCGTTCCAAGGCTTCGGCATCCCGCAAACTTTGCTGGGCATTTCTGACCGAAGCTTGGCGGATCGCAACTTGTCCGTCGGAGTTTTGCAAGTTGTAGTAACCCTCAGCAGTGTCGAAGCGGAGTTGCTCGGCTTGGCGTTCCACATCCAGTTCCCGAAGGCGCAACTGTTCCTCGGCCGCGCGGATGTTAGCGCGCCGCCTTCCGAACAAATCGATGTCGTAGCTCAACTCCAAAGTGCTGTTGAGACTGTTGCTGCCCAAATTGGGGCCAACAGTGGTGGCCGGCCGCCCGCTTTGGGCCGCATCAAAGTTGGCGCGGCGCTGTCCGGCCCGGACTCCGAGTTCTCCGCCGGCTGTCACAGAGCGGTTGGCGCCCATTTGAAAATTCAGGTCGGGATAAAGAGCAGCTTGCTGTTCGCGCAAAGCCGATCGACTTTGTTGCAATTGCTGACCGGCGATTTGCAAAACTTGGCTGTTGCGCCGCGCGAGGTCGATCGCCTGCTGCAAGGTAATTGACTCAGTTTGCTCGATCCTGACATCCTCGGGCTTTGTCGGAAACAGCAACGGATTCGGGTTGGGTTCCAGGGAACCAGGGGGCTTGGTGTCTAAAATGCCCTTCGGAGTAACAGGGGGGAAACTTTCGTTCGGAGTGCCGCGGGGAACTGGTGTTGGCAAACTCGGCGCCGGAACATTGTTGGGGCGGCTCGGGACTGGTTGCTGCTGAGCGCCTCTGGGTGCGGGCGTTCCAGACTGCGCCAAATTTTCCTTCTGTGCAGAAGCCGGAGCAGCCTGTTGAGGCTTTGATGCTTGCTCGGACTCGGTTGGGAGATTTGATGCGATCTTAGCTGCCGCTTGCTGCTGAGACTCGGAGGTCTCTGATGCTGGTTCTGGGAGTGTGTTCGAGGTCGATCGAACATTCTGCCCTAATTCAAGCCGATCGCTAAGGGCCGAGCCGTCTTGGGACTGAGCCAGAGGCTGTGCTGAAATACTTTGTCCCGGGTTGCTGAGAGTAATTGCAGCGCCCACTCCGACTACCACGATTTGACGAAAAACACGCATAAATTTTAACTTATTCTGCAATTCCAGAGACAATTTTAAAGCAAGATTAGTCTCAAGTTTCCAGTCGTACTCCTGTTGAAAGTCTCGATCTAAATTGAGATTTTACCAAATATTAAGGGTTTTTAGCCCCCGCCCTCAAACAGGCAGATTGTTTTTAGGGCTGGGTTTAAATCCCCCTCTTAAAAACCTTGCCCTCAACTGTCAACTGTTAACTGTCAATTGTCAACTGTTGCCAGACCGATCGCAACTGAGATTAGTTCCTCCACTCCACTAACTGGGAAAATCTCCGTTTTCAGGAAACCAGCGAGCTCAGAGAGCATCATATCATCCAAAAAACGCGGTTCCCCTTGTTTTAGCATCACCGAGGGCAGCAAGATGCCGTCTCCCAAGTCTAGTCCCTGCAAAGCTGCGAGCAAGTCTTGACCAGTCAGCAAACCAGTGACAGTAATGTTTTGCCCCCAATAGTCGCTGCACAATGCTACCATTTTAACTTCTAAGCCGGGAATTTGATTTAGTCGATCGGCGATCGGCTCAAAAGCTTTTTCCACAGCATTTCCCACCACCCAAACCAACTTGCGCGCAGGGTTAACTTGTGTCGGTTGCAGTTTAGCAAAAGCAGTCTCAAACTGTTGGATAAATTGGCGAATCGAACCGACACCGTTACCGATTTGCGGATAATCTTCATAGTCAGAGGCGATCGGCAAATCCAAACCAGCGATTAAAAACCACTCATCAGCCAGCCAAATACAGCGCGATTTTGAATTCTGCTTTTTCGCCGCTGCGCCTTTTTTACCTTGACTCAAAACAGCTTGAATTTTCTGAACTTGCGCGATAACTTCCCGCGCTTTTTCCGGTGTTACCGCAGTCAATTCATCTTCCGCTGGACGAAAGCGAGTCAAACCAACCGGCACCACAGCCACCGACGCCACAGCAGGAATATTTCCCGTATGAAACTTAGCCAAATCTAACAAAGTGCGTTCTAAATGTTCGCCATCATTAATCCCGGGACAAACCACAACTTGAGCGTGAATTTGCAATCGGCGTTCTTGAAACCACTTGATTTGTGATAAAATCTGCCCAGCCCGCAGATTTTTCAGCAACCGAATTCGCACTTCCGGTTCCGTAGCGTGCACAGAAACATAGAGAGGCGAAAGCCGCATTTGTTCGATTCTGTCCCACTCTTTTTGAGACAAATTTGTGAGAGTCAGGTAGCTACCGTAAAGAAAACTCAGGCGATAGTCATCATCTTTGAGATAGAGAGTTTCGCGCTTTCCCGGTGGCTGCTGGTCAATGAAGCAAAAAGGACAGCGATTATTGCACTGAATTAGTCCGTCAAAGAGAGCAGTTTCAAATTCTAAACCCAAGTCTTCGTCGTATTCTTTCTCGATTTCTAACTTGTGGGTTTTGCCTTTACTGTCTAAAACTTCTAGTTCCAGAAATTCATCGGCGCACAGAAATTGATAGTCGATTAAATCGCGGGGTTTTTCGCCATTGATGGCGACGATTGAGTCACCGGAATCAAATCCTATTTCGGCGGCGATGCTGTCAGCAATGATCTTGGTGATTCGGGCTGGACGTGTTGACAATTCGCTCATATTAGTTATTGATTATTGATTATTGATTATTTGTTATTATTGATTTGATACCAATTTTTTATGAGGCTGCATAGAATCTGATCCCCCCTAACCCCCCTTAATAAGGGGGGGACAAGATTCTTCTCAAAGTCCCCCTTCTTAAGGGGGATTTAGGGGGATCGAGATATATGCAACTTCACATTAAATTGGTATGAGTTGATAAAACTTAGGCTATTTTCTCGCCAACTATGACAGCGATTGGAACGGCATAATGAATTTCATCGCCTCGGAAATGCGCGCCAATTCCGAGACTATCAACACCAATATCCTGTCTAAAAATCTGTCGAATCTTCTCGTCACCACCGGGGTTGGGAAAAGAAGCTGATAACTGTTGTTCTAGACCAAGTTCTACCTTATAAAAAGCCAATTTAACATTTTCAAGATTGACATCCGCGACTAATTTTGGCAACTCTTCCAGAGTCAATGCGCGAGTATGAGAGGGATCGCGCAACTTTTCAAGCCGATCGTAAGCATTCACTTTATCTGGCGGCAAAGCAACATCAGCAATCAGGATTCGACCACCTGGACGACATACGCGAACCATCTCCGATAGCACAATATCTGGCTGCAAAAAATGATGAAAAGCGTAACGACTTAGAACAATAGAAAAAGTAGCATCGGGAAATGGTAGTGTTTCAATATCTCCTTGTTGCCAGGACAGATTAATCAATTTTTTCTGTTGCGCCAGAATCTGGGCTTGTTCGAGCATAGCTGGTGTGATATCGATGCCAGTAACGTGATTGGCAACTTCGGCAAAAGCACAACTAACAATACCTGAACCGCAAGCAACATCTAGAACTAGATCTTTGTTAGATACACTCGCCATTTCTCTCAGCAGGTGTAGAGACTCTTGATTTGTGTGAGCGTACAATTTAGAGAATGGAATTGCCTGACGAGTGAATTGGTCGATGATGGATTCCTGATGTGCGGTCATAGTTTAAGATGTGGCTAACGGAGAATGTTTACAGTTTAACTCGTCTATGCTGAATTTTCTAAAGTCAGTCCTGCGCCGGTTAGCGTAAAGGTAAAAATCGCACTTGTCCTTCCCATTCTCCTTCCAGACTGCACTCAGCAATTAGCAAAATTTCCTCGATCGCCAAACCTACAGAAACACGGCGGCTGACTTCAAATAATCCAGGCATCGCAAGACCTGCTTGGATTCGATCGTAGGCGAAGTTGGTCATCGTTGCTACATCGTGAGTTAATACCACGCGCCCTTGGATTGCGGCCCCTTCTAAGACAGTTGGGTCATCGGCTTCTATCAACCCCACATCTTGAACGCGGACAATATCAACGTCGGGATTTCGCCGCATAATGCCCCGCACAATCTGATTGTTAAAGTTCTCGTCTGCCAAGAATCGCAGCATATAAAACTACCCTTTTTGGTTGCGTCTTGCTAATAAGCGATCGCGTATTCCAACTGGGTTAAAACGCCTTTCTGCTTCTTGCTGAACTTCTGCGGCCAGACGTTGACGTTCCATGAGATAAGCGTCAACTTCGGAATGGTGTCGCAAGTAGTAGCCGATTGCAAAATAAATATCGGAAAGCTGAAGAGACGGGTATTGTTCCCGGATTTCTTCTGCTGTGCCTCCTTCAAGAAAAGCTGTAATGACTGTATCTAGGGTGACCCGGGTTTTGCTAATGCGGATAACACCGTTTGCATCAGCCACAAGCGGAATTGGTTCAGCCGTCGGAACAAGTAGCATTTTGAGATTGAGAGCAATATTAGTTTTCTCTCTTCAGCATAGCTTAGAAGTTCGTGCAGGTCAATCAGTTGCCATTAGTGCACAAAGGCGAGTATGTTTAACTTAAAAGCTATTTTATTCGCCGGGAAAATCAATGAAATTTTTTAACAAACTGCCGATCGCATTAATTAGCGCAGTTGCAATTATGGCGATCGCCCAACCAACCGCAGTTGTGGCTATATCTGTTCAGATTCCGAGTGCGCCTGCGGTGGCTGCGACGAAAGCTGAGGATTTATTAAATCAGGGTGAGCAAAAATATGAAAAAGGAGACTATCAAGGCGCGATAGCCGCTTACACTCAAGCAATTGCGATCGATCCTAATTATGCTCAAGCCTACGACGCTCGGGGAAATGCCCGCTATCGTTTAGGAGACTATAAGGGTGCCATAGCAGATTTCAACGAAGCTTTGCGAATTAATCCTAACTTTACCGAAGCTTACACCAACCGGGGAAATGCTCGCGACGACTCGGGAGACAGCCAGGGTGCGATCGCCGATTACACCGAAGCTTTGCGACTCAATCCTAATGATGCCTTAGCCTACTACAACCGGGGAGTTACCCGCTATCGCTTGAGAGACAGCAAGGGTTCACTCGCCGATTACACCGAAGCTTTGCGAATCAATCCCAAGTATGCTTCTGCATACAACAACCGGGGAATGTTGCGCTCTGAATTAGGAGACAATAAGGGTGCGATCGCCGATTTCGACGCAGCTTTGCAAAGTAATCCTAACTTATTGCAAGCCTACGGCAACCGGGGACTTGCCCGCTTGACTTTAGGAGATAAGGAAGGTGCGCTGGCTGATTTTAACCAAGTTTTACGGATTAATCCTAACGACGCTCTTGCTTATTATCACCGGGGAAATATCCGTTATGTTTCAGGAGACAATCAGGGTGCTGTAGCCGATTACAACGAAGCTTTGCGAATCAATCCTAAGTATGCAGAAGCTTACGGAAACCGGGGGAATGCGCGCGACGATTTAGGAGACAGCCAGGGTGCGATCGCCGATTACAACGCAGCTTTGCAAATCAATCCTAAGTATGCCTTAGCTTACTTAAATCGGGGCGTTACCCGTTCTCGTTTAGGAGACGAGAAAAGTGCTTTAGCTGATTTCAACACAGCTTTACAAATCGATCCTAATTTAGCTGGTGCTTACTTAAGCCGGGGAATTACCCGCGCTAAGGGGGGAGACAAGCCCGGGGCGATGCAAGACTTTCAGAAAGCAGCAGATTTATTTCAGAAACAAGGCGACAAGGATAACTATGAAAGAGCGGTTAGCAATATGAGGAAACTTCAATAAAGTGCCATCATTCCTTAATTTAGCTAGCTAAAGATTGTTTGCCAAGCAATGATTGAGAGGGCTAAATCGGCAATCGCGTGACTGATGTAACTCGCCCAAACCGAACGATATGTCAGATAGCACTGCGACCAAATTGCCCCGGCTGCGAAGACAGCTAATGAGCCTAAAATCACTCCGCGCCAGTCGGTATAAGCTGCTAAAACAATGATATGATGGAGCGTGAAAAACAACGCGCTCAGAAATATAGCTGCTTTTCCAGGCATCAGAATCTCGCACTTTTTGTAGACGAACCAGCGCCAAATAAATTCTTCAATAAATGAGTTGATTAGTACAAAATATGCTTGGACGATCGAGAAAATAGCGGGATTGCTCAGTCCCATTTGCTGCACTTTTGATTTGGCATCGATTCCATCTATCCAGTGCTGGCCGAAAAGCCAGTAAACACCCAGAATCATGCCGAACATTAACAGTCCCAAAACCGTACCGACTAACAATTCTTGATATTTTGGTAGGGATAAATGCAGTTGATAGCGATCGCCCCAGACGCACCAGGCGATCGGCAAGACTAGCAACCAAAGTCCGCACAATACTGAGGCTGTGGTTCCGACTGTTCCAGGGGCAATAAATAAGGACATCGCTACACCAATGCTAGCAGCGGGAACGAGCAAAATTAGTGCTAATTGTGCATTTTTATGAGAGCTATTTTCGAGCATCATATATCCTCCAGGGCTAGCTTTGATTTGAGCCGAAATTAGGAGACGGCAGTGCCGTGTCCCTACAATATTATTTTGGGTAGGGACACGGAAATTAGGAGACGGCAGTGCCGTGTCCCTACAATATTATTTTGGGTAGGGAAACGGCATTGCCGTCTCCTCGCTTGTCATTCCGGTGTCACCGGAATTGATATTACTCTTTGTGGAACAGGCCGGAAAGCCTGTTCTTATAATTAAAGCGACTTACTGATTTGTGACTGCTCCACCTGCGAGGGCGGTCAAAATCGCCACGCCAAAAGCCAGCCGATACCACACAAACACCCACGTATTTTGAGTTTGCAGGAACTTCATCAGCCAGGCGATCGACAAATAAGAAAACACAAATGCCGAAATCGTTCCCACTATCAAAGCTGCAACTCCAGCATCGCCGATTCCTTCTCCCAAAGCACCCTTCAATTCCACTAATCCAGCCAGAGTAATTGCCGGAATTCCCAATAAAAAAGAAAACCGCGCGGCGGCTGGTCTTTCCAATCCCATAAACAATCCTGCTGTTAGAGTGGAACCTGATCGCGAACACCCCGGAATCAACGCCATTGCTTGAGCTAATCCCATCAAAATACCGTCTTGAACAGTTAACTTTTCATAAGTGCGATTGCGCTTGCCCATTTTTTCTGCTATTGCTAACAACAGCGACATCACGATCGAAGCAATGGCGATCGCACCCAAACTTCTCAGTGGCGACTCGTCAAATTTTGGAATAAATATCTTGATTAGCAGCCCAAAAAAGACTACAGGTATTGTTCCCAAAGCAATTCCCAATCCGATCCGAAACTCTTGGGAATCGTAGTCAGAGCGGGTAATAGCTTTAAATGCACCAATAGTTATAGTTGTCAAGTCTTTCCAGAAATACCAAAGCACTGCCACAATGCTGCCCAATTGAATTACAGCAGTGTAAGCAACGCCCGGATCGCCCCACCCCAGGGCGATCGGCACTACCTTCAAATGAGCGCTGCTGCTGATGGGCAAAAACTCTGTTAATCCCTGTACAATTCCTAAAACGATCGCCTGCAACAGATTGATTTGAGCGGGCCCGGAAACATCAGCAGCGGGCGTTTGGGCGAGTATGTCAAACAAAGCAATCATTAAGCGCATTAAAATAGTTTATCAAAAACCAATTTAACTCACTCAACGGTATTTGCCGACATTTGCTGATAAAATTAATCATGTTTTGCACACTTTTTCGCCACTTTGCAGCAACTGCCAACAACCTATGATATTTTCCAAGTACCAAAATTTAATTGCTACTGCTGCTTCTGGGCTGGGCTTGTGGCGGCGAATTGTGTCTGCTAGTCTTGTAACTGTGGCGATCGCCCTTAGCTTCATCCTGTTCATCGGCACACCGCCAGCCTACGCAAGTCTCACGGACGATCGCTTCGACGGTACAATCTACGCCCTCTATGCCGGCAATGGTTCCCTAGTCCCTCCCAAAGTCAAACTCACAGATTCTTTCAAACGCAAGAAACCCGCATTGCTAGTGTTTTATACAGACGATAGCAGCGACTGCAAGCAATTTGCGATCGTTGTCTCTAACCTTCAAGAATATTACGGTCGCGAAGCCGATTTTATGCCAATATTCGTTGATTCCCTGCCTCCAGAATCTTCAGCAAAACTCACAGAACCTAGCCATTATTACAAAGGTTTTGTACCTCAAACTGTGCTGCTTGACCAATCGGGAAAAGTTGTTTATGATGCTAAGGGACAAGTAGCTTTTGAAGAAGTAGACGCTGCCTTTCGGAAAGTATTTGACTTGATACCTAGAGAAAAATCACTCCCGCTCAAACGCCGTGTTGTGAACGAGCTCAATGTCGAATTATCGAAGTAAAAGGTGGCAGTAACAGGAGATGGCAGTGCCATTTCCATACAATTAATCGTCGAATATTTCAAATAAACTGCTGCAATAAAAGGAGACGGCAGTGCCGTTTCCTTACAATTAATCCTGGTAGGGAGACGGCAGTGTCGTTTCCTGATTGTGCATAACTTTGGGGAGGCATTTTCCGACTAAAAATCTCCGATAAAAGTTTAGGTTAATTGTGGCTAATTTTTGCAGATATGAAGAGCCATGTGCATCAAAATCCAAGAAATCTGGTTTTTAGCCGTTTTTGCGGGCTGTGAAGTACGCTTGCAAAAAAAACTCTGTGTCTAAAGGCGATCGGGATTTAGGTTAATTTGCGCTCCACGGGCGATCGTTGGTTTTCCATCACACTTCAGTTTCAAGCCCTAGATGAGGAAATAGGTATTTTCCGGCTCAAGTTGATGTCAGCCAAAAATCTTATTGTTTTGTGTTTCAATCCCTGATAGGGTTTTAGGTATTTTCCGGCGTGAATTTCTACAGTCTTCAACTTGTTGTTTTTGTTTCAATCCCTGATAGGGTTTTAGGTATTTTCCGGCATCGGGGGAGAAATCCCCCACTGCCACCACTTCAGTTTCAATCCCTGATAGGGTTTTAGGTATTTTCCGGCAGCAGTTTGAGTCAGGTGGCTTTGTACCTAGAGGTTTCAATCCCTGATAGGGTTTTAGGTATTTTCCGGCTTGAAGATAAACGGCGCGGCCGGCACTACCACAACAGCGTTTCAATCCCTGATAGGGTTTTAGGTATTTTCCGGCTCGACACAATCCAGCCGCAAGTATCAGAGCCGTATTGAGTTTCAATCCCTGATAGGGTTTTAGGTATTTTCCGGCCTGATGCCTTAAATCTGATACCCCAATCAATCCGGTTTCAATCCCTGATAGGGTTTTAGGTATTTTCCGGCTCGGTGAGCAAGGATCTGATCTCGCTAAAAAACTTTTAGGCAGTTTCAATCCCTGATAGGGTTTTAGGTATTTTCCGGCTTAAGAAGGTCTGCGATAATGAAATCAAGTTTCCCGTTTCAATCCCTGATAGGGTTTTAGGTATTTTCCGGCTCTTCGCCTAATTCCGCTTGTAACCTTTTATTCTCGTTTCAATCCCTGATAGGGTTTTAGGTATTTTCCGGCGTCTGGGTACAGACTGTACGAATAGGAGGCATCAGTTTCAATCCCTGATAGGGTTTTAGGTATTTTCCGGCTTTAATTGTGGACTTTTGCCTTTACCTGTGAATGTTTCAATCCCTGATAGGGTTTTAGGTATTTTCCGGCTGAATCGACAGTACCTTGATGTATCGCTACAAGGTTTCAATCCCTGATAGGGTTTTAGGTATTTTCCGGCCAAAGCGCGGCGGGATATAAGTAAGTAGGCGCTGTAAAACGCAACCATGTAAACGATTGTAAAGTATCCAAATCCCCTAAACGTAAGTGATTTAGCCCTGTTTACATACTGTTACGTAGTTCGGTTTAATCCCGCCTACCTACTTAGTGCTATTTTTCCGTTTCAATCCCTGATAGGGTTTTAGGTATTTTCCGGCTTGATACCGCAAAGAATCTCACTAGTGGTAATGTTTCAATCCCTGATAGTGTTTTAGGTATTTTCCGGCGAAAACAAATTTTTTATTAAACAATCCTAATTCAACTGTTTCAATCCCTGATAGGGTTTTAGGTATTTTCCGGCAGTACAGGTGGCAAAAGCCTTTCTTTTAAAAGCGAAGGTTTCAATCCCTGATAGGGTTTTAGGTATTTTCCGGCGAAAACTGAAGAATCAACAGAGAGAGTGCTTAGAGAGTTTCAATCCCTGATAGGGTTTTAGGTATTTTCCGGCGGAATTTGGGGTGAGGCTCTGGGTTCGATGGTCGGGTTTCAATCCCTGATAGGGTTTTAGGTATTTTCCGGCACGAATTCCGTAATTTCCAAATCAGCAAATTCGTTTCAATCCCTGATAGGGTTTTAGGTATTTTCCGGCTCAAAGCCGAGTAGCAGCGTTGGCGCCGACTGCTCGTTTCAATCCCTGATAGGGTTTTAGGTATTTTCCGGCGCGGCTGAATACCACCGCTCGATCGCAATCGATTCTGTTTCAATCCCTGATAGGGTTTTAGGTATTTTCCGGCAAAATAGAACGAACTCTTAGCCTTCCCAGACACTGTTTCAATCCCTGATAGGGTTTTAGGTATTTTCCGGCTTCATTGATCGACTCACTAATTTGTTGATAATACTATTATGTTTCAATCCCTGATAGGGTTTTAGGTATTTTCCGGCGGAGTGCTTCTAATTTGTAAGAAGATCTATTATTCCAGTTTCAATCCCTGATAGGGTTTTAGGTATTTTCCGGCATAGTTCGATCGCCCTGATTAAAAATTCTGATACCGTTTCAATCCCTGATAGGGTTTTAGGTATTTTCCGGCAATTTTTAATCAGGGCGATCGAACTATTGATTAAAGTTTCAATCCCTGATAGGGTTTTAGGTATTTTCCGGCCTAATATAAATAATTTAATAGCTAGTTTTAAAAGTTTCAATCCCTGATAGGGTTTTAGGTATTTTCCGGCGACTTTACCCGGACTTCTGATAATGGCAATTTGTCGTTTCAATCCCTGATAGGGTTTTAGGTATTTTCCGGCGGCTATCAATTCCTCACGATCTAAGCGCGGTATCGTTTCAATCCCTGATAGGGTTTTAGGTATTTTCCGGCTCCCGATGTTGAGGGTAAACTGAAGAAGCTTCAAAAGTTTCAATCCCTGATAGGGTTTTAGGTATTTTCCGGCCTAGAGTGTGTTGCGGTAGAGCTAGCCAAGCTTAATGTTTCAATCCCTGATAGGGTTTTAGGTATTTTCCGGCGATACCAGAGGTAATCCCCTGTATAACATCACTCTGCTGTTTCAATCCCTGATAGGGTTTTAGGTATTTTCCGGCAGGGCTTCCAGATATCCCACGTCACCACTCGAAAATAGGTTTCAATCCCTGATAGGGTTTTAGGTATTTTCCGGCTCGGCAAACTCGACAGCCAAAGCTGTCAAATTCTCGTTTCAATCCCTGATAGGGTTTTAGGTATTTTCCGGCGTTAAGCCAAGCTGTACGACTACCGATGTTGAGTTTCAATCCCTGATAGGGTTTTAGGTATTTTCCGGCAAATCTCTGCAACCTTGACCTTTGCTGACTTGTCGTTTCAATCCCTGATAGGGTTTTAGGTATTTTCCGGCTTTTCCTGTAGTGCTTCGCCCAGTTTTGAGTATGTTTCAATCCCTGATAGGGTTTTAGGTATTTTCCGGCTCTAGGAATTAGTTTCGGCAAAACCTTAGAATTGTTTCAATCCCTGATAGGGTTTTAGGTATTTTCCGGCGAATCATTTCCGCAAGCACTTTTGATTGCTATTTCCGTTTCAATCCCTGATAGGGTTTTAGGTATTTTCCGGCTGGCAATGCAAGCGGTGGATTGATAGACAGTACAGTTTCAATCCCTGATAGGGTTTTAGGTATTTTCCGGCAGCCCGCTCCAGAAACCTTGCTGTATTTGGTTTTCAAGGTGCAGTTCCGTGAATCTAAAACAACAGTACCATTCCAGCTTTAGGCTTGTCAATCCCCAAATTTTCATACTCACTCCAAAACTTTATCCTGTAAAGGTTTCAGACTTTCCGTGAATGGTTTTTTGAGATGGGAGGCATCAAACTCTTGCTGTATATGAGTTTCAGCCAGAAAATTTGATACCCCTATTTTAACACCTACCCACTCACGGAAACTAAGCAAAAAATATAGCCCGATCGCCCTTACCACCCAGAGACACCAACAATTCTCTCAATATTATCAAGTGTCAAGCAAAATAGATCAGAACCATTTCACTTCAAACCATGACCAAAACCTTAATTCCCGTAATCCTCGCCGGCGGTAAAGGCGAACGCTTCTGGCCACTCAGCCGCAAACAGCGCCCCAAACAGTTTCTCAGTCTCGATGGTAGCGGCAAAAGTTTGTTGCAAGCCACAGCCGATCGACTATTAACATTAGGTAACGGTTGGGATGATTTGTGGGTAGTAACATCGGAAATGTTGGCTGCGGGAGTCCGCGAACAGTTGCCGCTACTACCTCCTGAGAATTTGCTGGCGGAACCCGAAGGCCGCGATACAGCGCCGGCGGTGGCTTGGAGTGCGATCGAAATTGCGAAGCGTTACGGTGAAGATGCGGTTGTCGGGTTTTTCCCGGCGGATCACTGGATTGGGGAACCGGAGGAGTTTGTCAAGACTTTAGAGGCGGCGGCTGAGTTGGCGAGAAAGGAAAGTGCGATCGCCACTTTGGGAGTCAAGCCGAGTTATGCTTCCACTGGCTACGGCTACATCGAACAAGGCGAAGAAATTGGCAATTTTGGCGGTTTTCCAGCTTATCGCGTCGCTAGATTTACGGAAAAGCCCGATCGCGCCACCGCCGAGGAATTTGTAAGTAGCGGTAAGTTTAGTTGGAATGGCGGAATCTTTGTATTTCGAGTTGGCACTGTCTTGACAGAATTGCGAAATCATGTGCCGGAAATGATGGCTGCTTTGGAAACAAAAGGCGCTGCTGCTTACGCCCAATTGCCGAAAATTAGCATCGATTACGCCCTGATGGAAAAGACGCAAAAAGCCTATGTTTTGCCTGTAGGCTTTAGTTGGGACGACTTGGGTGACTGGAATGCGATCGCCCGTTTGCTGCAAGGAGACAAGCCGAATGTCGAGTTAGCAAAACACATCGGCATTGATACGAAAGACGCTATTTTCTATGCAGCGGATGAGAACGAAGTAATTGTCACCATCGGTTTAGAAGATGTGGTAGTTGTCAGAGATGGGAATGTGACTTTGATTGTGAAAAAAGACAGGACGCAGGAGATTAAACAGGTGATTAAAATGTTGGGAGAAGATGAGAAGTTGAAAGATTTATTGTAACTAATGGAGGACACGGCAATGCCGTGTCCCTACCCCGATTAATTGTAGGGAAACGGCACTGCCGTGTCCTGATTTCTCTTGAAAAAAGGACTTTAGTCCTCACTACGAACTTCTGGAATGAACCGAATAAAAGCCCACTTATTCATTAGAATCTACTTTCTTCTTAAAATATTGAGCAAATTCACTTAATGAGTTGTTTCGGGCGATCATTCGATCGGTAATCTCTAGTTTCTCGGCAACTTTATCTGAATCATTCTCAGAATATTGCTGTTTTTTTAAATCTCTATCTTTCAGTTTAGGATTTATCTTTTTGACAATCTCTTTAGAAAAATTAACTAAATACTCTTTAGCATTTTTCCCTCCCGATTCAGCTTCAATTATCAAATCTGTTTGACCTTTTTGAGATTTGTTAGCAAATTTTTCCCATTTCGGATCGTTTCTAGTTCCGAGATTTTTTGTAAAATAGCAACAAATACCAAGACAGTCTACCAACAACCAAGCTTCAAGTTCTTGACGTATAAGTATTAACAAACATTTGCCTTGAGATTGTTCTACAACTCTATTAATTCTATTGATTAGAGAATTAGGTTCTTGCAATCGTTGAGCTTGAGATTGTACGCCATCTGCATCCAGCAAAAAAATCACTAATTCGCTGTTTTTAAGATAAATATCAACTGCCTTTTTTAGACCATCCCCTCCGGTTTTTTTGATTGCTTGATTAAAAGCTACTTTAGAACTATCCAAAACAGTTATATTGGAGTCATAGTATTTAACAATCTTCTTAGCTATACAGCAAACAGTTTTACTATCAAAATCTGACTCTGGAGCCCAGATAAGAATATTACTCATACTATTGTTCTAAAATTCCTTGTAGTAGATGACTGTGATAAATTGCACTACCTACTCCAAAGTCTCTCATCCATTCAGATAAATCATCCCGACTCTTCCCCAACTCATCTACGGGAAAAGCCTGTGTTCCAACGTCATCTATTTTGCTGAGAAGCAGTACAGAAACATCTGAGTTTATTTCATCCAGATTGAAACAATCAAGTAACTGGGAACTATGAGTTGTAATAATTACCTGTGTTTTTTGAGACAGTCTTTTTACTACAGATGCAACCTCTCTTAGCAGTCCTGGATGAAGATTGCGTTCAGGTTCTTCAATCCCAATCAGTGTAGGTAGCTGATCTTGATGAAGTAGCACGTAATAAGCCATAATTCGGAGAGTACCATCTGACATATTGGATAAAGGAATCTCTAGACTATCTTTTTCCAATACTTTAATGATTTTTTCTCCTTCTTCGTCCACTAACTTTAAGCTTATACCTAGACAATCATCCAGTTCTTGACTAACTAATTCAAATTTTTCTCGATCGTTCTCAGCCCAGTATTGTAAAACATCTTGAATTTCCCTACCTGTGCTACCCAGACTGGGAATATTTTCTTTTTCCATCAAAATTTTGCCGCCAATTACAAACATAGGACTACCTCTCATCAACTCAGGATCTAAATCGTAGAAGTCCCAATTTATGATAAATTCTGCAAGTCGGCCAGTAAATGGTCTGTCCCCAAAATCACCGGCAGACTTTAATGCTAAGTTGCCAGCTTTAGATTGATATCTCTGAGAATTCCTTCCTTTTTCATCTCGCACTGTACCCTCGCCATTTTTGGCTTCTATTACTTTATGCTTACCTATTACAAGTTTCTCGCGCGAATAAGATAATTTTCCTTCTTCTAGGGACACAGATAAAGTGTACTCGGCTGTCTTTTTAGCTTCTTTGACAGTAATAGAAAAAGTAATATCTTCATTTCCCCCAAATCTCAAGAATCTTTGCATGAACTCCACAGGGGGGGGAGAACCAATTTTTAGCATCAAGCTGAGAATCGATAACGCCTGTAGAGAGTTAGACTTTCCGCTAGAATTGCAGCCCACTAAAATCGTTAAATCTTTAAAATTTAATGTGAGATCGCCTAAGCTCCTAAAGTTTTTAATGTTAGCCGATACAAGTTCAATACTCATAGGTAAATTTAATTTGTAGCACAATGAACTAATTAAGGGTCAACGTGAGGAAAGCCCGATACTTTCTACTTGGTAACATACCATTCATAAAACTCTAGACCGTAGAGTCCATAATACCATCAGGAGTAATAGCTTCATCCCGATCGCCCTTTTCCCTTCTCTCCCCCTCTCATCCCTCGAAGTTATTCCTCAAGACAATGGTCAGCCTGCTCAACAGCGCTATCCTAGTAAGTGTAGAGTCCTTAAGCCCGATCGACCCGGAGGCCCCTTGTTCAGCCTAGTTCAAAACACTTCTCGCAAAGGAGAAATTCTAGAGGTCGTCTTCCGCAACGGTTGGGACTACATGAAAAGTCTCCTCACCGGCCGCAAAACCGACGCACCCAATCTCCCAACTCCAGCGGTTCTCCGCAACATCCTCGTCGAATTAGGCCCGGTTTTTGTTAAACTGGGACAATTGCTGAGTACCCGTCCCGACCTTTTGCCGGCTAGCTATATCGAAATCCTTTCCACCCTACAAGCGGAAGTACCGCCCGTACCGTGGTCGCAAGTAGAAGCAATCGTGCGCCTGGAACTCAAACAGTCGATCGAAGATACCTTCTCCAAATTTAACACTCAAGCCGTCGCCGCAGGTTCGATCGCCCAAACCCACAAAGCTACCTTAAAAGACGGTCGCGAAGTCGCCCTGAAAGTTCAGCGCCCCGGTATTGATCTTGTCATCGAACAAGACATCGCCGTGCTCCGAGGTTTAGCAGAACTTGTCATGCTCACAGACCTCGGTCAACAATACGATATTGTGGCCCTAGCTGAAGAATTTGCGATCGCCCTGCGTGCAGAATTAGACTTCATTCAAGAAGCCAGCTATACAGATGAACTGCGCCGCAATTTATCTAAAAGTAAATGGTTTGACCCCACACAAGTTGTCCTACCAGAAATTAACTGGGAGTTGACTACCAAAAAACTCTTAGTAATGGAATGGCTGAACGGAGTCCCGATATTGTTAGGAGATTTGCAAGGACTGCACCACAAAGGAGATATAAATGCCGAACGCGAAGAAATTACAACCCTGCTTTGCCGCGTTTTCTTCCAGCAGTTATATATCGACGGATTCTTTCACGCAGACCCGCATCCCGGCAACTTATTTTATCTCCAAGACGGTCGAATTGCCCTACTAGACTGCGGCATGGTCGGCAGGTTAGACCCGCGCACCCAGCAAAATTTGACAGAAATGCTACTGGCAATTGTTGATTTAGACGCCCAGCGATGCACTCAATTAACTTTAGAAATGGCAGAATTTGCACAACCTGCTAGTTTGGCTAATCTAGAGAACGATTTGGCTCGAATGCTGCGCAAGTATTACAATGTCAGCTTGTCGCAAATGAACTTGTCGGAAATATTTTATGAAGTGCTGGAAATCACCCGCAAAAATAAAATTCGGCTACCCAGCAATCTCGGTTTGTATGCAAAAACTCTAGCTAATCTGGAAGGAGTAGCGCGTTCTTTCAATCCTAGATTCAATATTGTAGAGCAAGTCAAACCGCTGATGACCGATATGTTTCGCCGTCAGTTATTCGGAGATGACCCGATACAAGCTCTGCTGAGAACTGCGCTGGATCTAAAAAGCTTATCTTTGCAATCTCCGCGACAGGTGGAAGTGCTTTTAGAACGGGTTACTTCCGAAACTTTAAAATGGAACTTGACGCTAAAAGAACTCGATCCGCTGCGCCGCACTTTGGGGGATTCTGCGAACCGACTTTCTTTTAGTATTGTCGTGGGTTCACTGATTATCGGGGCGGCAATTATCTCTTCTAACGCACAAACTGCTCAGCTATCTTTTTTGAGCAATGGTTTGTTTGGGGCGGCGAGTTTTTTGGGTTTTTGGTTGATTCTTAGTATTCTCAGGTCAGGTCGTTTACGGAGTTGATTGGTTCGTAGTGGGGACTTCAGTCCCTCCAAATTAAATACTTGTATTCCCTACTACAAACCTTAGTTAGATCAAGGTTTGTAGTGGGGACTTCAGTCCCTCCAAATTCAGGACTAAAGTCCTTACTACAAACCTATGTTAAAATAAGATTAGAGATAGATATTATTTTGAATGAGCAAGCTTAACCAAGTGTTATTGAGTCAAAAACAGCCAGAATTAGGATTAGTCTGCATTACGACTTCGGATGCAGTTCGTTTCCGCACAGTCACGCGGAAGCGGCTGTTGCAGCTAACAGAAATTGAACAAGAAAAAGTGTTGCGCGAGTTGTATGCAGATAACTTAAAAAGACTTGACAAAGCGATAGATTTCTGCTATGCGAATAACATTAAATTGTATCGCATGACATCTGCACTCTTCCCTTTTGCAGATACAGATTTGGGGGAAATAGTGTTAGATTCCATGAATGAGGAATTGCGCCGAGTGGGCGATCGCGCAATTAACCTCAACATCCGTTTGGTGCTCCACCCCGAGCAATTTGTTGTCCTCAGTTCCGACAAGCCGGATGTCGTTAAAAACAGCATTAAAATTCTGGCGACTCATGCTTTAATTATGGATATGTTAGGACAACCCCGATCGCCCTGGGCACTGATGAACATTCACGGCGGTAAGGGCGATCGCACTTCGCAACTCAAGTCAGTCATCCGCGATTTACCCGAATCCATTCGATCGCGCTTAACCTTTGAAAATGACGAATACGCTTACAGTTCCTCAGAACTTTTAGAAGTTTGTCTCGATACCGGAGTAGCAATGGTTTTTGACGCCCACCACCACGTCATCCACGAACATTTAGAAAGTTATGACGATCCGAATGTCGCGGAAATGCTAGCAGCAGCCAGCACTACTTGGCCGGTTCCCGAATGGCAATTAGTCCACATATCAAACGGCCGAGAATTTTTTGCCGATCCGCGCCACAGCGACTTGATTGCAGATATGCCCAATTGTTATTATGATGCTCCTTGGATTGAAGTAGAAGCTAAATTTAAAGAGTTAGCTATTGACAAGTTGCGCGCCGAATGGTTGTCGGCAAATGTTCCACAATTTAGCAGTGTCTCCTAGGGGCGGGTTCGCCAACAATCTCGGCATAATACGAATAATCTCAAAAACCAGCCCCCACCCAACGGTAAATCGCAATCTACTTTTTTGTTAATACCAACTAAAAAATATGTGCGGTAGATTCACTTTAAATACTTCAGCTCAAATCATCGCTGAATTCTTCAAACTCTCCCAAGTTCCCGACATCAAACCGCGATACAATATCGCCCCGAGTCAATCAATTGCTACCGTCACAGTTTCTCCTGAAAAAATTGAGCGACAGTTTCAATTTATGCGCTGGGGTTTGATTCCAAGTTGGGCAAAAGATATGAAAATCGCCAGCCATACGATTAATGCGCGATCGGAAACTGTAGCCGAAAAACCTGCTTTTCGCAGCGCCATCAAGCACAGGCGGTGTTTGATAATTGCTGACGGCTTCTACGAATGGCAACCGCAGGGCAAGAAAAAGCAGCCTTACTATTTTACAATGGCAAACAGCGAACCGTTTGCGTTTGCCGGTTTGTGGGAAAATTGGGAATCTCCCGAAGCAGAAAACATTGTATCTTGCAGTATAATTACTACTGCTGCTAACTCCACAGTGCAGCCCGTGCACGATCGAATGCCGGTGATTTTGCCCGCAAGCGATTGGGAAGAGTGGCTTGACCCCTCAATTAACAAGGCTCAGCAGGTTTTACCGCTGTTACAGCCCTACGATCCCGCAGCAATGATCGCAAATGCGGTAAGTACGATCGTCAACAGTCCCACTAGAGACAGTCCCGAGTGCATTCAAGCAATAGAATAAGCCGGGAATTAAGCATCACTGTGAAACCAGGTAAAAAACTTTAGTTCCTGCGTCGTCTGTACAAAAATGAGTTACCCTTTTCTCAGAGATGGCTCTCTTGATTGATTTTAAAATTTGCAGTCAAAAGGCAGTTAGAGGATAAAAAATATGATCGGATACGTTACTCTTGGTACCAACGATATTGAAAGTGCAGCAAAGTTTTATGATGCTTTGCTGGCTGAAATTGGCGCTAAACGATTCATGGAAGAGGAGCAATTTATCGCATGGAGCGTTTCTCCAGAGCTACCAGGACTTGCTATTACAAAACCATTTGATGGTAACAAAGCAACTGTTGGTAATGGCGTCATGATAGCACTTCGAGTTGACAGCCCAGAACAAGTAGACTTAGTGTATAATAAGGCGATCGAACTTGGGGCTAAGGATGAAGGAGCAGCAGGGCCAAGAGACGCATTACCGGGGTTTTATGCGGGATATTTTCGGGATCTCGATGGCAATAAGCTGAACGTGTTTTGTATGATTCAGCAGCCAGCTTCCTAAAATGTGAAGACAGGAGGTAGAAGGCAGAATTTTTTTTGATTCTTCCTACTACCCACTGCCAACTGTCAACTGACTAACTTAGCTGTCGTACATCCGGGCTTCAGCCGCATCGGGATTTTCCTCGCAATACTCGTCAAAAGCCGTTTTTTCCAGCTTCATCGATCGCTGGTGAGCGGCCTCAGCCTGCATTTCCTCTACGATGTCCCAAGCTACCGCGCAGTCTTTAGAAGTAGCGCCTTTCTGAGCGCAAATAGTCCTCGCATCGGCGATCGCCTTTTCAATTTCTTCCTCAAATAAAACACTCTTCGGCTTCTCAACAAAATCGCTTTTCGTTAAAATATCCGTTACCGAAATAATGCCCAGCAGTTTGTCCTTAATCACCGGAGCTCGGCGGATGCGGGTATTCGCGAACAACCTCGCCACATATTCCACGCCTAAGTCGGGATTCACCGTGATGCACGGTTTGGTCATAATCTCGAAGACGCGGACTTTGTGCGGGTCTACGCCGTAGGCTGTTACTTTGTAGACAATATCCGTTTCCGTAACAATCCCGTAGGCGTCTTGTTCGTGGCGGCGTTCCACGATTAACGCGCGCAAACACAGTTCGTTCATCATCGCCACCGCTTCAGCTACCGTTGCCGAACCGCGAATGGTGACAACATCTGTGGTCATAATATCTTGGGCTTTCATCATCATTTATCTTGCTCCCACTGGGTAAACTCGCTTCGCTTCCCGATTTTTGATCGAGAAAAATCGTTATTGTGATATGCAACAATCATATGACGAACATATGACGAATTTTCCCCCAGTTAACGCCACTGTTTCTGGCGACTTGCTTCAAAAAAGTCGTAGCTTGCGGGGCGGAACGCCATCGCCCTTGTAAGATCAAAGCCTGACGGGGATCAATCGTTGAGCTTGTTTGCCAGAGTTTTGCAGCCCCAGACTCAAAGAAGCAAAAGTTAACACAAACTAACCAACTGCTTGCGCTCGCACAGATCCCCGCCTCTGATAAACTTGATGGCTGGGAGTGCAACAGAGCACAAATCAGGCATCCGCAATTGGGAGTATATAGTTCGTGGATAATGTAATCGGTTTAGAGATTATCGAAGTAGTCGAGCAGGCTGCCATCGCCTCCGCTCGCTTGATGGGCAAAGGCGAGAAAGATGAAGCCGATCGCGTTGCTGTAGAAGCCATGCGCGCACGGATGAACAAAATTCATATGCGCGGCCGCATCGTGATCGGTGAAGGCGAACGCGATGACGCACCCATGCTTTACATCGGCGAACAAGTAGGTATTTGTACCCAGGAAAATGCCAAAGATGTTTGCAACATAGATGAATTGATCGAAATTGACATCGCTGTTGACCCCTGCGAAGGTACTAACCTGGTTGCTTACGGTCAAAACGGTTCGATGGCAGTTTTAGCAATCTCTGAGAAAGGTGGTTTATTTGCTGCTCCCGATTTCTACATGAACAAATTGGCTGCTCCTGCGGCTGCTAGAAATCACGTGGATATTCGCAAGACACCAACCGAAAACCTAAAAATTATCTCTGATTGCCTCGGCCGCAGTATTGAGGATTTGGTTGTCGTGGTGATGGATCGCCCCCGGCACAAAGATTTAATTAATGAAATTCGGCAAGCGGGTTCAAGAGTTCGACTGATCAGCGACGGCGACGTTTCTGCTGCGATTTCTTGCGCGTTTTCTGGTTCTAATATCCACGCACTTATGGGTATTGGTGCAGCACCCGAAGGTGTGATTTCCGCAGCAGCAATGCGCTGTTTGGGCGGTCACTTCCAAGGGCAGTTAATTTACGATCCGGCTGTTGTAAAAACTGGCTTGATCGGTGAAAGCAAAGAGAAAAATGTCGCTCGACTTCTAGAAATGGGCATCACAGACCCAGATAAGATTTACAATGCTGAAGAATTGGCATCTGGAGAAACAGTTCTGTTTGCGGCTTGCGGAATTACTCCCGGAACGCTGATGGATGGAGTTCGCTTCTTTGGTGGCGGCGCTCGTACTGAAAGTTTGGTGATTTCTTCTCAGTCGAAGACGGCTCGGTTTGTGGATACAATCCATATGTTTGACCAACCGAAATCTCTGCAATTGAAGTAGTCATTAATTAACAGTTAACTATTGACGGTTGACTATTAACAGTTGACAGTCACCACTTATTAGGAATTAGAGATAAACTAATAACTAAGAACAGGTGACTGTTGACGAGTAAAGATAAATAGTGACAAATCACAGATATGAATATTGCAGTCGTAGGCCTTAGCCACAAAACAGCGCCGGTTGAAGTTCGCGAAAAACTGAGCATTCCAGAGCAGAAGATGGAAGCGGCGATCGCCCAATTGCGTAGCTATCCGCACATTCAGGAGGTTGCTATTCTCAGCACCTGCAACCGCTTAGAAATTTATATCGTTACCACTGAATCAGAACCTGGTGTGCGGGAAGTTATGCAATTCCTTTCAGAATGCAGTAAAGTTCCTTTGCAGTCTTTGCGCCCTCACCTGTTTATTTTGCTGCACGAAGATGCAGTGATGCACTTGATGCGAGTTGCTTCTGGACTCGACAGTTTGGTTCTCGGAGAAGGACAAATTCTGGCTCAGGTGAAACAAACTCACAAACTCGCCCAGCAGTATAAAGGTGTTGGTCGCATTTTGGAGCGCTTGCTGAAGCAAGCTTTGACAGCAGGGAAACGAGTTCGGACGGAAACTAGCATCGGTACCGGTGCGGTTTCGATTTCTTCGGCGGCGGCGGAATTGGCTCAACTTAAGGGTCAACATCTAGCAACTAGCCGGATTGCGATTATCGGTGCTGGCAAAATGTCGCGGCTTTTGGTGCAGCATTTGCTCTCGAAAGGAGCTAGCCATATTGCGATCGTCAATCGATCAATGCGCGGCGCCCAGGAGTTGGGTAGCTTGTTTAAAGATGCTCCATTGCGTCTGCACCTGCTCTCGGACATGATGCAAGTAATTGCCAATTCCGATTTAGTTTTTACCAGTACCTCTGCTACAGATCCGCTGTTAAATAAAGCTAAATTAGCAACGGTTCTAGCACCCGATCGCCCTTTGATGTTGGTGGACATTTCTGTCCCCCGCAACGTTGATGCTGACGCGAACGAACTACCTAACGTGCGATCGTTCAATGTGGACGACTTGAAAGCTGTGGTAGCTCAAAATCACGAAAGCCGTCGCAAAATGGCAATGGAAGCTCAGGGATTGCTGGAACAGGAAGTAGAATCTTTTGATGTTTGGTGGCGCAGTCTGGAAACTGTTCCTACCATTAGCTGTTTGCGGGATAAGATAGAATTGATTCGGGAACAAGAATTAGAAAAAGCTTTATCGCGTCTGGGGTCAGAATTTTCGGAGAAACATCAAGATGTGATTGAATCTTTAACAAGAGGGATTGTGAATAAGATTTTGCACGATCCGATGGTACAGTTGCGCGCGCAGCAAGATATTGAAGCCCGCAGGCAAGCAATGCAGACTTTGCAATTGCTGTTTAATTTGGATGTAGATGTCAATCAGCAGTACAGTTAGTTAATTTTTTTGAGATTTTTCCCAGGCTTAGCCTGGGAATTCTTTTTCTAGGCTATTAGTATAGGATTTTTTTTATTGATTGAGATAAAAAAAATCGCCATTTTTTTTAGGGTTAAATGCTTGACTTTGACCATTTAATAAAGTACAATATAATAATGGTAGTGGTGGCAAAAATAATATTTTTGCCACCACTCCCATTATCTAAAATATACCACGAGAAGTCTAGCAAAGTCAATAGGTAATCCTGCTTTTTATGGCCGAGCAGTTATTGATACTAACCTATAATTAAAGAAGGAATTCTCAACCGCAGATACACGCAGATTGACGCAAATAAACTTCGGCAGATATTGATAGTTGCGATCGATTTAATATGATGACTTTGAACAGGCGAATTTATCAACTAATTTTACTGCTAGCGGGGCTATGGCTGGTTGTGGAGTTAGCTTCCCGCCTTGCGGCAGAAATTCTGTGGTTTCAGGAAGTTGGATATCTTGAGGTTTTGCTGTTGAGGCTGAAAACTCAAGGGTTTCTGGGGGTAATTCCTACTGCCCTTTCTGCTGTCTTTTTGATGGGAAATTTAGCCTTAGCCCGTCGCCTGCAACATTCGGCTATTGACATAAAATCAGCGGTTGCGGGGGCGCTATTCGCTTCACCCGGGGCAAACAAAACGGGGAAGAATTACCAATTACCTGCTGCTAAATCTCAAATTACCTTTTCGTGGCTGCTGTTGGCGGTATTTGGATTAAGTTCGATCGCAACTTTGACAGTAATTCACTGCGGGCTGTTAGCGGCAGACAGCCTCACCTTTCTCGGTATAGCTGGCAATAATTTGCCTGCACCGCCCGTACCGTTGGGAATTGAGGCAATCCAGCATGGGGCGGTGCAGCTATTTTCTCGCTGGTGGCAGTTGGGATTGCTGCTGGGGACAATGTTAGCTGTGGCAATTAGGCCAGAATTTGGGCTGCGGACGATCGCCCTTTTGCTCAGTTTGGCGATCGGGCTGATTGCCGCCAGTCGCTGGACAAAAGTTTTGCAATATTTCCACCCTACTAATTTTAACACAACCGACCCTATTTTCAATCAAAATATTAGCTTTTATGTATTTATTTTCCCAATTTTAGAGTTGCTAGGCTTGTGGGCGACAATTGTATTTTTGTACGGTTTAGTATCTTGTGCTTTAACATATTTGCTGTCGGGAAATAGCCTGAGTCAAGGCATATTTTTGGGGTTTTCGCGATCGCAACAGAGGCACTTGTACGGCTTGGGTGCAGCTTTAATGCTAGCCGCCGCACTCCGCTACTGGCTAGGGCGCTACACATTGCTGTACTCGCGGGGAGACATTACCTACGGGGCGAATTATACTGACGTGACAGTGCGGCTACCCGTCTATGGATTTTTGAGTATCTTGGCGGGGGCGATCGCACTTTTGATGCTGTACCAGGCTTGCCAGTTAAAAATCAGAAATCCACTCATCAAAAAGATAATTTTAGCGTGGCTAGGTTTAAGTTGTTTGGGAGGTTGGCTGCTGCCAAAAATCGTGCAGCAACTCATAGTCAAACCCAACGAACTAGCGCGAGAACAGCCGTACATCCAGCGCAGCATTGCCTTTACTCAAGAAGCCTTTGACCTCAAAAGAATCGAAATAAAAACTTTCGATCCAGCCGGGAAACTTACCTATGCCGACTTGGAAAAAAATAAACTTACTATTAGCAACATCCGCCTGTGGGACAAGCGACCGCTGCTGCAAACTAATCGGCAGTTACAGCAAATCAGACCCTATTATACATTTCCTGATGCCGATATCGATCGCTACACAATCAAAAACGAAACAGCAAAAAAGGGAGAAGCCCAAAGCCAGCAAGTAATTCTGGCGGCGCGGGAATTGGACTACACAGCAGTTGCAACCGAAGCTCAAACTTGGGTAAACGAACACCTGGTTTACACTCACGGTTACGGTTTTACTCTTTCTCCCGTAAACACAGTCGGTGTCGGCGGTTTACCCGATTATTTTGTCAAAGATATTGGAGTTGCAGCCCAGACAGGAGAGACTGCTTTGGAAGTAACTAGCGATCGAATTCGGGCCAGTATCCCGATCGGACATCCGCGAATTTACTACGGCGAAGTCACCGATACCGACGCGATGACACAGACAAAAGTCAAAGAATTCGACTATCCCAGCGGCGAAGACAATGTTTACAATACTTACAGCGGTAGGGGCGGAATTGCGATCGGTTCTATGTGGCGGCGCTGGCTATTTGCTAATTATCTCAAAAATTGGCAAATGGCGCTAACCCGCAATTTCACACCAGAAACCAAGTTACTTTACCGCCGCAATATCAACAAAAGAGTCCGGGCGATCGCTCCTTTTTTGCGTTACGATTCCGACCCTTATTTAGTAGTAGCAAACGCCAATCTTAGCAAAGATGATATAGAAAAAGAAAGAGATGAAATTGGCAACGAGATTAAACCTTCTCCCTCGGTCACAGATATATCTTCCAACTATCTTTACTGGATTATCGATGCCTATACAGCCAGCGCTCGCTATCCGTATTCTGACCCTGGAAATCATGAGTTTAACTACATCCGCAACTCCGTTAAAGTAGTGATTGATGCCTACAACGGGTCTGTTGACTTCTACGTGACTAATCCATCCGATCCGATTATTAACAGTTGGATTGCAATTTTTCCCGGACTATTCAAACCCCTTGACAAAATGCCTCCGGCCCTCCGAAAACATATTAGATATCCAGTAGATTTGTTGAATATTCAATCGGAACGCTTGCTAACTTATCACATGGAAGACCCGCAAGTATTTTACAATCGGGAGGATTTGTGGCGAGTTCCCAATGAAATTTATGGTAGCGAACAGCAGCCCGTAGAACCGTATTATTTGATTACGAAACTGCCAACGGAAACAGCAGAAGAATTTATTTTACTGCTACCATTTACACCAGTAAGTCGCAACAATTTAATTGCTTGGATTGCAGGGCGATCGGACGACGATGATTACGGTAAATTGCTGTTGTACCAATTTCCTAAACAGCGATTAGTTTACGGGCCGGAACAAATAGAAGCTTTAATCAACCAAGATCCGGTTATTTCCGAACAGATTTCTCTGTGGAATCGTCAGGGTTCAAAAGCAGTTCAAGGAAATTTATTAGTAATCCCAATTGAACAATCGTTATTGTACGTTGAACCTCTTTACTTAGAAGCCGATCGTAATAGTTTACCAACTTTAGTGAGAGTTATTGTTGCCTACGAAAACCGCATAGTCATAGCCGAAACTCTTGACAAAGCACTAAAAGCACTATTTCAGCCAAAATCTATCAATAAACCCGCAATTGTGCGACCGCTAGAAGGAACAGCCCCGGCTTTGAATTGATACTTAACATTTTGTGCGCTGAGGCGCCCCGTCGATTGGAGGAAATTTTGGTAAACAATTCTTCGTCCTAATTCGCATTTCGCCGTAAGAAATCCGCCGCCCAAATGGGCAGAAAAAACGCCGTAAATACAACCCAAATTAGCAGTGTTTTTCCTTGGGAAAAAGTTGTATAACGGCTGGTAATTCCTAGTGCAAGAGTTCCCGCCCACAAGAAAGAGCCTGGGAACATTCCTTCCGGCAGAAACCCACCAACAAATCCGACTGTCACCGCTTGCGAAAGAAATATTAGTGCCAAAATCCATAAACTCGGCAAAGATGAAGTCAGCACCCAATAAGTCGCTACAGTTCCAACTAAAGCTCCGGCGATCGCAATTGCTGTATCCCAAAACGGCGCATTGACAGCAAAAATAAAACAGACTGTAAAAGAATAAGCAAAGCCTGCAAAAGCTAAGGCCAATCCACTAAAGATTTCGTTCCAGTTCAGCATAATTCAAACATCGCACTATCTGCGTTAATCAGCGTACATCTGCCTACATCTGCGGTAAAACTTCCAAATTTCCCAAGCTGTCAGAGCGATATGATTTACTTGGGGTCGATCGACTTAACAAACTCTCGCACAGGCGACGGTAGAGCCGGCACAAAAGTCTTTCTAAAACCCCTCACATCAAACACTCGCCACAAAATACCCACAGCTACCGTCAAGAAAAATAACGCTCCCAAAAAATTGAACGCACTAGACAGAAAACTGCTGTCCCTTTTTTTCGGAGGCGTAATATGTTTCATGCGATATATAGCCGGCTCGTAATCTCTCGTCTCCTCGCGACTGCGCGGCGTTTTGGGGCGCGAACTCGCACTGCGGCTCTTAATCAAACCCGTTTTATTAGTTTTAGTAAAACTGCTGGGCGACTTCAACTCTGAAGTGGCGCGCGTCTCCGTTAACTTGCTAGCAGAAGTCCCCGTTTTCCCAACACTAGCATCCTGAATTCTGCTGTTAGAGCGCTGAGTCAATTTACGTTCGGCGAGGGTACGCATCAAACTTTGCAATTGCTGAGTCGCCACCGGCGGGCGTTCCCCTTTCCTCGCCCAGTTTAACAGCATCGCCCCGGTAATCCCGCAGAGATTCGCAGCCCCCACAGAAGCCAGCCGCTTTAGCAGAGGCTGGCTGTTGGACACAAAAATCACCAATTCGTCCGGGTGTTCGGTCGCCAAACCGTAAACGCACTGAGCCGTCGCCACCACGAGCATTGCTGGCTTGCTTTGATTTTTAATCGAAGGTTCCAGACCTCGGTGTGTTTCTTGAGCGTCAGTTGCAATCCAACCGCTGTCGGCAAAAAAGCGCATAAACTCTCTAGCGACTTGCTCTTGAGCTTTTTCCACCGCTTCCCCTGTCAGACGATCTATTTCGTCGTACACTACTTCCGGGATGTAGCAACTTCCCACCTTGGCATATTCTTGCCATACCTGAGTTCTGCCCGCCATCAAAACATCTGCATCAAAAGTTACCAATACAGGAGGAAGTTGATTAGCCATGACTTTACCCTAAATGCTCAGATAAGTTATTTTTACTTTATTGATCGAGTTTAAACAACTTTTGGGTTGTACAAAAATCAACTTTTGGTCATAGATAAATAACCAGGGGCTATTAATTGGCAATTAGTAGTTAGGAACTCGATCGCCCGCTGAGTTCCCCAGTTCGATCGCCCAATTCCTAAATTTCACTCGCTCTACCGGAACCCAAGAGCCGATTACATGAAAGCCATGAGGGTGCTGTTAGTTCCCGATTCCCATACGGCCCGCCAAGGCCGGAGTCAACGGCAACAGGGCAGCAATCATCAAGAACAAAGCTAGCAAAGCCAAAGCCGCGCGAGCGTCGTCAGGCTCAGTCAGCTCATTGAGGCTCGGCCGCTCCAGATTCCGCTGTAAAATCAGAATTACGATCGCCCAATACAGAGCCGCTTGATTAACTAAAGAAGCGATCGCCAGCACCACAAACGTCGCCAAAGTCGCGCGACTGGCAATTTTCCTGCCGTAGATTGCTTGTACGATTCTACCCCCATCCAACTGTCCTGCCGGCATCAAATTAATCGCCGTGATTACCAAGCCCAACCAACCGATAACTACCAGCGGGTGAACATCAACAATCTGCTGCTGCAATGCCGAACCCAAAAACACTTTTGCCAAAATTCCCACCAAAACCGATCCCTTGAAAAATTCTGTGGGAATTTGAAACAAACTCCCGGGGTGAGACAGCAACAAACCCGTTACCAGCATTGCCAGAGCAACTGTTCCCCCAGCCGCGGCCCCAGCAAAAGCGATGTCAAACAAAACTTTACGGTTGGGAAGCAGCGACTCAAAACGCTCGATCGCCCCAAAAGAACCAATCTGAAAAGTTGGTATAAAAAACGGCCAACTCAAGCCAACCTTGTATCGATTAGCAACCACTCGGCGAGCAATTTCCCCCGAGCCTAAAACCGCCCAAATTCCCGCTGCAATTGGCAGAACTTCTAGATATCTAGTCGGCGAGTTAAAGAAATCGAAACCCAGCAACAAACCGCCTGTTTCCAAACTCGTAGCAATTGTTACCAGTATCAGCACGACTGCTAGGATTTTTTGAGGTAGGGTAGTTGGCTGCGGGTCGTTTGTGCTGGGCAAGATAATAACTACGGGCTTGTCGTCCTGATTTTCTACTAAAAATAGGCGGTAGCGATCGTTTAATTTTTCTTGCAAACTTGCCGTCAAACGCGAGTGTACTTGTTCTGCATCTCCCCGGAGGTTGCCTTTCAAGATTACCCCATCTTGATAGGGAATCGTTTCTGTGGCGAAGTAAGTATCAATCCCAAAGATGGCTTTAATTGCCTTGAGGTCTTCAACTGGAACGGGAATTATTTCTAATTCATTAGTTGCAGGTGGCGATGTGACAATCTTAATGATTTCTTTGGCTGGTGTCGGCTGGGAGTCGGGGGCAGATTTTCCATCGCTTTTGGACTTTACCTCAGCAGGAGCGCGCGAACTGGACACTGGATCGGAGGCACTCGATCGCAATTGTCGGCCCAGATAAATGTACAATCCCGTGGATGCCACCAGCAGCAACAATACCGCCACTAGATTCAGATAAATCCCGGTGGCGAACAAGCCAAAAAACAGCAGCCAGGGACTCATCAGCGCCACTGACTGCAACCAAGCCAAAATTCCCAGTTTGCCAAAAGGTCTAGCGCGATAAAATCCCCAGCCCAGAATTCCCAGAGCAACCAATAGGAGTGCAATCGTTGCCGTATTTTCCGATGCAGCGATCGGCATTCCGGTTGCTTGCGCGAATACGGGCTTTAATCGGTCGATCGCACTGCGGTCGAGTAATAGCATTAAATTTTGGGGAATATGAAATAGAGTTGGTGGGAACATATCCAAACCTGTCGGAAACTAGCCTGACTACTAAGGATAACCCCTGAAGGCCTTGATAGGCCCACAATCGGCTGCTGCTGCTGTTTTAACATCGCAGGATCTCGGCTATTGACACAATAGACTTTTTATGATATCACATCGTCGGTTGTAGTAAACATCTACTCACAGGGGTAGGAGCCGATCTCTCCTTATATGGTAGAAAACGGCTAAACTATTGATCGTATGAGGTTTGTGTAATGGGTACGGCAGGACTTGAACCTGCGGCTCGCTGCTTAGAAGGCAGCTACTCTATCCAACTGAGTTACGCACCCAAGTCAAAAATCGCTAACAACATTATTGTATCGGTGCAGTGTGCGATCGAGCAAGTAAATATTTGACGACTTACGCATCAGCCGATTTGATGTACGAAAATACGTCAAACATTAAAAGCAATAGTTTTGACACTCCTCGACTATCTCGCGGACGAGGATTCTTGGGCTGAATCGTGCCTCTACCAACAATGTCAGTTTTGGTCTTACAGTTTCATGTCTAGTCCGACTACACCTTTTACAGCAAGCACTCTTACGGACTACTCC
>JANPMV010000091.1:0-4324 GCA_031427135.1 Cyanobacteria bacterium VAR_87_metabat_62 | reverse complement strand
TCGTTAACGCACCCTACAAGAGCCACGTTAAGCTAGAAACAGACAACAGAGAGCCAACCTACGCAAAAGGTTAATATTAATGGTTGCGATCGCACAAAAAACCCTTTCCTTCGAGGAATTTCTCAACTGGGATGACGAGTCTGGTAGGTCATTCGAGCTAGTCAATGGAGTTGCCATGCCCCTGAGTGAACCCACAGCCAAACATGAGGATGTCGTCGATGGTTTATGTCGTCTCTTGGTGGATCATTGCCAATCCTTGAACCTTCCCTACATTCCTCGACAAAATAAACAAGTCAGATTGAACGCTATTCCTGGCGAAAGTGAATCGAGTCGTAAAGCCGACATTGTGGTGTTTGCCAAGGAAGAATGGGCTAGAATGCGTCAAAGTTCTGCCTCTGCTGCTGCCTATATTCCACCTCCCTTGGCGATCGAAGTTGTCAGCACTAACTGGCGGGATGATTACCGGATCAAATTGAATGAGTATGAAACTTTAGGAATCCTGGAGTATTGGATTGTTGATTATGCAGGGTTGGGAGGCGTTCAGTATATTGGCTCTCCAAAACAGTCTACGGTGACTATCAACCGCTTAATCGATGGTGAATATCAGGCACTGCGATATCAAGGAGAAGCCACTATTGTTTCTCCAATGTTTCCTCAGTTGGTATTAACGATCGCTCAAATTGTTGCGATGACAGAAGTTTAGCGTTTGCAAATTATTAGACTTGCAATCCTTGGTTGATGAACTGTACGAGCAATTGGGATACGATTATTTCATCGATTACAACAGCAATCCACCATCCCCTTGGTTAAAGTCACAGATAACGGACGTTTTGTCAATCGATCGGCGATCGCTATTATTTTAACTTGACTGAGATTCTAAGAAACCGGGTTTTTATCAAATCTTCGGGCTACAACCAAATATTATCGTAAAAAACCCGGTTTCTGAACCCCCCATTAATTCGACTGAATCTGCGCGTTCAAAACCTTAGAAATTCGATCGCGCGTTTCCTCCAAATGAGCCCGCGTATAAGCATCCGCATTCCGATCCAAATTGCGGATACTCTTGCTCAAACCCTCCCGCAACTGCCGCAACTCGTACCACGCCAAACTCCGCGCATCTTCAGGAACCTTCGTTTTTCGGAGCACCATTCCGATCAAAATTGCTAAATGTTCCCGCTGCAACGATCGCCTGAAAGTCGAAATCTCCATCTTTTTATTTGTCGGCTGCAAAACCTCTTGCCAAACATTTTTTTGCACGGTATCCAACACTTCCGGCAGCTTTAAAGCGGTTTCCGGCGCTGATTTTAACTCGGCATCCCGCAGCCTTGCCAAACGCACCGGAGATAGCAAAACCCGCAGCACAAACCGCTGCAAAAAAGTAATTCGATCGCCGATCGGGTAATCTAGAGGGAATACCAAAGCCGGACTTCCCCAGTGCTCCCAGCGCGAAGGCGCTAATTTGTTCAGCAACTCCGGCGCAAAACTGAACGCATCCGGTGCAAAAACGTACTTATCCAATGTTGCTAATGCTTCTCGTTGTTGCGAAAGTGCGATCGGCACAAACGGCAATTTCCCCTTCGCATCGCCCGGGCGAATCCGGCTAAACGATTGTCCACCGACGTACAAAGTAGTATTCATCACCTGGTTGGCATAATATCCAAACACCGAATCAAACATTACCCGTAGTTCGTTATAACCCTCTTCCCCAGCCGGAATTCGCTTTTCTAAACGCTTCCACATCGCCCTAGCATTATCCAATTGCCATTGGGAATACTTCAGCATATTGCCGCTGAGATCGAAGGTATTCGCAGCCGGATCGAGATTATCTACAGTATCCTCATCCGGCGCGTAAGCTAATTGCGGTTCCCCCGCGCGACTGGCAATTTGCAGCAGCGCCGGTAAGTCGCTGTTGGGGTTTGGGCCGCCAATAACTTTGTAACCGTACTCGATCGCCCAATCGTCATAAGCCCCTACAATCGTCGGATAATAATCGCCCTGTACGGTTCCCAGCGGTGCCAAATTAACCGGCGCATAATCCATCACCGACGCAATCATACCTTCCGTGCGAGTGACCTGAGTATTGTTTAAATCCTCCGGTTGCAGCATCGTACTCCCGTGAAAATTGTGCCTCAAACCGAGAGTGTGACCGACTTCGTGCGCCGTCAAATGTCGGATATATTCATTAACATAATTGTCAATTGTGGCACTGCTAGATGCTGCATTTGCCAACAGATCCATCGACATTGCCCCGATCGCAAATTGCTTGCTCGATTCCAACCCAAAACACATATCGGAACTCGACATCAACCGCGATAAAGGCGATCGCTTTTGCTCTTGATATCTTTCCACCAAAGTTGGCAAATCATCAGCAATTCCACCTCGATCGCTTTTGTCGCTGCTTTTTCCTAAATCTCCATTTTCTAGCACATTCAAATAACGCGAATACATCCCGAACTGACAGGGATTAGTATTAGAGCCGTTTCGCCGTTGAAAACTCCGAGCAACCGAGCGGTTTTGTTCCACCAAAGACCGATATCCCTGTTTAATTTGGCGGACAATATTCGCATCCAACAAAATATCTGCATCCAAAATCTCTCCAGTCAGCGGGTTAGTGCGAGAAGGCCCGATGCCGGCAAACTCAGGCTCAAAAGAACTCGACCAGCGAATAGTATTGTAGCGCACATCAGCCGGGTCCCATTTAGCATTATCCGGCATTTGTTTAACTTTAATTGCCTCTGTAAAACCAGCTTTTTCAAAAGCTTTATTCCACTCCAAAACTCCCTCGCGGATGGCGTTTCGGTATTCCACAGGCACATTGTTTTCAATCCAAAAGACGATCGGCTGAACGGGAGGCGACATCGGCGCAGTCGGGATTTGCTTTTGCAAATGCCAGCGATTGATGTAGCGCACAAAGGGTTCCCGACTGCTCTTGTCAGAAAAGTCCTTATATGCTGTGAGAAAATAGCCCACTCGCTCGTCCGCAAGTCTGGGGCGGTAGCCGTTATTGAGCGGTACTTCCGAGAAACTGTAGTGAATGCGGAGGTTAAAAGCGCGACTGTCAGGAACCGAAGGTAAATAGTTAACCGCACTGTCATTATCGCTGGAAAAACCATAAATAGAAGCAATTTCTACATTCAGCGGAAACGCTTTTACATCTTTAAAATAAGACTTGTCTTCGTCGATCGAGTAAGAAGCACCCAAAATCATCGGCAAAATCGCCTTAACTCCCGGTAAATCGCGCTTTTCGCTCATCAGCAAATCGGCTAAGTCGATCAGTAGAGTTTGTCTTTGGGGATGAATGCTTTTGAGCGGCAAAGAATAGAGAATCGACTCGCTAAATGCCCTTTCCACCGAGCCCGCTTGCGGGTCGCCCGGACTGGTGCGAAAATTGATATTCGGTATCACAAACTGCACACTATTTTGCATTCGCCGCAGTTGAAATAAGAAATCGCCGATCGGCAATCCGCTAAAAATGCCACCTTCACCCAAACCCGAAGCCAATGTCACAAAACACAAGAATTTTTTGTCGAGTTGTTTTGGTTGAATTTCCAGATAAACTTTATTAGTTGCTTTGTTGCGGTAAAGGGTAAACAGTCCATCCAACTTTTGCGCGTCTTTGACAACTTCCTCGAATGGTTGCAAAGGTTGCTGTTCGCTACTTTGTTCCCTGCTGGGCGGGGGGGCTGATAAAGCTAATGGTAAAAATAAACTTTTATACAAACTAAACACAAAAAAAGCTAGAGATAATATAAAAAATATCAAAGCCAGATTTTTTCGGGGACTTTTTATCTGTTGATTTCTGTTATTTTCAGGAAATACCAATCTTTTCATACAGTTTCTTTCATGCGATGCGTGCGGGGGCTAGAAACCGGGTTTCTGCGAGAATTTTGGGACGAGAAAGGAGAAGTTTACGTGGGCTGATGCGTGTGGCTAGAAACCGGGTTTCTACGAAAATTTTGCGATAAGAAACGAGAAGTTTACGAAGAAACCCGGTTTCTGATATCGGGTACTTTTTCCCTCTCCCTCGAACATAACAGACAATTTCTTGCTTAGCAGTAGCTGATAAATTTTCCCCCGATCGATCTAGCGAGATTTTGCTAGCACGAAGCAAGATAGGGAGGACACGGCAGTGCCGTTTCTTGCGCCGCGATTAATTGTAGGGACAAGGCACTGCCCATAGGTGTCAACTTAAGCCTAAAATCCTTGGTATCTCTAGCTTTTACCTAAGTCTAGATCCCCCTAAATCCCCCTTAAGAAGGGGGACTTTGAAAAGATTCCTGTCCCCCCCTTCTTAAGGGGGGCTAGGGGGGATCTGGTCTCAATC
>JANPMV010000090.1:0-7704 GCA_031427135.1 Cyanobacteria bacterium VAR_87_metabat_62 | reverse complement strand
TTTATAAATTTGGACGCACAAGCAAAAGATTTGGTCGGAAAGAAAATTATATCGTTTCGGGTTGCATCGGATTTATTAGCAGCCAAATTGCGGAGACGGCTGTGCCGTGTCCAAACATTGTTTTTTGGGTTGGGACACGGCACTGCCGTCTCCTCATTTTGGCTGCTAATAATTCCGATGCAACCGGAAACGATATAATTTGCTTGCCGACCATATCTTTTGCTAGTGCGTCCCATTTTATAACAACATTTCAAATTTCATCAGCTAATCTTTCAGCTAATTTATAAACATCTAACTTCTGAAAGTTTGTTTGTGACATATCCTATCTCCCAATAATACAAACAACTGCCAACTGCCAACTGCCAACTGACAACTGCCTATCCAATAACTTGAATCGGCCCAGTAACGCTGCCACTAAAAAATTGTTTGATTAATAAATTATCTGTCGATGCAATGTCGCTGACAGTTCCCTCCCATTGCACTTTGCCTCGATAGAGAAACACGATGCGATCGGCTGTGCGGCGGATGGTACTATCTTGGTGAGTGACGATCGCATAAGTGCTGCAAACACCTTGGGCCGCCTGCAACTCGCGGATCAAATCTTCAATTACCGTTGAGGCGATCGGATCCAAGCCCGCCGTCGGTTCGTCATACAGCAAAACCTCTGGATTATCCCTAGCATTATCGGGATTCGCCATGATGGCGCGGGCAAAACTTACTCGCTTCCGCATTCCCCCAGACAACTGCGCTGGATAGCGATCGCCAATTCCCGGCAAACCCACCATCTCTAAGTTCTCTTCCACCAATTCCCGAATGCGGCGGCGCGGCAGCTTAGAATGCTGGTACAGTAAAAAACCGACATTCTCCTCCACCGAGAGCGAATCAAACAAAGCCGCTTGCTGAAAAACCATCCCAATCCCGATCGGATCTGCCACGTCGTCCACCCATCCGGCCCGGCGCTGTCCCTGGACGAAAACCTCACCGGCATCCGGGGCCAACAAACCCGCAATGATCCGCAAAATCGTAGATTTCCCCGTCCCGGAAGGGCCAATAATTGCCAGCGCCTCTCCCCGATAAATCCTCAGATCCACTCGATCGAGGATCGGGCTCTGGCCGAAGGACTTACTTACCCCTTTGAGTTCGATTAGCGGCTCAGTCATAAGATGTTATCAATAAGTTATCAGTCATCAGTCTAGCTAATGACTAATGAATTAAATGTGCCTGTCAAAATCAAAACTCTCTTGTATTGTAAATTTGTCAGCTTCAGCTATTCCAATACCTTAAGACTAATTAACCATGTCAATTAGTTCATTTCCCAAAGCCCTCCGTGTCTGGGCTAAAGCCAAACAGGTTGTTGCCAAGTCCAGAAATCCTTACCCTTCCTCGTTGCGAAACGGGCGAGTTCACCAGTGGTTTAAGTGGTTGTCCCCCGGACTGTTGGTGAAACGCTGGCTGTTAATTAGTGCAAGTGGAGTGGTACTTGCCACTTTGGGTTTAGCGATTTGGACTGGGATGACTCCAATTTTCTTTTTCTTGCAATTGTTGAGAAATTTTTTGACTTGGATTGCCGAAGTTATTCCCAATTACATATCGGGGCCCGTAGTCATCGCCGCCGGGATTTTGTTAATTCTCTGGGGACAAACTCGCAGTTTGAACTCGATTACTCAAGTGTTAATGCCCGAAGGAAACGAGGAATTGGTCGATCGGCTGATCAATCACCGTAGACTAAACCGCGGGCCGAAAATTGTGGCACTTGGTGGCGGTACAGGCCTCTCTAATTTGCTGAGAGGATTGAAAGATGATAGTGTCAAAATCACGGCCATTGTCACCGTAGCTGATGATGGAGGGTCTTCGGGGCGGCTGCGACGGGAAATTGGTGTGCCACCACCGGGTGACATTCGCAATTGTTTAGCTGCTTTGGCCGATGAAGAAAAGTTATTAACTGAGTTGTTTCAATATCGCTTTCGGGCCGGTGACGGTTTGGTTGGTCATAGTTTTGGAAATTTGTTTTTGACGGCGATGAGCGATATTGCTGGAGATTTTGAACAGGCGATCGCCGCGAGTTCTAAGGTTTTAGCAGTGAGGGGGGAAGTGCTGCCAGCTACTCTGAGCGACGTTTCTTTGTGGGCAGAATTGGCGGATGGTAGGAGGATTGAGGGGGAGTCTAGTATTACGAAAGCTAACGGCAAAATCCTCAAAATTGGCTGCACTCCTGCTAATCCTCCGGCATTGCCTAGGGCTGTGGAAGGGCTTCGGGAAGCGGATTTTATTATTATTGGGCCGGGTAGTCTTTATACGAGTGTCATCCCAAATTTGTTGGTGCCGGAAATTGCTGATGCGATCGCCTATAGCGAAGTGCCGCGCATCTATGTATGCAATATTATGACTCAACCGGGGGAAACTGACGGATATAGCGTTGCAGATCACATTCGGGCGATCGATCGGGCTTGCGGCAGACCACTATTTGATGCTGTAGTAGTACAAGGAAAAGTGCCTTCTGCAAAGGCTTTGATCCGCTATTCTCAGGAGAATTCCTATCCGGTTGTGCTCGATCGCGAAGCAGTAACGCAATTGGGGCGGCGAATTGTCATCGCCAACGTCATGGATGAAGATAAAAATACAGGTTTAATTCGCCACAATTCCCAGAGATTAGCTGGGATGTTGCTTCGGTGGTACAGTCGTGCCCAAAACATTTAAGTTGTTGACTGTTAACGGTTAACTGTTAACTGTTAACTGTTAACTGCTGACTGTTGACTGTTAACTGTTGACTGTTGACGGTGCAGACTAATGTTATTGGTTATTAGCTGCCCCAAGCGAGTAATAAATAACAAATAACAGATAACAGATAACAAATAACTAAAATGATACTTGATCTTCCAGATACTGAAGCTACGCACAAGTTTGGTGTAAAATTAGGTCGATCGCTCGCAGCCGGCACTGTCATCTTATTACAAGGAGATTTAGGTGCTGGCAAAACTACATTGGTTCAAGGTATCGCCGAAGGCTTAGAAATTCAAGACTCTGTTGAAAGTCCTACTTTCACGCTGATTAACGAGTATTTGACAGGGCGAATTCCGCTTTATCATTTAGATTTATATCGGTTAGAACCGGAAGAAGCCGAGGCTTTGCACTTAGAAAGTTATTGGGACGGATTAGAAAGAGATTTGGGAATTGTCGCGATCGAGTGGGCGGAAAGATTGCCATATAAACCCGATAATTATTTGCAAATTTGTCTGAGTTATCAAGATAATAGGCGGCAAATTGAATTGATTGGTCATGACCAATTATTGGATTTGTCGTTACAGGGTTGAGAAAGGGCGACTCCCGATTCTTCAGAAATATTTCTCGAAAGGTGGGGAATCGCTTCATAAACTTATTTAGCATAAGTCAGTCTTCCTCATTCTTGCGGATTGCTTCTTCGATTTCCTCCAGATGTGCATCAGCATAAGTCCAAACATTGACTAAATCGGCAGAATTCAAATAGGGGTAAAATTGCAGAATTTCGGCATCGCTTGAACCTTGACGGCGCAAACTCACGAACAGCCAAACGGGAAGTCTAGTTTTGGCAATGCAAGCATCGCCGCCGCACAAGTCTGGAGTCTTGGTAATTCCCGGCCAGCTATTGTTTAAACTTTGAGTTAAAAGCCGGATGGCTTCGGCTTTTTCATTCGGAGTTAAGGCCAGTAGTTGTGTTTCTAGTTCTTTGAGGAGCATGGGTAATATCGCCTTTGCGATCGGGAATACCCAATTATAACACTTGACCTTAATTCACAGTTATTCAGCGTCAAATGTCAAGGCTTCTCCCCTCACATTTGTATCCAATTTCCCATTCTCAAACACAACTTTTCCGCCCACAATTGTTACCACAGGCCAGCCAGTCAAATTCCAACCTTCAAAAGGACTCCAGCCGCACTTACTCGCCATTTCTTCTCGCACAACCGGGCGGTATTTTTCCAAATCTACTAACACCAAATCAGCATCAAAATTCGGTGCGATTTGCCCTTTATTCGGAATCTTATAAGCTTTAGCAACTGCCGTAGACATCCAGTTAGCAACTTGAGCAACCGTACATCTTCCCTCGACTGCTTGCGTCAACATTAAAGGTAAAGAAGTTTCGACTCCCGGCATTCCCGACGGTGTATTCGGATAAGTTTGAGCTTTTTCGGCTAAAGTGTGGGGCGCGTGATCGGTGGCGATAAAATCAATTACGCCGTCGCGTAAAGCTTGCCAAAGTATTTCGTTATCGCGAGCCGATCGCAAAGGCGGATTCATTTGAGCGAAACTGCCAATGGTTTCATAAGCACTGGTATTTAGTAACAAATGCTGCGGAGTTACTTCTGCCGTTACCCAACTCGGTTTTGACTCGTGCAAAAACTCCGCTTCTTCTCCTGTAGATAGATGCAGAATATGCAGCCGACGCTGATATTTTTTAGAAAGTTTCACTGCTAGCTGAGTCGCTAACAAAGCAGCTTGATTGTCTTGAATTTGTGAGTGAACTGCAATATCTGTAACACCAGCAAATTCTTGACGACGCTGGCTAATTCTAGCTTGGTCTTCTGCGTGTACCGCAATCAGCCGATCGCCCTTAGCAAACACAGCTTCTAAATTTGCTGCATCATCCATCAATAAGTCCCCGTGCATCGAACCCATAAACACCTTAATTCCCGGTGTCGGATTGGCATTCAGCAAATCGGGTAAAAGTTCAGGCGTCGCCCCAATAAAAAAGCCATAATTGACCAAACACTTCTCGGAAGCGCGGCGCAGTTTATCATCTAAGGCAGCTTGGGTTGTGGTCAAAGGTCGCGTATTCGGCATTTCCAAAAACGATGTCACGCCGCCCTTAGCGCACGCACAGCTAGCGGTAAACAAATCTTCCTTGTGTTCCAGACCTGGTTCGCGGAAGTGTACCTGCGGGTCAATTACTCCGGGTAACAGAGTTAAGCCCGCCGCATCTATTTCGCGATCGCCAGATTCGGCAATTTCAGGCGCAACCTTGACAATTTTGCCATCGCAGATTTGCACGTCACCTACCAAAAACTCGCCATTGGGCAAAAGAATGCGAGCGCGGCGGATTAACAAACTTGATTTGGGAGTCATAAGATATCATTAATTGAGTAAACAGCGTGCTAGCATGGAAACATTATTAAGTCTATAATTTGTATCCAGCTCAGTCACTACAATACCCTATGACTCGTTTAGACAAGTCAGCCGACGAAAAACCACCGCAAGATACCGAAAATCCTTGGATAGAAGGAATTAAGACGATCGGCTTAGCAGCATTCTTAGCCTTTGGCATTCGCACCCTGGTTGCGGAAGCTCGCTACATTCCCACCGGCTCGATGCTTCCAACCTTGCAAATTAACGATCGATTAATTATAGATAAGGTCAGCTATCGATTCCAAAACCCCCAACGAGGCGATGTTATCGTGTTTATGCCTCCCGATCCGGCTAGTTTGTGTACGGGACAACCGCCGCCGATCAAAGATGCCTATATCAAGCGAGTCATCGGACTACCCGGAGACACCGTGGAAGTCAAAGAGGGAAAAGTTTTTATTAACAAGCAGCCACTACAGGAAAAATATATTGAAGAAATTCCCCAGTATCCCTACGGGCCTGTAGTTGTATCTCAAGATTCTTACTTGGTGCTCGGCGACAACCGCAATGCAAGCTGTGATAGCCATTATTGGGGCTTTGTACCGAAGCAAAATATCATTGGTAGGGCGATCGTCCGTTTTTGGCCTCTCAACCGCACAGGCTCGATCGACCCCACACCGCTTTATCCCGCTAAAAAATAGTTACAACTCCAATCCTCGGCGGTTTCAACCGCCGGGGTTTGTGAGTTGATGGGCGATCTCAATTCCGGTTGCATCAGTATTGTTCAAACAGTCAACAGTCAACAGTCAACAGTCAACATCACCTCACGATACAACCGGAATTGAGATCATTCCAGCAGATTTAGTCAGACGTTTCGCGATCGAGCACCTTCACAACTTTGTTATACATCTCCTCTGCTTCTTGCGGCGAATTGCCGATACTAGTCAATCCCAATTTGCCAAACTCCGACAAACAACCCATTAAATGAAACACACTCCCCGTCTCAGTACCGCTGTCAAAGTGCAGTTGATTGTCAGCAATAATATCCATCAAATCATTCGGCAATAATCCCCGATACCGTGCTTTTTTTAAATTGTCCGAAGCCACATAATATTTCGGACGGCCCTGCTGGCTGTAAAACAATCCGGTAGTTCGCTCATACCGACCGTTTGTTAACAGCTTCAAAGCCATAAACGGATGAGTTGTCCCTCCTTTTCGCAAGTTAATTTCTATTGCTTGAATGTCCCATTTGCCGTCAGGTTGCTTTACGGCGAGAAAATCTACTCCAAATCTTTCTAAAGCACCTTTTTTAGATAAATTTTTCCCGACTTTCCATCCCAATTCTTGCAGCGCCAGCCGATAGGATTCATCCGCCGGAAATCGGCAACCCAAGAAAATTTGACCGTCTGGGCCTCCTAAAATCTGGTCGTGGGTTGAGAGAATTTCTACTTCGCCGCTGGGGACAATCCGACCTTGGACGCTGGGCGAGAACTTTTCTGATCCTTCGATAAATGCTTCAGCAATTGCTCCTAATTCGGGAATACGGCTGCTGAAATTTTCCCAATTTTCGCTGCTTGATTGAAAGCGCAAATTCGAGAAGCGATCGCCAATTGCTTTGACTCTTTCTTGAGGCGCTCGATCTGCGATCGGCTGCAAGTCTAAAATTGCATTTCCTTCCCCCGAAAAACCTTCATTTAACTTAATTACTATCCGCTGCAAATGCGGCTGCCTTTCCCACAACGCCGCCGTAGCTTCCGCCAAATCTTCCACATTCCAAACCAACTCCGAACCGTCAGGATAAGGCACGCCACATTCTTGAAAAATTTGCCGGCTGCCGCTTTTTGTTCCCCAGTAATGCAAATCAGGATCGCTAGCCCACAAAGGAATTCCCAATTTAATTGATAACTCGCGTTCTAAGGGCGTCGAATTGTAACAAACCATATAAGATTTTGTCGGCCGCACTGCTTGACGAATCCGCTCCATCAACCGGGGACGATCTAAAATTTTCTGGGTGAGTGATTTGGCAGAAGCATCGTAAGCCGAGAACAGCAAAAGCCGATCGCGCGCGTGAGAAAATGGAATTCCCGGCAACAATTGCAGGTAATAATCCACGATCATCGGGTGCAGCGGCTCCGAGGTAATATAAATCAAGCGGGTGCGGGGATTCCGCAGGCGAATCAATGAAAATAAGTGCCGTTCTTCGTAGTGGTAAGCACCCTCAACTTTCTGCATTTCTCGCTGGTCTAAACTGAGAGAAGGAATGACGATAATGTCACAATCTCCGCTGTCGAATTCTTCGATAGCTCCCCAACGTTCGCGTAATTCTGTCTGAAGATTGCGAAACTTCTGTGCGGATTCGGAAGATGAATTATTTAACTCTGGCATGGCATTTTATCTCACTAATTTACATAATTATTTGTGTCTATTTATAGCATTTGTCAGGTAGGGACATAGCACTGCTCATAGGTATCAACTTAAGCCTAAAATCCTTGGTATCTCTAGCTTTTACCTAAGTCTAGATCCCCCTAAATCCCCCTTAAGAAGGGGGACTTTGAAAAGATTCCTGTCCCCCCCTTCTTAAGGGGGGCTAGGGGGGATCTGGTCTCAATC
>JANPMV010000089.1:0-36396 GCA_031427135.1 Cyanobacteria bacterium VAR_87_metabat_62 | reverse complement strand
CTGAGGTAGAAAATCAAATTCAAAGATTAACTTGCTTAGAAGTACAAAATGAAAAACTGAATCTTGGTAAATGGTTTGTCGATATTTTCTACAACCCAGAATCAAAATTGGAATGATTTTTTATTTGTAAGTCCCTTAGAGAAAATGATTGTTGGACGATCGCACAATCTCGCCCGATCACGGCAGCACCACAAACTTGTAATCGCTTCCTTGACGCTGAACTTGTACTAAAATCGGTTTGCCCGATCGATCGCCCGTTGGCAAAAACTTCACATCTTCACTCGCACCGATGGCCGAGAAATTCGGATTCCTGAGTGCTTGTTGCAATCCTTCCCGCGTATTGCTTTTGAGCAAACCGGCGATAATAGCTTGAGCCGCGTCAAAACTGGTTGCAGTTCGCCAATTCACAGTACCTCCCCAGCGTTGAGTCGCATTCTTAGAAAATGGGTTGTTGGGATTGGTGTCAGGATGCCACGGAACTGATAGAACAAGCCCGTCAACGTCTTTTTGCCCGTCTTTTACCGTTTGAAAGGTGTACAGCGTAGTGCTGCCGTAGAGCGCTAATTTGCCTTGATTGGCGCGGGCTAGGTCGATCGCGCGATCGATGCGATCGATGTGAGGAGCTATCATTAATGTTTGTGCCCCTTTGCCAACAGCATCAGCAATGCTAGCACTGGAATTAAATGTCGGCGTTGAAAAGTCACAAACCCCTGGTACTAACTTGCCACCTAAAGCAGAAAACGACGCCACAAATTCATCCTTAAACGATACGTTATCGGGAGCTTGAGAGTCATAGCAGATAGCAACATTAGTTTTGCCAGCTTTCTTAACCATATATTCTGCTAAAGGCGCCGCCATCGACTGAATCGCGGGGACTGTCCGAAAAATGTAGCTGCCAAAACCTGATAAATTGTTTGCAAAGCTAGTTGGCGTCACCATCACCAGTTTTTTTTCTTGATAGGTGGGAGCAGCAGCTAAAGAAGCATTGCTGGAATTGTGTCCGATAACTGCTAAAATTTTCGGATCATTTGCGAATCCGGTTGCGACTTCTTTTGCAACATCTGGACTGTTGTCATCGTTCGCAATCAAAACTTGCAAACCCGCACCATTAATCCCTCCTCTAGCGTTAATTTCCTCTTGAGCTTGGGCAACTCCTCGGAGAATTTCTTGCGCTACATTCGGGTTGCTGCCAATGGGAACACTTACGGCAATTTTCAGAGGATTGTCATCGTTTACTTTGGCATTTTGCAAATAAATTACTGTCTCTGGATCGTTACGATTCTGTTGCAGCGATGCCTGAAAATTTTTGACGGCTGCTTTGTAATCGCCCTCAGCAAAAGCTTTAACGCCTGCTTGTTTTCCTGCTGTTGTTTGCGATTGCACCAATATCTTATTTCCCAAACTGAGGCGAGTCTCGCTAGAACCCGCTGTAGATGTATCTGAAGTTTTGCCCTTGAATAAGTTGGGAATAAACTTGAATGCGCCCAAGGCAATTAAAGCAAATGCAATAAAAACAATTGGTGGCGGGCCTTTTCTTTTTTTTTGTTCTTGATACATGATTGATTCTCCTGAGTGGAATTTTGTTTAGATGCTTTTATTTCTTCGGGTAAGCATTCCCTGGCAGACTCTGGTAGAAATGCCCTAACGGCGGGGAACATTTCGGGTTTCAAGCTATAAGAAAAATTAGATACATTTGATTGGAATTGAGCAGAATATTAGCACGGCGACTTTTGTGGCAGTTGCTCTGTGCAGCCATAAGCTGATATACGGATTATCAATAAAACCTTTGTTAAAGTCAATTCATAAAGTCATTTTATGAACTCATAAAAGTCATATTATTGAGTTCATAAAAGTCATAGTTGTGCAGATTAGTTTCCAGGACTAATATCATGTTCTCTGATTTTAATGACGACTAAAGTCCTCACTACAAACCAATTTTAGTGCGATCGTCCGATCGAACATGATATACTCTTTCCGCAATACTGTGTATGTGGATCGATTTTTCCCAACCTAAATAAGCTGCATAAAACACACCCTACGTTGAAATTTGGGTGAGATACCAAGCGCGCACCCTACGTTAATAAGGTGCGCGCTTGGTACTTGATGCTATTATGTACGGAGAGGGTGGGATTTGAACCCACGTTAGAGTCACCCCTAAAGTAGTTTTCGAGACTACCGCATTCAACCGCTCTGCCACCTCTCCAATTGATTTGAAATGCGAACTAAAAGTATCTTACCGCACAGTGCGCCACATTGTAAATCTTTAAAGAAAAGAAGTTTGATTTTCTTCAGATTCCAGAGTCGTCTTAAATCCCCCAGATGGCGTCCACTGAAGGGCTCCGTCGCGCCCTGTCCAGAAAATCTGGGTTTTGGTTTGGCGCAGTTGAGCGGCGGTTTCTGGGTCGATTTCGTCAGCAGAGGCGATCGCCACTTGTGGCCCAACTGCACCCAATAACTCCGCCGTCAGGGTTTTCCCCGACCACCATAGCACTTGAGCCGGCTTCAATGTTCCCGTTGCTGCCAATTTTTTCTGTGCTTCCGGTGTCATTTCACCGAGGAGTAACCAAGTTCGATTACCCACCAGCAATTCTACCACCGGAATCTCCGCATTTACGAACTGCAACTGTGTCGAACCGAGATCAACTTTACTGTTAGTTTCTAAAGGAAAGTAAACGCCTTGGCGAGATTGCACAGCCGTCATAAATTCCCGATCGCTGGCGCGGTGAATTTGTTTCGGAGCGTTATTATCATAAAATGTTTTAATTGGCAAGCGTTCTAGTAATTTTCCCCAGCCCCCGCTCAAACCTAAATGACCGTGAGTGGCGATCGCAAAATTCACAGAATTAACTCCTTGCTGCTGCAAAAAAGGCAGCACTGTAAACCTCACAGTATTTTCATCACCGCTATTAATCAGCGCCACTTTTCCCTTATCTTGAATTACCAAAACAGGCTCACTAGATGTCGCCAGCAAAGTAACTTGAAACAAAGATGTTTGAACGTGCCAAGCTGGCAAAACTACGATCGCAATTCCCATCACAACTGCCAGCGGTAAAATCCAAGCAGCAGAAAAACTCGGCAGCACAAAAACTCTACTTTTCCCCTTCTTCTTCTTCCTGAATTTCCCCCCTTGGGGGGGGCAGGGGGGGGTTGACTTCCCGATCCAAACCCAGCAGATTAAACTGTAAAGCGCGATTAGCTGAAACACCGATACTTGACCGACAGCTACCGAATTACCGGGTAATTGCGAGAAATATTGGGCGATCGCAATTAACCACTTTGCTGGATTGTCCAGCAGTTGCGCTAAAACACTGCCAGCGGGCCCAAAAATCAATCCAGCTAAAGCGCTAACCATCCCGCCAATACTCAAAATCCACAACAAAGGAGCCGCAATAATATTGACTAAAATACTGTAAGGTGACACCACACTAAAAACGTAAAGTAGCAGCGGCAGCACCCAAACTGAAGCGGCGATCGGAACTACAACAATCGAAGCGATCGCAGGTGGCATCCAGTCCAACTTTGCCATCAGCGGCGGCGTTGTCACGATTAATCCCAAAGTCGCCAAAAAACTCAGTTGAAAACCTAAATCCCAAATCCACAAAGGGTTAACTAGCAGTAAAATAGTAGCAGCAGTTAACAGCAATGCTAACGGCTTAACTTCGCGACTTAGCACCAAAGCAAATAGTGTGCCAAATCCCATCAAAGCGGCGCGGCATACTGAAGCTTCAAAGCCTGTTAATCCCACGAGTAAAAATAAAGCACCGACGCCAAAGCCAAATTGTAATTGTTTGGAAAAACGCCTAGTTAGAGCTATAACCAAAGCCAAAACCATTGAAACTTGAGTGCCGGAAGCTGCGATCGCATGGGCTAATCCAGCCTGCACAAACGAGTCGCGGATGTTGTAAGGTAAATCTACTGCTTGTTTGCCAAGGGCGATCGCACTGATCAAAGGCCCTTCGGGAACACTCAACTGCGATAGTTGCGATCGCACGATCCGCTGCCGCATCGCTTGAATCTTCGATGGCCGCATCCCGCTTGCATCCCAGAAAGCAGCAGTTTTGTTGTTAACTCGATTGACATCCGCGATCGCATTTTCTCTCCTCCAGTCAATCTGACGCCCTTTGAGTCCGACAAAAGCCCCTTCTCTGGCTAAATATGCTTGAAAATCAAAAGCCCCCGGATTCGACGGCGGCTGCGGTTTGTACAACGATCCCACAACTGCGATCGTATTATCTGCGTACAAGCCCGTTGCTTGCAGTAGAGGCACCGTAACGTAGAGTTTGCCGGAAACTTCGCGGTTGACGACTACTCCTCCCTCGCCGCCGTTAATTTCGCTCACTAAATCTGTTTCCAGCCAAAATTGCGATCGACCCGATCGAGTTAATCGCGGCGTACTGACAACTCTACCGCGAACTGTCACCGCCACTTCTTGAGTGTTTCCAACCGCCGGAATCAGTTTACTGATGTCATTAATTGCCGGTTGGGGCGATCGAACTGCAAAATAAACGCTAGCTAGAAATGCCAGCAAACCCGCCACTGCCCACACCCATTTCGCCCTAGGCAAAATCTGCAACAAACTCAATTCTTCCCTCGTCTCTAAGGGTTCTTCAAAAGCATTTTCTGCTTGTCTGCTGCGTCTTTTCTTAGTAACTTTAACAGAATTTCGAGCAAATTTTCGTAACAATTTAGGCACAGCGACTGCGGTGGCTATTCCCAAAGCAAGTATCCCGTATCTACCCCAAGAAACCGCTGTAGAAATCAACCCCAAAATGTAGGCAAGACAGAAAATGACACCCGTTGCTTGATTCATTAATTAGTAATTGAGATCAATTCCGGTTGCACCGGAATGAGGGTTGACTGTTGACTGTTGGCTGTTGACTGTTAACTGTTGACTGTTGACTGTTTGGATACTTGAACAATACTGATACAACCGAAAACGATATCAGAGGACGAATATTTCAGCGAAACCGATGCGGAACTTCGGTACCCTACTCAGGGCTGTTTCATTCTCTTGTAGGGGCGATGCCAAGAGTGCTCGCCCCAATCTGTGAAACACTTGCAAAATCCTGGATGGGGAGGGTAGGCACGCGGGCACTACCCCTACAAAACGATGATTACTACCAAAGAAACCAGGTTGTTCAACCAGAAGAAATGGCTAAAAACCCTGTATTTTGGTAAAAGAACTGGTTTCTAGCTACCCCTTCCGCTTACTGTTCTAAATAGACAGCCCCAATTTTATACCGAAAGCCGCGTGCAGCACCATAAGTGCTAAAGCCGTCGTGCCTAAATAAGCGTGAACCGCGCGCAGTGCTAGCTTATTTCCCCCAAAACCCGTCAGCGAAATCAAGCTACCAACAGCCAGCAAAACCAGCACTGTCGAACCAGTCCAAAAATGCGGGCTTTCCATCACAGGCTGGTGCTGCATCACCAGTGACAGCAAGCCACCTGTATAGCCCAAAGCTAGAAACAGAAACATCCACGGTGCAAGCTTGCGGTGATCCAAGCGACTTTTGAGTGCGACATCTTTATCGGTGGCCAAACGTCCTTGCCATCCCGTGTACCCGACAAAACTGCCCATCGCCACAACCACGATCCCCATCATTACAGGATGTCCCCAATGGGTAATTGGTTCAGGAATTCCCAGACTGCGAAATTGGCTGGCGATGGGTTCTAGAAATTCGCTTAAATTTACCATTTGATTCTGACTCCAAAGTTGGCGATAAATATTTTTGGACTAATTATTAAAATATTATAAAATGCTGAGTGTAGCAAGTGCGTAAGCGTTGCCCGCCCCTACGGGGGCTGCGCCAACGAAGAGGATCGCGCACTTCAAAAAGCCGTTTAACTTATAGCCACCGCCCAGACAGTTAGGAGATTTTTGATAGCTGAAACTTTTGCTGTGGCTGCATTTCCCTTCTTCCTCCTTCCTCCTTCTTCCTTCTATCCGTTACACAATCCGTTGCCGAACTTCCTTCTATCCGTTACATCCGTTACATCCGTTACATCCGTTACACAATCCGTTGCCGAACTTCCTTCTTCCATAACAGCAAAACATTGCCCAGAAGCCTAGATATACGCAAAACTTAGCCGGCTAAAGCCGGCTGTGAGATTTTTACAGCAATGATGCTGTTTCAAGTTAATTGTTAGCTTTATCGGCTAAATCGAAAAGCAAAAATAAATGCAATTCGCCCGCACATCACACCCCGGGGCAGCCTTTCGCCCAATCTTCACAGCCTCATCCTCACTCGGGATGTTAAATTTTACTTACTTACTCAAACTTAATTTCAATTCCTTGACTTTTAAAAGCCTAAGACGGAAACTAACATCGCAGCCGACGAGCAGTCGCACTTCTAGGTTTTGCCAATCGCTCTCAAGGGAGAATCAACTGCTGCGAAAAACTAAAGGTTTCAGCTTGACACTTTTTGCATAAAGTGTGCCGTAGGATCGATGAGAGTTCGATCGACTCAGTGCTAGACTAAGCGCCTCAAGGCACCCTTGTCGGTTGAGCTACCATCGCTGTGCAAGGCGTGCACTCTTTCAGCGAACTCGCTGGGGATTCGGTTAGAGCAGTCGCCTGATTGAAGAACCGGGCAATTGCTAAACTCGCTGCACCGTCGCTAAAGTAGCTTCCGAAGGTTGGATCTGGTATTTTACGAGATTTGCCAGTTCTTGTAACTGACTAATCGCCTCTGCACCTTCTAGTTTCATCAGTTCGCGATCGTCCCGCATCTCAGTCCAAGTGATGCCATAATCAGAAACCAAAAATCGAATCAGATGGTTGTCCGTCAAACTCACCATAAATGAGGCACTGTTCATCTGGCCACCGCAAGTGTAGCAGGATGCCAGATAACCCCTACGCTCTAGCACGATCGCCAAAGCTTGAAGGTTCATTACCAAATCTTGGACGAATTTACGGTGTTGTTCTGCAAGTCTCAGAAACACAGTTGTTCTCCTATCACCACACGTGTATTTTACACCCAATTTAATAATTTCTTAAGCATTGGGTTTTTAGGTGCTGGTTCAGTATACGTTTAGTATGCTCTAAAAAAAATCGGATTACCGACCTCTTCAGCTTACTCATACTAGATTAACCGAGTTGCGCTAGAAACTAAGTATCAGCAGCGACATTCAGCCAAAACGCGCTGTTGCTAGGAACTCCAGCCGTAAAATTCGCCTGCTATCACGGCTGATTCAGCCGTCGGATCGGGCAAAGATACAAATAACTAATGATAGCGATGGAATTAGTTAAGTATAAGAGTTCAATCGCCCTGCGGGTACTCTTCCCAAAGCGTCGTCGTCTGCCGCAAGCTCCGAAAATCGCCATTCCCTAAAATTAAGTGATCGAGCAGCGGAATCGACAAAAACTGCGCTCCCGCCAGCAACTGTCGCGTCAAAGCAATATCCTCTGGGCTAGGCTCCACACTCCCGGAGGGGTGATTGTGCGAGATAATCGCCCGCGTCGCCCCTTGGCGGATCACTTCCCGAAAAATATCCCTCGGGTGAGCTAAAGTTTCGGTTGCAGTGCCGATCGTAATTACCTGAGTTCCCAGCAGCCGATTTTTCACATCCAGCAGCACCACAGCAAAGCGCTCCTGAGACTGCCACATCAAATCCTGACTTAGGGCATCCGCCGCCGATTGCGGAGAGTCAACCACCGCCATGTCCGGCGGGCGCGACTGAAACACCCGCTTCCCCAACTCCACCGCAGCCAAAATCCCAGTCGCCTTAGCAGGCCCAATCCCGTGAATCTGCGTCAACTCCTGCACGCTAATATTCCGCAGCACGGCCAGAGGGTCGCGCTGGTGCTGGCTCAACTGATTTAAAATATACTGTCCGAGACCGACAGCCGAAAGTTTGCCTTTTCCCTGGCCGGTACCGAGCAAAATCGCAATCAATTCCGCAGTCGCCAAACTTTTCGGGCCACCCGCCATCAGTCGCTCTCGCGGCCGTTCACTCGTTGGCAAATCGACAATTCTCAAGCTGTAAGTCATAGATGCACTCTTTACCGCAAGCTCAACATTTACAATGATGTTAGCCGATCGATTTCCATCTCCCAATCAGTACAATCACCGAAAAAATCCTTCACCATTAACCGAGGATTTTGGCCGAAAAGCAAATCTAACGCAGTGTTTCGCAGGCGATCGAGTCCTTTAGCAGACTAGACTATTTTTTGGTCTGATTCCTGAAGTTGAAGTCAGCAGCCCCGAGGAAACAGGCTGCGGCGGCCTAGGTGCTGTCACCCCAAGCAAAACGAACGAAACTGCCATCAACCCGCCGTACAAGGCAGCCGATCGCCTGCGAGTTCCCAGTCCCACCCATCGAGGATTTATCAGACCCAGAAAAAAGGCTGGCGTCGAAAACATGAAAGTTAAGACAAACAAGCTGGACATAACAGCACCTCCGACTCGCGAACTGCACCGATCGATTATTTGTCTCTCCAATCAATAGGTCAGAAATCAGGCTAAAAAAACTGGCGATTTAGGATTTATAACTTAGGGATTATGGCCTCTTATCAAGCAATAAAAAAAACTGTTAAATCTATTACTTTAGGTAGTTGTTAAAAAATTAACAGCATTTTATGAAACCCGAAAATTCAGCTTAAAATAGAAACTAAATTCCTCACTCAAAATATGCAAGTCCGCTTTAACGTAGTCCGCCAAAATCAAAACGAGGCTCCCCGCGTTCACGCTTACACCCTTGACGTGGAAGAGAGCAATACTATCCTTGACTGTCTCAACAGCATCAAGTGGGAACAGGACGGGACTTTAGCTTTTCGCAAAAATTGTCGCAATACCATTTGCGGTAGTTGTTCGATGCGCATTAACGGTCGATCGGCTTTAGCTTGCAAAGAAAATGTGGCCAGCGAACTCGCAAGACTTGACAAAATAGCCCAGTCCAGTTCAGCAGAAAAGCCGATCGACTTTATCCCAGAAATTACCGTCGCCCCAATGGGAAATATGCCGGTAATTAAAGATTTGGTCGTCGATATGACCAGTTTTTGGGACAACCTCGAAGCAGTTGAACCATATATCAGCACAGCCTCGCGAGCAATTCCAGAACGCGAATTTCTGCAAACTCCAGAAGAGCGATCGAAACTCGACCAAACCGGCAACTGCATCCTCTGCGGCGCGTGCTATTCTGAGTGCAATGCCCGCGAAGTCAACCCGGATTTTGTCGGCCCCCACGCCCTTGCTAAAGCTTACCGGACGATCGCCGACGGACGCGACAGCGAAACTGAAAATCGGCTGGAAAAATACAACGAAGGCACCGCAGGCGTCTGGGGATGCACCCGCTGTTACTACTGCAACTCGGTTTGTCCGATGGAAGTTGCGCCGATGGATCAAATTGGTAAGATTAAACAAGAGATTCTCGATCGCAAAGACGAACAAGCCAGTCGATCGATCCGCCACCGCAAAGTCTTAATCAATCTCGTCAAAGAAGGCGGCTGGATAGACGAGCGCAAATTTGGCATCGAAGTAGTCGGAAACTATTTCCGAGATATTCAAGGCTTGCTGAGTCTGGGCCCTTTGGGTTTGAGAATGATCGCTCGCGGCAAATTTCCGCTGTTTTTTGAGCCTTCTGAAGGTACAGAAACTGTGCGAAATCTGATCGAATCGGTACAAGAATTAGAAAAGTCAGGAGATTAACTCTCTGCTGTCATTTTCCTTGTAAATTTAAAGACGGGATTTTAAATTCCCAACTCTCAATTACCAATTCCCAAATCCCAACTTTTCCATGACTTCTAAAACTCCTCCATCATTAACAGCACCAACCTCAGATTCTGTCAAAAAATTAGAACCAGCTTTTGGCTGGAATGCGTACGCCGAAAAAACCAATGGACGATTTGCGATGGTGGGATTCGTAGCACTTGTGCTGCTAGAATTCTTCACCCGCGAGAACTTTTTTACCTGGCTGGGTCTACGTTAAATTAATCTGAATCAATCAAAAATGGAAGTTGAAAAATTATCTATATTTCAGCTTCCATTCTATTTTTAAGAGTTATTTAAAATACAATACGGTTCAGTGAAAACTGTTTACTCCGAGGAGATCCCCTAAATCTCCCTCCCGGGGGACTTCGCAGCACCTTCTTGTCCCCCCCTTTTTAAGGGGGGCTAGGGGGGATCTGGCTAAACTGAACGGTATTGATTTAAAATACAGTTTATAAAATTATAGTTCGAGAATTATCACATTTATAGTTGCACATAACACATGAATTTACCGAAGTTAATAGCAGTTGCTTGTAGTGCGATCGTCCTAATATTAATAAAGACACGACAAATGCCGTGTCCTGACTCCAAAGTTTCGTTCAAACTAATTTCCAGTTGCTTCGCGGACGGTCAAACTGTACTTGCCTCTACCTTTTGGAGGCGGCTCGAAAGCATTGACAATGACGCGGTAGCGACCGTTCGCAGACAAGGTAACAGTAAGCTCTGAATTGGAATTTTGCTGCGTCGCATCATCATTTTCTGCAAGTAGTTCGCCCTGGGAGTTGAAAAGAGCGAGATAAGTATCAAACTCGGTACTTTCTACGGTGACAATCACTTTTTGACCCTGAGTGCCTTCAAAGGTATACTCGTCGTACAAACTACTGTCCGAGGGCAGTACAGCAGACTTCGCAGGGCTGAGTTCTCCTTTTTGTTCCAAAATGACCTTTGACGACTCCGCAGCAGGAATCGGCGAAGGAGTTGGCGACTGCTGTGGCGACTGCTGCGGAGATGGTGACGGCTTTGGACTTTCTTGAGCGATCGCACCCGGTGATTTTAAAATCAAGCTGGAACTTCTACTGTTCGAGACTGCAACTGCATCCGAGACAGGCGAGGATACAGTCGGTTTTGCCCAAAAAGCAGCTAACAAAGCAATTGGCGCGATCGCCCAAAATCTACTAATTTGACGCATGAATTACCTCAATTTGTAACGAAGGAAGAAGGAAGAAGGAAGAAGGAAGAAGGAAGAAGGAAGAAGCAAAAAAAAATAATTCAACTTTTTTAATTTACCAATGCTTGGGGGCGAAGATGCCCAATGCCCAATTCCCAATGCCCAATTCCCAATTCCCAATGCCCAATTCCCAATTCCCAATGCCCAATTCCCAATTCTCAATTTTCAACGGACAGTTAGAGTGTAACGACCCCGGCCCGAAGCATCATAAGCATTGACAATTACGCGATAGCGACCCGTAGCGGGCAATGTAACGCTCAAAAACGCATTTTTCGTCGAATCGCTCGCATCGTCATTTTCTGCCAGTAGTTTGCCGTTAGGGTCAAAGATAGCCACATAAGGATCGAAATCTGTACTTTCGAGGGAAATGGCTACAGACTGACCCGATCGACCTTCAAAAGTATACTCGCGATACAGACTCTTGTCAGACGGCAATACCGGGCCGCCTGCGACTAAAGCGCCTTCTTCTTGCAAAATCGCCCTTGACGGCGAAGTAGGAGCACTCGCTGAAGTAGAAGCACTCGCTTTCAGTTCTAACGTATAAGCCCCCAACTGCTTAGCTTCGTAGGAATTTGCCACTAAGGTGTAAGTGCCGTCTGCTGGTAGCCTAACTGTAATTCGGGCGTTTTTACTGCCGGCCCCGTCGTCATCTTGAGCGATTTCCCGCTGGTTGGGGCCGAGCAAAATTAAATAAGGGTCAATTTCTTGACTTTTCATTTCGATTGTGATTTGCTGGCCTGCTTTTCCCTCAAAGGAGTAGAGGTCAAAAAAGCTGTTGTCGGTGGGCAGAACGCCAGATTGGCTGGTGAGTTTACCGCTGACGGCGGGCCCGTTTAACGCCACTTTTTGAGGTGGTTTGTTGCCAAAGGGCGATCGTCTTTGAGCAACGCGGGGAGCTCGTCCTTCTCGCACCGCTGTCAGGAAACCCGGCACTTTATCTACTGCAATTGCAAAACCGATACCGATATTGCCTCCGCCTTGACCGCGAGTAAAAATAGAAGTATTGACGCCGATTAATTCTCCTGAACTGTTGAGCAGCGGGCCTCCTGAATTGCCGGGATTGATGGCGGCGTCGGTTTGAATCAAGCCGCGAGAAAGGTCGATCCGGCTGACGATGCCGACTGTAAAAGTACCTTGAAATTGACCGAATGGATTGCCGATCGCAAATGCTTGTTGTCCGACTTTTATCGAACCGGGACGGGCTAAAGCAATTGTGGGCAAATTGTTTTGATTGCGAATCTTAACCACGGCTAAGTCTAGGCCTTCTTCGCCGAATCCGACGACATCAGCTACAAGTTTTCTGCCGTCTGACAGAATTATATTCACGGTACCGCCGGCGGACACTACGTGGGCGTTGGTTAAAACCATGCCGTCGGGGCTGATAATTGTGCCGCTACCGTTAGATTTACCCGTATCGACGCTAACCACCGCCGGACTGGCCTTTTCGTAGACCCGAATATTGGTTTGTTCTTCGACATTTTGGGCGATCGCACCTTGGGAAGGCGCAGCTTGAAATTCTGTTAAATCTGCCTCCAGCCGCGCCGGGGACGCGGTAACAACCGCAGCGGCGCTGCCTGCAACCCCAACTGTTAAGATTCCTGATACTGCTAAACTTAGAAGTTTGAAATTCATGATCGTGAATTAGTATTTAACTGTCAGACCGGTAGTAGTTAGGTTTTCTGGCTCACTGCTAACTAATTACCCTCTGTAATTATTTTATAACTTGCACAACGGTATTGAAAAATTAAGGCGGGAAAGAGCGATCGATTTTGACACGATTGGGCGATCGAAACCCAAATCCTCAGCGATCAACTATACCTCCGCAGTTTCGGCAATTGTAGAATCCGAATCATCAGCTAAATACTTAAAATTAACTTGCCGCACCTTCGCATCCTCATTACCGTAAAAAAATGATAGCAAAGCAAAGCGCTCGCCGCTAATCACCGGGGTTGCTTCGTGCAGCACAGAACACGAAAAAATAATCGCCGTGCCAGAATCCCCTTTATAACCGTGCGGCGCGTACTCTGGAAACCGCAAAAATCCCCCCTTGTACTCCCCCACATTCAAGTTGAGTGTCATTGCAAACCTGCGGTGCAGCGTACCTTTGCTAGTGTTGTCGCGGTGCGGCCGAAAATAACCGCCACTCTGGGCATCGTAACAGCCCACCAAATACCGCTCAAACCTAGTGATTGTAAACTGAAAAGCTTTTTCTACTTCCGGCCGCACCCGGCGCAAAATAATCGTATTCAATTGCTGCTGCAACTTCGTGTCTTCAATAAAGAAATCGCTTCGTTTCTTGAAATTATCGTCGTGAAGGCCAACAGTTTTCCCGTCTATTTCCCTCATAAAACCCGAGGGACTGCCGCCATCAGCTTTGTACATATCGATCAAACCGCTACAAGAAGCTTTGTCCAAAACGTTAGGAATTACCAGCACCGGGGCGTGAGGAGTTGCCGGTCGTCCTTCCTCCAAAGGAGGCAAACTTTTCATAAAATCGAATACTTGCTGGGCGTGTTGGTGCGCTTCGCCGATCGGGAAAATGTTAATTATTTGCAGGTTTGCGTTGAGAACAAAAGTTTGGGGTGCATAGTGAACTCCGGCAACTCCATTTTGTTCGACATCTCGGGAAACACCGTACTGCTGGCTGAGTGTTTTGTCCATATCCCAGAAAAAAATGAACGACGGAGCAATTGTTGTCGGTCTGTTTTGTTCTTTGTCTGCTGGGTCAACGCTAACTCCGAACAGCGGTACTTGCAAGCTTTGGAATTCTTCTGAAAGCTCTTGAAAGCTTTTGAAGATAACTTGGATTTGTTCAAAAGCGGCGCTGCCAAAGAAGAACAGCACGACTCGCCGGCCGCCAACCGTCGAGAAATGAAATAAAGGGTTATTTGTAGAAGGAATGGAAAACCAAGGGGCTGGATCTCCTATTTCTAGTAGTGGCATATTGCTGATTTGAGATCTGACATTTGAGATTTGAGACTCTTCTACTTTTGGTTAGTTCCGCAGGTTGTATTGCGTGCGATCGAGCAACCCGCCATCAAATCGATTCGTATTGAGGATTTTATTCCTCATAAAATTATGAGAATTTGCATTCCTCACTACGAACGATATCGCGGTTATTTTACAGGAGTAATTTGAAATATTTTAAGAGTGTCTTTATCATAAGATTTAGCTTTCTTCTGTGTTTTTGTACATTTATCTTAAATTAAATTTTCTAAATTTATACTTTTTTGCAACTGGATAATGTCCGATCAATAATAAGTAGATGGGCCTCAATAAACGTAACTTTACTTTTTGCCTTGCTGACGCCAGAAATGTTTAGTTTCACCCACCTACTTATATTTGCCTATTGGTCGAAATTAGGAGAATTATCCGGTTGGTCTTCCGGGTATTCTACTGGTCGATACTCCACGTAATCTGACGGCGGTGCTTCCACGTCGCGGTTGCTGGGGCGAGACCTCGATGCTTCCGCAGGACGGGGTTTTTTGGTTCTCGGCGGCGCGTCAGAATTGCGGTTTTCCGAGGCTGGAGGACGGCTGCTGCGGCCCCGAGCCGACCTTTCTTGGTTGTCTGAAACATCCCAGTTGTCAGACCCCTGGGCGGGCGAGGCTTCCGGGCGGACGGGACGTTTGTTGCGGGAGGTCGATCGATCGTCGATCGACTCTGGCGACCTGGATGTATTACCGCTACCGTTGCGATTTGAGGGACGACGGCGGGGTTCGTCGTCGTAGCTTTCGCGGGAGGGACGGTTGTCTTGGCTACCTCTAATCCGGGCACGCTGCGGGTAGTCTTCCTCTGGTTCTAGCTGCTCGATTTCGGAATCGTAGCCGTCGTAAGCGTAGGCGTTGCTGACGGGTCGTTCTTCATCTACATATTGGGCGCGACTTTTAGCCTGGGCTGTGGTTGCTCCCCGCAGTTTGACGCTTTCGGCTGCAAAAAATATGGCGGAACCGGTCAGCAGGAACTGACCAAATGCCAGAATTGGATCGAGCCTCCATCCTTGAAATAACAGAATACCGCCGCACAGCAGGCCGACTGCTGCAAAAAAAATATCGTGGTCTCGTGCTAGTTTGGGACGCCACGATCGCAGAAAGTACAGTCCTGCCCCTGCTACTGCTAGGATGATCCCCAGCAGGCTGCTCCAGTTCAATCCTAAATTGACCATTAGTCTATCTCCTATTTCTGTCCTATATTAGCCAGTTAGATTTTACATTTTTACTTAAGTTTAGTATCCCGACTATGGTTTCTCAGGCAACTTCCGATCGCAGTTGCAGCTTTGAAAGTTACCTCCTAATAATGAGTTTAACGGGAAAAAACCTCAGCTAAAGCAGTCAACCGAAGGTTTTGGCTTCTGAGTTGCTCTGATCTGAGGTTTCTGGGATCGAGGAAATGCCCGACGTGTAGCCGAAAATTGACTTTCACGCCGGACTTAAATGCCCGCAGACTTTTTAGGTGCGCTTGATTTTGTCTTTTTGGCTGATGAAGATCAGGGCGATCGTTCCTGGAATCACGATTAGCCCAACGCCTACCAGCAGGCTGTACAGAAAATTAGCGAGTGAAGGAGTCATAAATTCAAAGCCTTTGTTACAACAATTTGATTTTTCTTAATTTTATACTTTCGATCGCACCTGTGAAACGGTTAAAATTATGAAAGGCTGACTTAACAAAACTTAAGATTTCGAGATAAGACCCATGACTGGTATTACCGTTGCAAGTTGGATTCTGGGCTCTGTCCTAGTGGTGATGACTTTGCTGTTTATTTTTCGGATCGTCCTGACTTGGTATCCCGGCGTGAACCTGAGCAGGTTGCCGTTGAGTCTGATTGCTTGGCCGACTGAACCTTTTTTAGTCGTAACCAGAAAAATTGTAGCGCCGATCGGCGGTGTGGACATCACGCCGATTATTTGGGTCGGTATCTGTAGTTTGCTGCGAGAAATGATCCTCGGCCAGCAAGGGCTACTGACGATGTTGATGTAGGAGTTTACAGGTTATTGGTTATTGGTTATTGGAGGCAGAGCCTCCGGGTATGTATTCCCAGGCATAGCCTGGGAACAAGACTCAAGGCTCAAGACTAGAAAAATAAACACGGTAGGGAAACGGCACTGCCGTCTCCTCGCTTATCATTCCGGCACAGCCGGAATTGATATCAACTGACAATTGCCCACTGCCCACTGCCTACTGACTATTTTGATTCATGAACTGTTCGACAAAGTTGGTGTAAACTTCGCCGCTGAGAAATTCGGGGGTATCGAGGATTTTTTGGTGGAAACTGAGGGTGGTGGGAACGCCGGTAATCGCGCATTCCCGCAATGCCCGTTTCATCCTGCGAATGGCAGAAGGTCGATCGCGCCCCCAGACTATCAATTTACCAATTAAAGAATCGTAGTAAGCCGGTATTTCGTAATCGGTGTAAACGTGAGAGTCCATCCGCACGCCCGGGCCGCCGGGAGGCAAAAAGCCGGTGATTCTGCCGGGATGGGGCCGGAAGTTGCGATCGGGGTCTTCAGCATTGATCCGACACTCGATCGCGTGGCCGCTGAGAATTACTTGGTTCTGCTTAATTTGCAGTTTTTCACCTTGAGCGATCCGAATTTGTTCGGCGATCAAGTCAAGCCCTGTAATCATCTCCGTGACGGTATGTTCTACCTGAATCCGAGTGTTCATTTCCATGAAGTAGAACTTGCCCGATTTGTCAAGCAAAAATTCAACCGTTCCTGCACCCGTGTAGTTGATGGATTTAGCAGCAGCAATGGCGGCGTGACCCATTTGATCCCGCAGTTTCTGGCTGAGGGCGGGGCTGGGCGCTTCTTCCAAGAGTTTCTGGTGTCGGCGCTGAATCGAACAATCTCTTTCGCCGAGGTGGATGACGTTACCGTAGTTGTCGGCGAGGATTTGGATTTCGATGTGGCGGGGTTTTTCGATGAATTTTTCGAGGTAGACTCCGGGATTGCCAAAGGCTGCATCGGCTTCGCCTTGGGCTGCTGAGAATAGTTTGGGGAGTTCCGAGGGTTCTCTGACTAGCCTCATGCCGCGGCCTCCACCGCCTGCTGTGGCTTTGATCATCACAGGATAGCCGATTTCGCGGGCTATGGCTAGAGCTGCGCGATCGTCCGCCAGCAATCCGACACTACCGGGGACTGTGGGGACTTTCACCCGCTGCATGGTTTCTTTGGCGGTGGATTTGTCGCCCATCGCCCGCATCGCAGCCGGACTTGGGCCGATGAAAGTAATTTGATGATCCGCACAGATTTCGGCAAATCTGGCATTTTCGGCGAGGAAGCCGTAACCGGGGTGAATGGCTGCGGCGTTGCGCGTCAGGGCGGCGGAGATGATGTTGGGGATGTTTAAATAGCTTTTGCTGCTGGTGGGGGGGCCGATGCAAACGGCTTCGTCTGCCAACTGAACGTGTAGGGCGTGTTTATCTACAGTGGAATGAACGGCGACTGTGGCAATCCCCATTTCCTCGCAGGTGCGTAGTATGCGGAGGGCGATTTCCCCCCGATTAGCGATTAAAATTTTCGAGAACCCCATCTTCGCTGCTTAATTCACTCAATATTCTGTAGAATAGTCCCTTTCGGTATGTTCTGGATAATGGTTTCCCATAAATTCTTAATAAAAATTTATTTTACAATTTGGTGGTAGTTGTGCTATGGTTTTAAATCGGTGGTCTAAAAGGGCTAGTCACAAGTTAAATTTCAGGAACCTCAACCTGTGAATCTTTAACTCGTAACGCAAAAAATCCCAGGGATTGTCGGAAAGAGCGGATGTGGCGGAATTGGTATACGCGCACGCTTGAGGTGCGTGTGGCATTATGTCCTTGCGAGTTCGAGTCTCGCCATCCGCATTGAATATGTAAAACAACTGCTGGCAGTTTTGACTGTTGGCAGTTGTTTTATATTGAGTATCGTCGGGTGAGTGGCGAGAAACCGGGTTTTTGGCAGAGACTGGGTGACAACTCCCAGATTTGGGAAAAAACCCGGTTTCTGAGATTTAGTTGCTATACTGTATACACTATGTATATACATCATTAAATAAGGGTGAAGTCCTCAGAATATTACTAGCTGGAGGATTGGACTATGGTTGGGACGATCGCAAAGTGGGGAAACAGTCTTGCTGTTCGGATTCCACAGCATTTAGCTAAAGAGATTAACTTAGTGGAAGGTTCCCAAGTGCAGCTTGTCTTGATAGATGGTAGGCTGACGATCGAACCGATAACTCGTCGGCGGTATTCGCTTGAGGAGTTGATTGAGGCGATTACTCCAGAAAATCTTCATACTGAGATTGATAGTGGAGTTGCTGTGGGGAATGAAGTTTGGTGACACAATCAAATCCCTATATTCCGAGTCGAGGCGATATTGTTTATTTAGACTTTGACCCCACTAAGGGACACGAACAAAAAGGACTTAGACCTGCTTTTGTGCTGTCGCCTCGTGCTTATAATCAGAAAAGTTCTTTAGCTTTATTTATGCCTATTACTAAGCAACAAAAAGGGTATCCTTTTGAAGTTGCTTTACCAATTGGATTAAAAGTTCAGGGAGTGATTCTTGCAGATCAAATCAAGTGTCTAGACTGGAAAGTTCGCGGTGTTCGATTCATTGAGTCTGTATCTGAAGATGTGATTGAGGAAGTGCAAACCAAAATTGAGCCGTTGTTACTCTAAAAGTGGTGGCGAGAAACCGGGTTTTTGTGAGATAGTTGGTGACAACTCCTAGATTTCGGAAAAAACCCGGTTTCTGAGATTTGGGTGGGTGGCGAGAAACCGGGTTTTTGGCAGAGACTTGGTGACAACTCCCAGATTTAGGAAAAAACCCGGTTTCTGTGGTTTTGATGCGCCCACGAATGTCAATTAAGAGGGAGGTTGACTTTCGGAACCAGGTAAACTTTGCTGACTGGATGATGGTTTTATCAGTAGCTTACGCGCTGTCAGGAAAGCAACCCCTCCCAAGACTCCTCCGCATAAACAACTAATTATAATCGCCATAAAGAAGGGATGAGGCCACAGAGGATGTTGGAAAGAAGGTGGTGCCCAATCTTTGTCTACAGCCAAGGTGTAGCTGCTGGAAACGACCCCCGCAACCCCTATACCCACACCGACAACGGCTATGGTAATTTGTAAATTGAGGTCTTTTTCTTTCTCCCTATTTTCCTTAATCTGTAACGTTTCTTGCAGTTTGCGATCGCACTTAGCTTGTTCTATTTCCACCCAACCCCGCAATGTATTGATAAATTCGCTAATTAGGTCTTTACCCGGTTGGATATAGCTAAGATGGGTTTCTATTTGGTCGAGGTAGTGCTTACAGGTGATTTCGTCAAACTTTCGCCAACTAGAAATATCGCCCGGTTCCCCGATTTTGTTTAAGTAGTTGCGATAGTTAATCTGATTGACTTTGATTGTGGTATAATGCGCTTGCAGATTTCTGAGTTGCCGTTGATACTGCATAGATATTTCTGGAATTGATTCCAGAAGTTTTTGCAGTTCTTCTAATGGCTTATTTTGCTTGAATTCTTTAATCTTTGCTTGTAGTTCACTATAAACTTTTCTGACTTCAATATAACTTTCTCTGCCTCGTTGGTAAGCATATTCAATTTTGTGGCGAGTCCAGAGTGACCCTAATAAAGCATCATAAACTACGGGGAAATCAGGAGATATCCCTTGATTGCTGATCCAGACCAGAATCCGATAGAGTTTATTAGGCTGATTTCCTTGGCTAATTTCATATTCAAACAAGGCAACCTTGAGTAAGCTACCTCGATCGACTAATCTAGCTTTAAATTCAGTATTTTGCAGAAAACTTGTAACTAATTTGTCAGCTACAGCTTGACATTCTGCATCAGCTACTTCTGTTTCTCCATAAAACCAGATGGTTTCACCGAGAGTGTTTTCTGAACAGTCCAAGAAGAGGCTGCTAGGCTCAAATAAATAGAGTTCTTCTGGTGTGATATCTTGGTCAGGATTTTCCGGAAATAAACTTAGATCAAAAGCATAGGTATCGTGAAATAAATAAGGGTTAAGATTGCCACTAATTGATAATCCATTTTGCTGAATTGCAGCAAGTTCGATTCGTTCTTGATCTTGTGTTAGCCATTCATTGATTAAATTTAAGGCTTCTGTTTTAGGCTGGAAAATATTTGATTCTCGATCTAACTCATAACACACTAATTTAGATTTTAAATTTTTTAGTTCAGTGAAAGGCAGTTTTTCGCTGAGTTGAATCAGATTTTCCCAAATTAAATAGGCGTCAGATGAAACTCGATCCAGAGATTCATCTAAAGTTTGATTTAGATGGAAAAAACAAACACTGATACTAAAATTTTTCATGGAGAAGACGGTGTATCTGGCTTTGGTTCAGGAGGTTTTTCTTTAGGTACAACAGCATTTTCTAGAACTTCTTTGAGGATTTCACTTTGTTCTCCCGGTTTAGTGGATGATTTTCCGTCTCTACCTAACATCTCTACGTTTAATAGATAATGTTCGTATTCTTCTAGTATCTTTTCTTTGTACTCTTCTGGTAGTTCTTGTATCCAGTTCTCTATGATTTTGACATTAGCTTCATCATTATTTGTCAATTGATCTTTAAGAGAAACTAAGGCATCTTTCAGATTGAGAAATAAATCTGGTTTTTGAATTATTTGCTGGAATATTTCTAGTCTACTGACGCTATTAGTCATGTTTTGCTCTCCTTTGCCAGCAGCACAGAAGCCGGCCCAGTGATAAGGGTTTTGGTAAATTTTAGCATGGGTTCCCTGAGTTTTCGATTGTCTGTTTAGATTGCGTTGTAACGTTCCTCGCCAGGTATCGTCTAGGAGGTGACATTGGTTTGTCCAGTCGAGGAAGCCTTGGATGTCGGTGTCTCGCATCCAGATTTGGGCTTGGTTTAATGCGAGAGCGAGTTTACCTGGTTGGTGGTACAGGTTTTCGTAGGTTTTGATCAGTAAAATCGCTGTGGAAAAGGCATTTACTGACCACAGACTGACGTATAAACTGGGACTACCCGCTAAGAGGAAACCGCTGGTGAGGCTGATGTATTCGTCGGTGTTGTCGAGTTGAACTTGCCCGGTTTCGCAGGCGGAAAGGGTAACTAAGCTGCATTCGCTGAGGTTGAAATAGCGGATGATTTCTTCTAGGGTGAGAGTACCATCGGCTAGTTGTAAACCAGATTGTAGCGGATTGTTGCGATCGAAGGAACCGTGACAGGCAAAGAACAGATGATGGCTGTTGGCAACTCGTTCGGCTATTTCTAATTTGTCGTCTGATTCTTCGCCTTTTTCGGCATTTTGTTTCGCTAAAATTTCTGGCTTTGGAAAGATATTTTTGATAGTTTCTACTGCTATGTCCGCAGCCATCAAGTCATTTGTGGGATTTTGGATGGCGAATAATTTATCGAATTTACCCCGTTTGTATTTTTGGACTTTGTGCAATAGTTGGCAACTGGGGGCGTAGGAAACTCCATTATAGAAGCAGTCAACGAGACAGGGAGTTAGAGGGCAATTTTCGTTGTTAGGGTGAAAGCGTTGCCAATTTTCGCCGCTGACAGGTAAAGCGTGAATTGGGAATAGATGTAGATAGCGATGGGGAATCAGGATGAGTTTATTGCAGGTTTCGGGGATGTTTTTAACTATTTCATCAATGTGGATAATTTTCGCAAAAATCCGTAAACCTTGAGCTAGTTGTTCGCGCCATTTGTCAGTGTTTTCGTAATATTGGGTTAAATAAGCAACAGCCCATTTTGTCAGTCGTTGTAAATCTTGTGGTGATGACTTCCAGAAATGTATTTGATTGTTTGCGATCGTGAAAACACAAAAACTATCGCCCAGAATGTACCATTCGACAATGGTAGTTTTTGCATCAGCTAACTGCTGAATTTCACCAAAATTGAGAGGTGTATAGGGATATTTTGCAGCTAAATCTTGGCGTAGTTGGTTGATGAAATCGTAGTTTTTATCTTCAGTTTCTTTTAATCGTTGATTTTCCTCAGCAATTCTCCGCCTTAACTGTTGTAACTCTTGGCGCACTTCGGAGGGTATTTCTCCTTTGGGATACAAGTCTTTTACCGATAGCAACTCGATTAAGTTTTGCCCCTTGGAACGTTCCGCATATTCTATAGCTTGGGTGTAGCATTTTAGTTCGATACAAACTTCCACCATTACCAGATAGATTATGTTGTATTTTTCAGCTAATTTCTGCTTGTTTTCATCTCCAGATTTAATCTCTCCCCGCAGTAATTCTACGGTATTAATTGCCTCAGCAAAACTATTGTGAGCTAGGTGTAAGTTAGAAACTTCTCGATAGGCAAGCCCCAAATTAAATAAGGTTTCCGCATTATCTTGAGGAAAAGCCTCGCGAGTGCAGACTTCTAGTGCAGCAGTAAAACATTTGATCCCCTTTTCAACATTCTCTGCTTTCTTTTCCCTAATTCTGACAGAATAGGCACTTCCTAAATTATTTTGCGTTGTTGCCCAATTTTCGGGAAAGGCATCGCGGGTGTGAACTTCCAGAGCAGCATTGTAAAATGTGATTGCCTGCTCGATATTTTCTTCCCGCTTTCCTCGGATTCTTCCACGGTAAGCTTCTCCTAAATTATTTTTGGTCTCAGCCCATCGTTCACGAAAGCCATCTCTGGTGTAGACTTCCAGAGCAGCATTGTAAAATGTAATTGCCTGCTCGATATTTTCTCCCCGAACTTCTTCTCTAATCCTCTGACGGTAAGCTTCTCCTAGATTATTGTTGGTCTCAGCCCATTCTTGAGGATAGTTATTGCGGGTGCGGATTTCTAATGCAGTTTTAAACAATTTGATCGCTTGTTCAATGTTATCTGCTTTATTTCCATTGACTCTATAATAGGCAGCGGCCAAATTATTTGTTGTCGTCGCCCAATCTTTGGGAAAGGCATTGCGAGTACGAACTTTTAGTGCCTCTTGATAACAAAAGATAGCCTTTTCGATATTCTGTGCTTTGTCTCCCCTGATTGTGACAGAGTAGGCATTGGCTAGATTATTTTGTGTTTTTGCCCATCCTTCTGGGTTATTTTCAAAGGTGCGAACTGAAAGCACGATTTCATAGGCAGCAATAGCAATTTCTATATTTTCAGCCCTATTGCCTCTAGGAAACTTATTAATCTTAATAGCAATATTTTCAATTAAGGTAGCAAATTTTTCAGTTTGCTCTGGAGAATTTCTTTCAATCAGACTTCCAGCCATCGTTGTTCTGAGAATTGAAATTAAATTAGGATTAATCTTATCTATGTTTGCTTGTAATACTGTATAAATATGGTGTGAATCATCACCAAAATTATCTTCTTCTGTCTGTACTAGCAATTGTAAAAAGTCTAAATAATCCCGTGGGGAGTTGTTATCAGCATTATTACCGCGAGAAGAGGTGAAGCCCAAGAATTCTCCTAGTTGACTGGCAAGATTTCGTAAGAAATCCGCCGCATTTTCCTGGCCTTCTTCTGCCAAATTTTCTGCTATTACCTGGCAAACCATGAGAAATTCTGCATCGAGTAATTCCGAGTTAGCCTGTAAAATCTGCGGTTCCTCACCATTGGTGCAACTGAGGAGTTGTTGAATCAGATTGGCGTAAGCTTGGGCGCGGTTTTCATCCATGATCGCGAGGGGGTAGACAATCACACTGAGATTTATTTTATCATCATTGGTGGCTGGCCAGAAACCGGGTTTTTGCGAGAATATTTGGTGACAGGTGAAGAGATGGGAAAAAACCCGGTTTCTTTGATCGCGCGGAACCGTATCAATTTCTACCCCATCCCGCACAAGTAATCGAAATTACCATCTCCCACAGAGTCTCTAAGCGTATTGATAATTTTCTTTGTATTATCGTAAGGCCCTTCAACATAACAAGGTTGTCCATTACGACCGAATTTCAAGCCGATTTCGCTGGTTGATTCTCCTAAATTAGCCTTTGACTGCTCGAAATCGCGATGCGGTTCAAAGCCTAATGTTTTGGCATAGGCGATCGCGCCCCAAACCAGGGCTTGTGCTTGCTCTAAACTAATCTCTTCGTATCCCAGAAACGGCGAATAAGAATTCTCGATGAGATTTTTATATTGGCTATCGTTGCAGTTACGCGGCGGAATGGTATCCTTGACTCCCAAACACCAGTAGTCGATCAAATAAGTGGTTGCAACAAAACGATTGTATCCCTTGGAACGAGTAACCATCACTAAACCCAAACCGCCCGCTCCAGTGGTTTCATTTCGCAACAAGACATTGGCAAAATTTACATCCACGAGACATTGAGCAACGGGCAATAACTCTCCTTTTTCGGCGCTAGCAAGGGCTGTTTGTTCTGCCTGGGATATCAGGAAGGTACTGACTTCGGATACTTTCAATCCTAATTTTCGGGCAATTTGTTTGGGCGTTAATTGGCGATCGCGCAGGTTGAGAATTTCTTGTTCTTGTTCGGGTTGCATGGTTTGTATACTCCCGTTAGGGCTGGGTTCGATCTGAGTCGGTCATTGTACCGCGTTTTTGCGACAAACTTCTTAAAATTGCAAAAATTCAGGAAAAAAACCGGTGGTGCGCGGGTGGCCAGAAACCGGGTTTTTTGGAGATACTTCGTTACTGTCGGAAAAAATCGTAAAAACCCGGTTTCTTAGATTGTGGGTGGGTGGCGAGAAACCGGGTTTTTATCGGGATATTTGATTACAGTCCAGGATTCGGGAAAAAACCCGGTTTCTTAGATTTTGACTAAGCGCCTAATTCTGGTGGCCGCCCCATCAAACCTGTCATCAAGCGCAATGCTAAAAACCTCACAGGCGGAATTGTCCGCAAGCACCACAATCCGAAGCGCCGGAATACGACAATCGGCAGCCATGTATTGGAAAACAATCTATCGAGAAAATCGGTAAATCCTAACACGATTAAGTTTTCTTTTTTGCGCCAGTTGTGATACCGTTTCAATACTCGCAAATCGCCGATGTCTTCGCCTTTTTGGTGGGCTTGCTGCAAGATTTGCCCGATCGCACCTGCGTCTCGAATGCCCATATTCAATCCCTGTCCGCCCACGGGATGGCAGCAGTGGGCAGCATCGCCAATGAGTGCTAATCTGGGCAACACGTAGCGATCGCTCTGCATTAACTGCACTGGAAACAAAAACCGATCGCTCTCCAATTCCAAGCGCCCTAACAGCCCGCCGGTGCGCTGTTCCAACAAAGCTAAAAACTCTGTTTCATCCATTGACTGCAAAGCTTTTGCTTCCGCGTGGGGCGCAGTCCAAACTACTTGACAGCGGTTCCCCGGTAATGGTAAGACTCCCATCGGGCCGCTCGGCCAAAAGCGCTCAAAGGCGATATCGTTGTGCGGTTTTTCTGCTTTAATGGTGATAGCTACGCAGGATTGCCAGTATTTCCAGCCGCGAGTGCTGATGTTGGCTTCGGTGCGGATGCGCGATCGCGAACCGTCAGCAGCAACTAATAATTTACTGCGAATTGTGCGAGTTTCACCGTTTTGTTTGATGGCAATTTCAGCGCAATCATTTAAATATTTTACTTCAATTACTTCCGCCGGACAAAGCCAACTGAAATTCGGGTTTTTTGCCAAACATTCCTGCAAAGCTGATAGCATAACTCGGTGTTCGCCGACATAACCTAAAGCCTCTTTTGGTACGGGTAATTTGCCAGTATTTCCTAAGTCGGGGCGGTGGAATTCGACGACACCGGGATAGTCGCCGTCGCAGAGGCTTATTTGCTCGAAGGTGGTAATTTGCGGCAAGATTTGTTCCCACACGCCGATGCTTTCTAAAATCATTCCTGACAGTAAGGTGACTGCGTAGGCTTGTTTTTTGGCTGCTGCGGCTGCGGGGAGTTGGGTTTCGATGATGGCGATTTTTAAGCCTGAATTTTGTAGGGCGCACGCTAAGGTGGCGCCGACTATGCCGCCTCCGACGATCGCGATATCATAGTCTAATTCGGTTGTTTTTGCGGGGGCTGTGGTTCGAGAAAGTTGGTTTACAGGCATTTTTTAAGGGAGTTGTTTAAGTCGTAGCGTAGCGGGGCGTAAGCCATCGCACTTTTACTTTCTTATTGTAAAGAATTATTGCGGTTTTGGGCAGTTTAGAGGCAGAGCTTATGTCATATCAATTGCGATGCTACTGGAATGAGATAGAGGAGACTGCACGTGCCGTTTCACGGCAGCGCCAGATTAATCGTAGGGACACGGCACTGCCGTGTCCTGATTTCGGGTAATGTTAATTCCGATACTAGCGGATTTGATATGATATTAATTCCGGCTGGGCCGGAATAATATAGAGGAGACGGCAGTGCCCATTAGTGTCAACTTAAGCCTGAAAGCCTTGATAAATCTCGTTTTTACCATAGTCCAGATCCCCCTAAATCCCCCTTAAGAAGGGGGACTTTGATCGGACTCTTGTCCCCCCCTTCTTAAGGGGGGCTAGGGGGGATCTGGATTTAATAGTCAAACAGCAATCTCTGACTGGATTTGAGCTTAAGTTGACACCTATGGGCAGTGCCGTTTCCCTACCGCGATCGATCGTAGGGATACGGCATTGCCGTGTCCTAATTTCGGCATATCAATTCCGATGCCAACAATTAACAATTAACTACCAACTGCTGCTAACTGATTGTTTTCCGAGACTAGAGGCGATACTTGCTGACCAATGGGAATCTCAATTATAAACTCTGCACCGTCGCCGGGAACGGAGAAACATTGCAACTTTCCTCGGTGTTTTTCAACAACAATTTGATAGCTAATTGAAAGTCCTAATCCAGTACCTTTACCGACTGGTTTAGTGGTAAAAAATGGATCGAATAAATTACGAATCACTTCTTCAGTTATTCCCAGTCCGTTGTCAGAAATCCGAATTGATACGGTTTTTGAATTGGCACTGGTGTTAATCCGAATTGTATTAGGACAAGCATAAATGTCCTTTGCAGAACGCTTGCTGTTGTACTCTTCTACGGCGTCGATCGCATTTGCAATCAGATTCATAAAGACCTGATTGAGCTGACCTGCATAGCACTCGATCTTTGGGAAATGGCCGTATTCTTTGATGACTTCAATCGCTGGACGAGATGCCGTAGCTTTCAGCCTGTGCTGCAAAATTAGCAACGTGCTTTCGATTCCTTCGTGAATATCCACTCGCTTCATCTGCGATTCGTCGAGTCTGGAAAAGTTGCGTAAGGAGACAACTAAGTCGCGGATGCGATCGGCTCCTACTTTCATTGATTCCAAAATCTTGGGAAAGTCTTCTATTAAGAAATCGACTTCAATATCTTCGGCTACTTCGGCAATTTCTGGGAGGGGATTTGGATATTTTTCTTGGTAAAGGTGGAGTAAATCTAGCAAGTCTCTGGCGTATTGGCTGGCGTGGGTGATGTTGCCATAGATGAAGTTAATCGGGTTGTTAATTTCGTGGGCGACTCCGGCGACTAACTGTCCGAGAGATGAGATTTTTTCGGTTTGAATCAGTTGAGTTTGAGTGTCGTGCAAGTCGCGGAAAGCTTTTTCGAGTTGGGTTGCTTGCGATCGATACTGTGTTGCTGATTGCTTGAGTGCTTCCAAAACTTGGACGCGATCGCTAATATCGGTGTGAGTGCCCACCCATTCGCGAATGCTGCCGTCTGCGGCCAAAACTGGGACTGCGCGCACCCAGAAGTGCCTGTAGCTGCCGTCTGCGGCCCGCAAGCGGTGCTCGATTTCATAAAGATTTTTGGCTTGTACTGCGCGCATCCAAGCTTGCAGCGTGAGATCGCGATCGTCTGGGTGAATTGCCGAAAACCAGTTGTCTGTGGCTTCCTCCAAGCTTTGGCCTGTATATGCCATCCAGTCAGTGGGCGCGATCGGCTTTCCGTCGGCGTCTGTCATCCATACCAGTTGGGCGGTAGCAGCGATCAGTGATCGGTATCTTTGCTCGTTCAGACGCAGGGCTGTTTCGGCGAGGATGCGATCGCTGATATCGCGGGCGATCGTGGAAATGTATTCGGGTTGACCGTCTGGTGCGGAGTGGGAGATGATCACTTGGCTGACGGGAATTTCGAGGCCGGATGCTGACACAAAGGCTGTTTCTCCGCTCCAAACGCCCCCGGAAACTGCGGTGGCGATCGCCAATTGCAGAGTGCTGCGGGCTGACGCTGCCGAGAATTCTGCAACTTGTCGGTGGGATATATCTTCGTTTTCGTCGATACCCAGCATTTTTCTGCCTGCTTTGTTGATGTAAACAGCGCGTCCTTCGAGGTTGCAGATACCTACAAAATCTGGTGTTGCTTCCAGAATTGCTGCCAGACTTCTGTTGGCGATTTCGGCTTGTTTGCGATCGGAAATATCCCGCGCGATGCTAACTATACCACCGATCTTGCCTTGCCCGTCTCGGTAAGCGTTTTTTGTAGAAAGAAATGTCCGCAATTTTCCTTGAACTAGCAGTTCTTCTTCCATGACTTGGGTTTTCCCCGCTATCATGATTTGGCGATCGCTTTTCCTAATATTGTCCGCAATTTCCGGCGGAAATAACTCGCTATCATCTCTGCCGATAATCTCGTCAAAAGACTTGCCAATTATGCTAGCTCCCGCAGCATTGAGCATCATGTAGCAGCCATCAATATCTTTGACAAACAGGGCTGTCGGCGTACTATTAATGACTGTCAGCAACAGATTATAATTTTTTTGGAGCACCAACTCTGTTGCTTGAGAGTCAAGAATTTGCTGCTGCAACTGTTCGTTAGTGACTTGAAGTTGGAGAGTCCGTTTTTCAACTTGAGTTTCTAAGTCTGATTTCGCTTTTCTGAGTCCCAGTTCCGCTCGATAGCGTTTCCGGTCTGCGGTGCAGAGAGTTTTCGCATTCTGCCAAATCAAAAATGTAAAAATAATCACATTCAATACGCTTAACAGCGATATTCCTACCTCCGACGTGTAGCCTTCTAATCGCTCTCCCAACATGATGAAATAACCCACTAAAGGCGGGATAATTATTGCCGGTGGCAACAGACGCCTTGCCATAATTCCGCCCGCACGATCGCTCGCAATTACTGCCATAAATCCTCGTTCTGGACTAGCAGATAAAATGCCAAAGCTCAGCAACATAAATGCGGCGGACGTGTGCACAGCCATTCCAGTCTGAGTACCAATTGTGTAAAAGAAAGCTTTACCGTAGATGTAGCCGATCGAACCCAGAAATGCAATTAAAAATGCACAACAGCTTAAGATTTGAATTCGCAGGTATTTTGGACGACTTGCTGACAGTAGCAGCAGGGCTGTTCCCAGCAACAAGAAAGCAGCAGCAGTATTCGGCGCCATGCGTCCCGGTGCTGAGGGGCTTGTCAAAATGGAACTGTCTTTAAATAGCAGTTGATCGATGCCTAAATCTAAATTAAAGCTATATTGAACTAGGGTGAGGAGGCTAATTAATATAATTAAAAATGAAGCACTGAAAGTTAAATAGTTATAAATTTTTTGATGTTTGATTGTGGTTAATTCGGCACGTCGCTGCTGTTGGCAGAATAGGGAAAATCCGCCTAAAATAAAGCAGGTCGCAGTATTGAATTTCATGCTCGGAAGTCCGGGCAGAATGCTCTTTAAGAGTTGCAGATCAAATATCCAACCCAAAATGACTATACAGCCGATCGCGATTACTGCAAGACTAGCTTTTTTGGAAAAAGACTGGAGTGCAGCAATTGGGGTTGAGGGTGGCTGTATTTCTGGCGATCGTTCAAAAAGTTCCAATTTCTCGCTCCCTCAAATTATGTGGGTTTGTAGGTATCCAAGGTAACAATAAACACTGTACTTGTATTGTTGCCAGCTATACAAAGCTGCTTAAGATATTGTTAAAAATGCTTAGGATTAAATACTAATTATGTTATCTAACTTCTGAGAGAGCGTCAATCTATTTTAGATTTTAGGAAGCGACCCCACCGATCGATCCGGGGCTGGTTGGGTAATTGGCGATCGCCCGATTTATCCGCAAGCCAGAGTATTTTTAGTCAGTTGTTCGAGGGGTAATGGTAGTGGATTAGTCGATCGGCAACAAGATCACTCGGATTGTAAACCGGCTGCTGTGGCTGTGGGAAAGACGATCGGCACAAAAGTTACGCTAAACTGTTGTTTAAAAGACTGGACAATACGGAACTAAATCGCTTGTGTTATCAACCTTAAAAACTCTTGATCAAATTCTCAATCTTATACCAATTATTAAAACTCAAAGCGGACGGTAAGGACACTCCAAGAGTCCAAATGTCAACTTAACGTTAAACCTACTCGGCTATAAACTTTGTTAACTCGCCGAGATTTTGCTGAATTGTATTTGTCCCCCGCAGGTGAGAAAGAGTTGAACCTCCGTACAAGAAGCTATTCAAGCTAACTTGATAATTTTGCTGAACTGCTAAATCCAGCCACAAATTGTTAACAGCATCTCCGGGTTTGTAGTCGGGAATGTTGTGCTGGTAGTAAGGAAAACTGTCAATACAAGTATTAAAAAAGTTTTTGCGCCCGCAGTGTTTTAAATATTGCAGTCGCGGTTTAAATTCTGTTCGATTTTGCAATACAGTATATATAGTATCGGCGAGAGATTCTGGATCGAATTTAGCATAAAGTCCTGCACCTTCCGGGAAAACTGGCGAGTCTCCTCTGGCGTATTGATTGAACTCTTGAAAGCAAATTACTGGAACATTGCAACTCATGGCTTCGGTGATACCTCGGTTTTTGCCTTCGAGGAGGGAACCGAGGACAAATGCTTTTGCCCGCGAATAATACAGGGGCATTTCGCTGTAGTAATCGATTCTCGGTACTAAGTTGATGTAGTCGAAGGGATTAGTTAAAATTGCTTCGACTTGTCGCCATTCGTTTAAGGCGAATTCGTCGAGAGTGTTCAGGTTGTTGACATCAAATTCGTGTCCGGTGACAACTGTTAATTTTATCGGTTGGTGCGGGTACTTTTGACGATAAATTTTTAAGGCTTTGGCAATTGTCGGCAGGTTTTTTTCTTCGGAGATGCGGGCGACGGCGAGTAAGTCGATGTCTTTTTCTGGGACATTTCTGGGGGAAATTAAGTATTCGTTGATGAAATCTGTGTCTTGTAGTGGTATGATTGGTTTGTGTGCGCGATCGGCATAAGTCTCGCGAAACCATTTATCCCGCTGCGGATTTTTGTATAAGCTGGAATAAGCATCGGCTATGGGAGCCCAGGAATAGGAAGCGCCGGGGGAATAGGTGAAGGAATGAAAGACTGAGGAAAGTTGGGGAAATAATTTGTTGATGAGCTCTACTGCTTCGCTGAAGTAAATTCCTTTGATAAATTTTCCTTCGTAAAACAGCGGGGGAAGCAAGACGTAAAAACTGACTGTATCGAAGCGGTGGGTTTGATCCTCGAATATCTCCCAGCTAAATGCGTCTAAGTCTGCATAAATCTCGGCGATTGGTTTGTTGATGTGCGGGTTGCGTAAATATGGTTTTTGTCGATCGTAGTTGCCGCGTACCATATAATTCTGAGTGTGATTATTTAACTTTTTTTATTTAACCACAGAGGGCGCAGAGGGCGCAGAGAGTTTTCTATGATAATTCATTGTCCCCAATTGTGAGGGCGAGTTGGTAGATTTGGCGGCGGGGAAGGGATGTTTGTTGGGCTAGTTGGCGGCTGGCTTGGGAACGACTTATGCCTTCTGCGATTAATGTTTGTAATTCTGCTTTGATTGCGTCTTCGGAGAATACTGGCGCTGCTGTTTGGATACCGGCAATGACGATGGTAAATTCTCCTTGGGGTTCGCGAATGGTGTAAAGCTCGATCGCACTTTCGATACTACCACGCCAAAACTCTTCGTGCATCTTGGTCAACTCCCTCGCCAACACAATCTGTCTATCGCTTCCCAAAGTATTTGCTAAATCTTGTAAAGTTTGTCGCAATCGGTGGGGAGATTCGTATAAAATTATAGTGCGGGATTCCATTTGCAAACTTTCTAAACTGTGTTGGCGTTCTTGACCTTTGACTGGCAAGAAACCTTCAAACACAAATCTGTCTGTGGGTAATCCCGATGCACTTATTCCTACTATACAAGCACAGGCTCCGGGAATGGGAATTATGTTAATATTAGCATCGGCGCAAGCTTTGACTAACTCGTATCCGGGGTCGGAAATTCCCGGCATTCCAGCATCGGTGACGAGGGCGATACTTTTTCCTAGAAGCAGTTTGTCGATTAATTCGGGTAATCGTTGGTGTTGGTTATGTTCGTGATAGCTGATTTGGGGGGTTTTGATTTGAAAGTGATGCAGAAGTTTCCCTGTATGGCGAGTATCTTCGGCGGCGATGAAGTCTGCGGCTTGCAAGATTTTGATAGCCCGAAATGTCATGTCTTCCAGATTGCCGATCGGGGTTCCGACGATGTAAAGTGTTCCTGTATTGGGATTTGCTTGCATTTTAAGATTTAGATTTTTTAACCGCAGATGAACGCGGATTAACGCAGATATGAAAACGGGATTGTTTTTGGGATTGGCGACTTGGGATTTAATTTATTTGGCCGAGAAGCCTCCTGGTGAAGATCAGAAAGTTGTTGCTTCTGATTGTACCATTGCTGCGGGCGGGCCGGCGGCGAATGCTGCGGTGACTTTTTGTTATTTGGGGAATGAGGCGATATGGGCTGGGGTTTTGGGCACTCATGCGATCGCCCAATTAATTAAAACTGACTTGGCTGAGTATAATGTGAGGATAGTCGATTTAGCGCCAGGGCGATCGGACTCACCGCCAGTTTCCTCGATTATTGTAACTCAAGGAACCGGAGGGCGATCGGTAATTTCCATCAATGCTACTAAATCGCCGGTTGACAGTCAAACAATTAACCAAGATATTTTAACATCAGTTAATATTGTCCTGATTGACGGACACCAAATCCCAGCCAGCACAGAAATTGCTCAACTTGCCAAGTCCAAGAACATTCCAATTGTACTTGACGGCGGCAGTTGGAAACCAGGATTAGACGAAATACTACCATTTATTGAATGGGCTGTGTGTTCCGATAACTTTCATCCACCCAACTGCGACAAATCAGAAGAAGTGTTTGCTTATTTATCAGCAGCCGGAATTCCCCATATTGCCATCACTCGTGGCGAAAAACCAATTTTATACCTCAGCAATGACCAATATAGCAGTTTAGAAATTCCTCAAATTCAAGCCACCGACACTTTAGGCGCAGGCGATATTTTTCACGGAGCTTTCTGTCACTACATTTTACAAAAAGACTTTATAGATAGTCTCACCGCAGCCACTAAAATTGCTTCCCATTCCTGCAAATCTTTCGGAAGCCGTGACTGGATGAATAAGAGTTAATTTTAAATTAAAATAAACGAAAGTATCCGGGAAAAACCCATCCCAGCCAGAAAACTTGAACAGACAACACTCCCTAAGTTAAAATCTAAAAACAACCCTGACAAAAATCATAAACTTCTCTTCCCTCTTCCTTCGCGCCCTTTGCGCCTTCGCGGTTCGTTAAAATTTCTATATTAGTCCAAAACAACATACCCGAATTATGCCTGACACCCAACCCCTAACTATCACCCTTCCCCCTTTGCGGATTACCATGACTGACCAACAACAGGTTAATCTAGAATGGTTGACGCAAAACCTGCCAAATCTACTTACTCCAAGTAAACCAGAAGTCCCCGACAACATGAGACAGTGGGTGGCGGCGAACAAATTATTAAATAAACCCGACGAAGAAATCATTAAAATCCTGGTAAGTACCGGCATTGATGCAGAAACAGCAACAGCAGAAGTTACGGAAATATCATCTCACCCTTACTTCCAAGCAGGTAGCCAGTACGTCCAGTTATTGCAGAAATTAGAATCGCAACTTAGTATTAACAATCAATTAGCTGCACTTTCGTCAAAATTCGGCACAATCGAACGCAAAAGCAGCTTGTCACGCGAGTATTTCTTAGAAAATTACTACGCCAAAAATACTCCAGTAATTATTACCAATATCATGCACAACTGGAAAGCATTACAGTTGTGGACACCAGAGTATTTGCAGCAAAAATACGGCGATGCAGCGGTGGAAATTCAAGCCAACCGCAACTCAGATCCGGACTATGAAATTAAGGTACACAACCACAAAAAAACTGTTTTGTTCCGCGAATATGTAGATATGGTCGTCAATGGCGGGCCCAGCAATGACTGTTACATGGTTGCTAACAACCAGACTCTGGAAAGAGAGGAATTTAAACCTTTATTCAACGAAATCGAAATTTTTCCAGAATATCTAAATCCGGCAGAGACAAGTGGCAGAGTTTTCTTTTGGTTCGGTCCAAAAAGTACGATTACTCCGCTACACCATGACCCAGTTAATTTAATTTTAGCTCAAGTTTCAGGCCGTAAACTAATTAAGTTGATTTCTCCCCAGCAAACTCCTCTGCTTTACAATCATGTCGGTGTTTTCAGCAAGGTTGATGGCGAAAATCCCGACTATGACAAATACCCGCTTTACAAAGATGCGAAAATTATTGAAGTGATTTTGGAACCGGGAGAAGCTATCTTTATTCCTGTGGGTTGGTGGCATCATGTAAAATCATTGGAGGTGAGTATTTCGGTTTCGTTTACTAATTTTGTGTTCCCCAATTATTATGAGTGGAAATATCCTCATATTAATTGGTGATTATCAACCGGGCGAATTTCTCGTTACTAGGCTCTGCCTGGTAACGCATATCTAGAGGCTCTGCCTCGGATGTTACTAATAGGAAGAAGGAGGCAGAGCCTCCGGGTAGACATTCCCAGGCAGAGCCTGGGAACGAGTAACGAGTATTATTAAGCTAATATTAGGGGAAGTTTGAGGATGAAAAATCTTGAAGAAATCAGCGAAATTGTGCGATCGATCGCCTGGAGTGCATCAGATATCCTACAATCATACTATCGCCAGGATTCCCAGACTCCCAACCTAGATATCCAAGAACAAAAAGACGGCCCCGTCACCGCCGCCGATGTCGCCGTCAATTCCCACATTCTCGACGAATTGCAGTCGGTTTTAGGGAATGCAGAATTTGGCTATCTCAGCGAAGAAACTTATAAAGCTTATTTAGAAACTCATGGGCAAATTCCCTTACCTCAAGATTGGGTTTGGATTATTGACCCTTTAGATGGAACGCGAGATTTTATTGACAGGACTGGTGAATTTGCAGTTCACATTGCTCTAGCATACCAGGGAAGACCGGTATTAGCAGTTGTGGCTTGGCCCCAACAACAAAAGATTTATTACGCCATCAAAGATGCTGGCGCTTTTGTAGAAAGTCGGGACGGTTCTGCGGTAAAATTGCAAGTTTCTGCGCGCAATACAGTGGCAGATTTATCTATAGTAACCAGCCGCAGTCACCGGGACGATCGCTTTAATCAATTGTTACAAAAACTGCCTTGTCAAAATCAACTGGCTGTCGGTAGCATTGGCTGTAAAATTGCGACTATTGTCGAACAAAAAGCTGATGTTTATATTGCGCTTTCGGGGAAGTCTGCGCCTAAAGATTGGGATTTGGCGGCACCGGAATTGATTTTGACGGAAGCGGGCGGCCGATTTACTCGTTTTGACGGTACTGCTTTGCAATATAACCGGGGAGATGTGAGTCAGTGGGGGGGATTGTTGGCGAGTAACGGTTGCTGTCACGATGCTATTTGCGGGGATGCTGAGACGATTTTAGCAGAGATAGATGCGGGTTGAAAATAAGATATAGAGGACACGGCAGTGCCGTTTCCCTACGCCAGATTAATTCTAGGGAGACGGCACTGCCGTATCCTGATTTCGGGTAATATTAATTCCGATGCAACCGGAATTGATATTAGGCATCAAAAGCCAAGAAACCGGGTTTTTTCGTGTTTCTGCGGGCTGTAACGCGTCTTCGGGGCAAAAACCAGGTTTCTGACCACCCGTGCGTAAATCCGCCCCCACCCAACTAAAAGCATCAGTAACCCGATCGCACATATGTATCAAAAATACGCTTTAAATATTTCAGTATAATTACACTTACGATTAATTTTTTGTGTGTTAAACCATCAACCTCGCGCTTGAACGTCCGTAATATTACTTAATAATTTTCCCATCTTCATCAAAACTTTAATTAAAAAGGTGTTTATAAAGAAAAATTTACATATATTCTCTGAAAAAGCTGTTATTGTTGTTACAACTTTCAGAAAGAGTTTCGGATGCAAGTCACGAAACAGGGAAATTCTTGTCTTTTTTTAGTTATCAATAGGTGTGTTATGCCAAATTTTAATACTCAAGTTTCTGGAAGTTCGATCGCCTTTATCGACAGTCAAGTAGAAGATTATCAAAGTTTGATTGCCGGGGTAAAACCGGGTACGGAAGTCGTAATATTAGATGGGAATAGGGATGCGATCGACCAAATTACTCAAGTTTTAGCTCTTCGTACCAATATAGAAAGCATTCACATAGTTTCTCACGGTGCTCCGGGTAGCTTGCAAGTGGGCGACGGTAGTTTGAGTTTAGATGATCTAGAGGGCGATCGGCA
>JANPMV010000088.1:0-46486 GCA_031427135.1 Cyanobacteria bacterium VAR_87_metabat_62 | reverse complement strand
CCTTTCAACATTTACAACTTTTATTAAAAATCGCCATTAAATTAACCCCAAAACAGGCCCCGCCAGTGCCGTGACCCTACCCATAAATTGTCGGGACACGGCACTGCCGTCTCCTCTATATCATTCCGGCGCAGCCGGAATTGATATAAGTTGTTGTACATTTAAATTGTATATTTCGCTCCCGATCAAAAGTCATAAAACCCTCTTCCCCTCTAATAGATGCACAACAGCTTATATTTTTGGGGCTGGTTTCGGACAAGTTTTATATTTAAAATCGCACTGATAGACGTGTTCTTTTTGCCAGCTCAAAGGAATTTCCAACAAATCGCGAGAACCCGTAACACCTTGGCCGAGAAAGAGCAGCAGGGCGATGCAATTTAACACAGTGTGAATTTTCCGCCAGCCGTGCGATCGATCGTGATAAATTTCCGGCGCAATTGCCAAGGAAAAAACCATCAACAGCGCCGCAGCGATGCCGTAATAAAAATGAGAAACCAGCCATTCATCGTCCCTGCGAAAAACGCCATCTTGGAATCCCAAAACTACCAAGCCGACACCGCTCAAAGTCGCAAAAACTCCCCGCCAAAGCCTCTGTCTTGCTTGATACAAAAACACTAGAGAAGCAATTGTCGCGGCAAACATCAGCGTAATGAAAACTACTTGAGTAGGAGAGTTTTTCCAGAGCTCATTCTTCAAAATACTTTTAAAATAAATAGAGTAAGCAAGCGCAATTAACGTAATTCCGACGATCGCCCCAGTCAGCAATTGGCCCAATTTTAGGTGTTCCGGGCCGACGGTAGGAGGAATTTTGCTTTTGTCGCCGCTGGCGACTTGCAGCCTGCGCTGGCGAGTTTGCCAAGCCGCATTGACAACAGTACCAATAATCGGGAAAACTACCGCCACTGCGATCGCCGGATGGACGAGCGCCATTACATCTTCGGGTTCCATACTTAATATCCCACGATAATATCTGGATCTAGTTTAAGGCGTTGCAGGCGAGACTGGTTGTTCTGCAAGTTGTGCGATCGGCAGCGTTACCGTAAATGTACTACCGACACCTTCTTCACTGCTCAAAGTAATTTCGCCCTCATGCAAGTCAACGCATTTTTTAACAATGCTCAGCCCCAGTCCAGTACCGGGAATTCGACCGACATTTTGAGCCCGGTAAAACGAATCAAACAGCCGTTCTCGGTCTGTTAGAGGTATGCCAATTCCGGCATCTTGTACCGAAAAAATCGCCTCAGTTTCAGTAAGTTTTAATTCAAAGATTACTTGAGTATTTGGCGGAGAATACTTAATAGCATTTGATAGCAAATTGCTCAGAATGCGCCGGAGCAAACTGGCCTCCAAACACGCCATCGTTGATGGACTGTGATTCACAAAAATCAGCGTCACCGGATCGGTTTGAGGTTTCAACTTCAGGCTGCTCTGAAATTCCCCTACCAACTGATTGCAAAACTTGCCTAAGTCTAGCGGTAGCAAGCAAAACGCCATTTTTCCTGACTCAAATTTGCCAAGTTGCAGAACATCGTCTAATAACTGATCGATGCCTTTTGCTGCTGCTTGAGTTTTGTCTAGTAATTCTTGTGTTTTCTCATCTGTTAATGTCGATTTGTACTTGGTAAGAACTTGTGTAGTGCCGAGGATGAAGTTTAAAGGATTGCGAACGTCGTGGGCAATCATGTACAGCAAAGAGGTTTTCATGTCGTTGAGTTCTTTCGCTGTTTGCAGGCTGCGATCGAGTTGGTCGTGAGACAATTTTAGGGTTAAAGACAACTGGCGCGATCGCAGCAAAATCTCCACCCGCGCTTGCAATTCTATTTTCTCGATCGGAGCAATAATTAAATCATCAATACTTTGCCAAATAAATTGTGTTGCCATCCCTACATCCGATCGCGATGTAATCAAAAGAAAAGGCAAGCATACCGGGTGTTCTGCCTGTTTTTTGGCTGCGATCCATTGCCAGTGCCGTTTCAAGGCAAGACCGTCAATAATACCCATGCCAAAGGATTGATTAAATTGTGACAAATCGTCAATTTCACCAGTTGAATTGGGCAGCAATACCATGTAGTTAACCGCTAACCATTCTAATAACAGGCGGCGATTTTCTTTCTGTTCGACAAGCAACAAAATTTGACTCACGCAGGTTCTCCTAGCAAGCTGTGCACAATGGACAGCAAATCTTTAACGATCAAAGGTTTTACCAACATACTCCGAGCACCGCGGGAGAAGCTTTCATGCTGAATGGCAGCGCTTTGTTTCGGCGAAAGTATCAGAAAAGGGATTTGGTGATTCCGCAGTTGTTCGCAGCAATCCCAAATCCGGCGGTCGAAACCCGAAATATCTACTAAAGCCATCCCAATTTTATCTGGAAGGTCGATCGCCTTTACAACCTCTTCAAAGCTATCAGCCGCGATTGTCTGGTATCCTTCTTTGTTGAGAAATTGCGACAGCAGTTCCAAGTTGCGCTGATTGCGGTCTACGGCTAAAATTATTGAGTTGCTAATCATTTCTGAGCTTCTTTTTCTAAGGGTTCGCTTACTCAGGATTTAGGCATAGATACTATCTGTAGGGTGCTTATGGGTGCACCATTGGCGTCAACTTAAGGTTAAACGTAGTATCTTCTGTTTGAGTCACAATCCTCTCGATCCCCCCTAGCCCCCCTTAAAAAGGGGGGACAAGAGAGATCAAAGTCCCCCTTTTTAAGGGGGATTTAGGGGGATCGAGACTTCGATACAAATGAGAGAGACAGATTGTACTAATAAATTTACCTTATTAAATTATGCAGTAAATTAACTAATTCAAACTTAGCCTAAATAGCCAAAAAACAGCACGACAAACCCCGATTCAATCTTCATCCGCTTCCCCATCAATCCACACCGGCGCCGAACTCAAAATCCCGCGCAGCCCCTGTATCGGTTTGCTAACTTTGATGCCGTAGCGAGTAATATCGAGTTCTCGCAGAGTTTTCTCGAAACTGCTGACTCGTTTTTTAATTACTCCGATCGCCTTGCGGATTTCTGTTCTATTATGCAGTTGGCGTTCCAGGTAGCGTATAAACAGAAGATTATCCGCCAAATAGCTAATCCCGATCTCGGTCAGCCGAAAATCTCCGCTAATCGCTTCTACCTCATTAATCAAAATCACTGTGACTCCCATATTCTGGAGATACTTGCACAAAGCGTGCAAATTGTGCACCAAATCTTGCCCCCGCATCGAAAGCTGATAACCAGAAATACTGTCAATCATCACAATCCGCGTCTTTTGCAGCTCCACCTCCCGGCGTACCATACAGGCAAACTCATCCGGCGAGTACAGCAAAGGTTCCACAGGTATCACCGAAAGACTACCTTGCGCCATCATCGCCCCAACCGGGATGTTAACCGATTCGCAGCGGCGCAGCAGAGTAGAAATTGATTCCTCAAAAATGTAAACTACCGATCGCTCCCCCCTTCCCGCCGCTTCCTTCATAAACTGAATCCCCACCGTGGTTTTTCCCACACCGCTAGGCCCGCTGATCACCGACACAGTACCCCGTTCCAATCCGCCGTGCAGCAGTTCGTCCATTTCTGGAATCCCGGCCGAAATCGGTTCAGCGACAAAATCCTGCTGGTAGCTCTGCGGTAACAATCGCGGAAATACCTCCATACCAGTCTCAGTCAAACGGATCGAATGGCGGCCATCCCGGAAGTTGGAACCTCGCAGCTTGGTAACAGACAGGGCGCGTCCTTCAGGGCGCAGTTCCAAATAAATTACTCCGTCGCTGATGAATTGCAAATCGTCATCGGGAGCGCTTAATGTACCTTCTGAGGTAAACACCACCGTCGCCCCCCCTTCGACTAAAAACCGCAGAAAAGACAAAACTTGCTTGCGAAACTGAAACTCATCCGCAGCTAAATAGCGAAATTGAGTAATCGCATCCAAAAACACGCGCTGCGGTTTGACAGCTTGGACTCTCTCGATAATCTTTTGCGTAGTCGGTTCTCGCTCAACCTCCGAGGCGGAAAAAATGTCGTAGGTTTGAACTTCGGTAAAAAATTCTGAGGAGGGGCTCAAATCGAGGAACGCCATCGCTTCAATGTCAAAACCGAGACTTTCGGCATTGGCGCGCAATTGCGCTTCCGGTTCTCCTAAAGTAATAAACAGGGGCGTTTCTCCCAGAGCCATACCTGCGGCCAAGAAGTGAAAACCCAGTGTAGTCTTGCCCGTACCCGGGCCCCCGCGTACCAAATAAGAGCGCTGGGGGATCAGGCCGCCGTCAATCACTTCGTTGAGACCGGTAATTCCTACAGAAAGCCGGTTTTGAGACATTTGTTTGTTCATCTTTATGAATATGGGGCCCGTATTAATATTTAATGGTTTTAAGGGGTGTTTTGATAATTTTTTTTTACCGGGTCTCTGATAACCTTCATGAAATCTTTCTCTACCGAAAATTACGTTAGCACAGAAGAATTACAAAGTATTGTCGGCACTTCTGGCATCTGTCTGCGGCAAGATACAGAGCCATTTTGGCAAGAACGGGTAGAAAAAGCAGTTGCGCCCGGTACTTCGATCGCCTGTACAGTTTACCCCAATACTCAAGCAGAACTGGCGGCGGTGATTGCTTATGCAAGGCAAAATCGGTGGGGCGTCTTGCCTTGCGGCAGCGGCAGCAAACTCGATTGGGGCGGTTTAGTTAAATTAGATCCCCCCCAGCCCCCCTTAAGAAGGGGGGAGCAAGATGTTGTCAAAGTCCCCCTTTTTCCCCCCTTGGGGGGGGCAGGGGGGGGTGGGGATTTAGGGGGATCTCCTGATGCAGGGGGCATCGTGGCAGTTAGCACGGCGCGCCTGAACAAGCTTGTAGAACACGCTGTCGGCGATTTAACCGTGACTGCGGAGGCGGGGATGAAGTTTGCGGATTTGCAAGCAGTTTTAGCCGCAGCAGGTCAATTTTTGCCGATCGACCCCGCATATCCACAACAGGCAACTTTGGGCGGCATTATCGCTACGGCTGATGCGGGTTCCCTGCGCCACCGCTATCGGGGCGTGCGCGATTTGCTGTTGGGAATGACGTTTGTGCGATCGGACGGTAAAATTGCTGTAGCCGGAGGTCGAGTTGTGAAAAATGTCGCCGGTTACGACTTGATGAAACTGTTTACCGGTGCTTACGGCACATTAGGCATCATTTCTCAAGTAACTTTCCGAGTTTATCCGCTACCTGAATCATCGGGAACTGTAATATTGACTGGAGAAGCTGGGGCTCTAACTCAAGCTACTCAAATCCTGTTATCCTCTGCTTTGACACCCACAGCCGTTGATTTGGTGTCACCTGATTTAGTCGCAAAATTAGGTTTAGGAAAGGGTACAGGATTAATAGTCAGATTTCAAAGCATCGCCGATAGCGTTAAACAACAATCTGCCCGGTTGTTGGAAGTGGGCGAAAAGTTGGGTTTGCAAGGCACTAAATGCAGCGAAAATGATGAGCATCAGTTATGGCAAAGATTGCCAGAAACAATGTGGGATTCTGACACAAAGTCCGCAATTATTTGCAAAATAGGCATCAGACCATCGGAAGCTGTAACTGTGATCGACCAATTGCCAGTACAGGACGCTTGGATTCATGCCGGCAGCGGTTTGGGAGTTTTGCGGTTTGAGACTGCGACAGCCGAAACGCTGTTGCAGGTACGCCAAAGGTGCGAGGCTAAAGGCGGTTTTTTGACTGTTTTAGTCGCGCCGACGGACATCAAGCAAGAATTAGATGTTTGGGGCTATACTGGAAGTGCGATCAATGTCATGCGCCGGCTCAAGCAGCAGTTTGACCCGGAAAATATTTTGAGTCCCCATCGTTTTATCAGCGGTATTTAATTTAAAGTTTGTAGTCAGGAATTCAGTTCTTATTGAATCCCGGTCTACATCATTTGTGAACTAGATTTTTTTTTACGAACCGCGAAGGCGCGAAGAGCGCGAAGGAAGAGAAATGAAGAGAATTTTTTGTGGGCTTGATGGATTTAGGCTTGCCATGTGAAAGGAATTTAGTTTTTACTGCGAACCAAAACAATTAGGTAATATATGCAAACTTCCGAAAATTCTACAATTCCCAGCGACGATTTAAAACCAGCTAAAGAAAGCAATTTCCTAGCACAAAATCCGCACTTGCAAACCCTCGAAATCCCCGGTTTCGATGCCAACAACCCGCCCGATCCGAAGTTGATCGATAGTTGCGTCCACTGCGGTTTTTGTTTGTCAACTTGTCCGAGTTATCGCGTACTCGGTAAAGAAATGGATTCGCCTAGAGGCCGCATTTATTTAATGGATGCAATTAATGAAGGCGACGCACCTTTAAACGAAGCAACTTCGCAGCATTTCGATACTTGTTTGGGCTGTTTGGCCTGCGTGACAACTTGTCCGTCTGGAGTTCAATACGATAAGTTAATTTCCGCAACTCGCCACCAAGTTACTCGAAATCAGAAACGCACTTTTTCTGACAATGTAATTCGGACTCTGATTTTTAATCTCTTTCCTTATCCTCACAGATTACGGCCTCTGCTTGTACCGCTGTTTATTTATCAAAAATTAGGTCTGCCAAAGCTTGTTCGCAAAACAGGTTTGCTGAAAAAAGTATTTCCCCGCTTGGCGGCGATGGAATCAATTTTGCCCGAGGTAACAGTTGATTCTTTCCGGGATAATTTGCCCGAAGTAATTCCCGCACAAGGGGAGAAACGCTATCGAGTCGGCGTGATTTTAGGCTGCGTGCAACGACTATTATTCTCGCCTGTTAATGAGGCTACGGTGCGCGTTTTGACGGCTAACGGCTGCGAGGTTGTGATTCCGAAAAGTCAGGGATGCTGTGCTGCTTTGCCAGAACATCAAGGACAAGCCGAACAGGCGAAAGCTTTGGCGAGACAGATGATTGATAGCTTTGAAAATACTGATGTTGATTTTGTGATTATCAACGCAGCCGGTTGCGGTCACACTTTGAAAGAATACGGTCACATTTTAGCAGATGATGCGGCATATCGGGAAAAAGCCGAAGCATTTGCTGCGAATGTTAAGGACATCCAAGAGTTTTTGGCAAGTGCCGGAATTACGGCGAAACTCAATCCTTTGACTGAGGGAGATTTGACGATTGTTTATCAAGATGCGTGTCATTTGTTGCACGGACAAAAGATTAGTTTGCAGCCGCGTCAGTTGCTGAAACAAATTCCTGGTGTGAAGTTAAAAGAGCCTCTGGATGCTGCTTTGTGCTGCGGGAGTGCGGGGGTTTATAATATGCTTCAGCCGGAGATTGCTGATGAATTGGGAGTGCAAAAGGTGGAGAATTTGCTGAATACTGGTGCGGAGTTGATTGCTTCTTCTAATCCGGGTTGTTCTTTGCAAATTAAGAAGCATTTGGAGTTGCAGGGTAAGGTGGTTACGTTGATGCACCCGATCGAGCTTTTGGATTGTTCGATTCGCGGGGTGCAGTTACCGAGGAGTTAGTTTTGTAGGGCGGGCGCGGTGTCTGCCCTATTTTTTTTTGATGCGATTTTTTATGAATAAGATTTTTTACCGCTCCAGCGCCAGAGGGCGCAGAGGAAGAGAGGGAAATAGGTTATTTTGAGAAAGCTCAATCGCACTTCTCACCATTCTCAAACTGCTAAAATTAAATTCAACAGTCTTTCACCCCGCACAACTGTTATGGTAACTCAAATCCCATCCCCTATTCAGGAAGCAGTTATTTACCCCGACAGCGACGGTAAACCAATGGCAAATAATACTGACCAATTTCGCTGGATTCTCGTCATCGAACAAAATTTAGAATGGATGTATGCTAATGACGAGAATGTGTTCGTAGCTGGTGATTTGTTTTGGTATCCAATCGAGGGAAGATCGAATATTGTTAATGCGCCCGACGTGATGGTTGCGTTCGGCATACCGAAAGGGAGACGCAGTTCTTACCAGCAGTGGAATGAGTCAGGAATTGCACCGCAAGTTGTGTTTGAAATTCTTTCTCCTAGCAACACGCAGGATGAAATGGAGAAGAAGTTGCTATTTTACGATCGCCACGGAGTTGAAGAATATTACATCTACAATCCTAGCAACAACCAACTGCGAGGCTGGCTGCGCGGACAAGATGGCTTAGATGCGATCGCCTTAATGGAAAATTACGTGAGTCCTCGATTGGGAATTCGCTTTGATTTATCGGGCGATCAATTGCAAATTTATCGACCGGATGGAACCAGGTTTTTCTCCTACGTTGAGATTTGTCAACTGTTAGAGGAAGCCGAACAGCGGGCCGAACTTGCAGAAACAACTTTAGCAGAGGAACGCCAGCGGGCCGAACTTGCAGAAACCACTTTAGAAGAGGAACGACGCCGATCGCAGATTTTGATGGAACGGTTGCGAGAAATGGGCATTAATCCAGATGAATTAAGTTAGACATTTGGGTGTTTTGGGAAGGATGAAAAAGTGCTCGATAGCTAAGGCGCGTGCTTCTCACTCTTCCCACAAGTGAAATGTAGGGACACGGCACTGCCCATTGGTGTCAACTTAACGTCAAACGTAGTCAGAGACTGCTGTTTGATGATTGAGGCCAGATCCCCCCTAGCCCCCCTTAAGAAGGGGGGGACAGGAGTTTTTTCAAAGTCCCCCTTCTTAAGGGGGATTTAGGGGGATCTAGACTTAGCTAAAAACAAGAGATACCAAGGCTTTCAGGCTTAAGTTGACACTAATGGGCACTGCCGTGTCCCTACGGGGAACTAACGATAGGCTGGTGTAGTTCATAAATGTGGAATCTGCTGTAAATTTAAACATTCCCTAACCCCGGACAACAGTTATGGTAACTCAACTCAAGTCCCCTCAAAAACCTGATGTAATTTACCCCGACAGCGACGGCCAACCGATGTCTGACAATACCAAACAATTTCGCTGGATACTCATCGTTCAACAAAATTTAGCGTGGCTGTTTGCTGATGACCCGAATGTATTTGTCGCCGGTGATTTGCTGTGGTATCCTGTCGAAGGAGATAACAAGATTTGCGTCGGCCCGGATGTGATGGTAGTGTTCGGCAGACCGAAAGGAGATAGGGGTTCTTACAAACAGTGGGAAGAAGAGAATATCGCGCCGCAAGTAGTGTTTGAAATTCTTTCTCCCGGTAACAGGCTGACAGAAATGAATAAAAAACAGGTATTTTACGATCGCCACGGCGTAGATGAATATTACCTGTATGACCCGGAACGCAACGATTTTAGCGGTTGGATGCGTTCAGAGGGGCGTTTGGATGTCCTTGATGCGATCGACAATTGGGTCAGTCCCCGACTCGGAATTCGCTTTGATTCGTCGGGTGAAGAGTTGCAAATTTATCGCCCTGACGGCCAACTCTTTACAAGTTATGAGGAGGTTTCTCGCAGCTTGGAACAAGCCGAACATCGTGCAGAACAAGCCGAACAGCGGGCTGCTGTGCTAGCAGAAAGACTGCGATCGATGGGCATTGACCCGGAACAATTGTAAACTAGATTGGGAAAAAGGGCGATCGGGCGATCCAATAGCTGCAAGCTTCGCCAACGCACTTTTCAAGTTTACCAAAAGTGCGTTGGCGAAGCCCTCGAAGAGGATCGGAACCACCACAACTGACAACTGTCAACTGTCAACTGTCAACCGACTCTTCCCCTCTTCCCACCTCAAAAAATGCACCTGTCCCGAAGCTTCCGCCGCCACAATTGTCACCCCATCAGGTGCAATAGCGCAAGCTTTCAAAGCACTATCTCCCATGAAACTAGCAATTACTTTTCGACTCAACAAATCCCAAACTTTCAGAGTATTGTCATCCGAAACAGAAATCACCTTATTTCCCACAGTCGCCACGGAGGTTATCGTATCGGCATGACCAGCTAGAGTAAAAACTTCCTTTCTACTTTGCAAATTCCACACTTTCAAAGTTGTTTCTCGCCCCCCAGAAATTGCCAATTTTCCATCTTCTGTAACTGCCACAGCATTCACCCAACTCTCATGACCTTTGAAAGTGAAAAGTTGATTTTTTACTCCTAAATTCCACAAAGGAGCAAAAATATGCTTTTCTTTCCCCAAACTCCAAACTTTGAGAGTTTTGTCGCTGGAAGCAGAAATTACCCGATTGCCGTCAGGAGTAACTGCAACAGCTTTTATCCCGTCGGTGTGACCTGTAAAAGTAAAAAGTTCCTCTCCTGTTTCCAAACTCCAAACTTTAATAGTTTTGTCTGTCGAACCCGAAATCGCCATCGTTCCGTCCGCAGTTACTGCCACAGAATTCACCCAGTCTGTATGACCCGTGAAAGTAAATATTTCCTGTCCAGTTTCTAGATTCCAAACTTTCACAGTTTTGTCGCCGGAACCCGAAACTACTCGCTGGCTATCCGCTGTTATTGCTACAGCTTTTACCCAATCTTGATGTCCCGGAATCGTAAAAATTTCCTCTCCGTTTTTGAGATTCCAGACTTTAATGCTGTTGTCTCCAGAACCGGAAATCGCTTTCGTACCGTCCGCCGTCACTGCTACAGCATTTACCCAGTCGTCGTGACCTGCAAATGATAAATTTTCTTTACCTGTTTCTAAGTGCCAAACTTTGAGAGTTTTGTCAGAGGAACCAGAAACTATCCGCTTGCCATCGGGGGTGACAGCTACAGCATTCACTGGCGCAATGTGATTGGTAAAAGTGAAAAGTTTTTCTTTTGTTTCCAGATTCCAAACTTTCAGCGTTTTGTCGCCGGAAGCCGAAGTTACCCGTTTTCCGTCGGGACTGACGGCCACCGCTTGAACGAAACTTCCGTGTTTTCCTAAAGTAAAAAGTTGCTTCCTTTCTGACAAACTCCAGACTTGAACAGTTCCGTCGTAACTGCCGGAAATTATTTGTTTGCCGTCGGGAGTAACTGCTACGGCTTTTACCCAATCTGCATGACCGGTGAGAGTAAAAAGTTCTTTTCCGGTTTCTAGGTTCCAGACTTTAATGCTGTTGTCGCCTGACCCGGAAATCAACCGTTTGCTATCGGGAGTTACTGCTACGGACTGGACAAAACTGCTGTGACCTTTGAGGTTGAAAATTACTGCCTCTGTTGACAAATTCCAAACTTTTATGCTGCCGTCCCAGGAACCAGAAATTACTCGCTTGCCGTCGGGAGTTACTGCTACTGCTTCTACCGCAAAAGTATCGCCTGCAAATGTCAATATTTCTGTTCCCGTTTCTAAATTCCAAATTTTAATAGTATTGTCCCAAGAACCGGAAATTACTTTGGTGCCGTCGGGGGTGACAGCTACAGCATTGACGTAGGTAAGATGACCTTTTAGGGTGGAAAGTTCTTCTCCTGTTTCTAAGTGCCAAATTTTGAGAGTGTGGTCGGATGATGCAGAAATTGCCCGCTTGCCGTCGGGGGTGATTGCTACAGCTTGTACCCAATCTGTATGTCCGGTGAGGGTTCGCAGCAATCTCCCGCCAGGAGGGGTAAAGCTGGGCGTTAGAGGCCGTAGCCAAGGTTTTTTTTGCTGGGTCGCTTGTGCTAGTAGTTCTTGAATTTCGGGAATTTCAAAGCGCATCAACCTGGCAATTAGTTGGGCTGCTAGTTGGGTTTGGTCTTTTGCTAAAATGTGGGCGGAAAGCCGAATTGCTTCTTGGATTAATTTGAGTTTGTCGGTTTTTTGGTCTGAGGTTATAATGTCGGGACTTGTCGCTAAATCGTAATCTTCTATTAGTGCCTGTACGGACGATGCTGACAGCTTGGCTTCTATAAAATTATAATCTGTTAGTAAGCTGTATAATTTATCTGAGTCTGAAGTGGCTGCTAGCTGATTTGGTAGGATTCCCAAACAGTGTGTTTGTTCTGAGGGCTGCATTTTATCCAGCCATTGTGTAAATTCGCTCATAAATTTGTGGATGTCTTTTTTAAATGTATGTGATCGCTAGCTGCACCCTGCTGGAAAGTTGATCGAGAATCTTTTATCTTGATTTAGCTCTTGACTTAGCATGACATATTTGAATGCTATTTGCTACGCGGGCGTGTTGCCCTCGGTTTGCTGATGGTTCGATGAATTGCAGGTTTTTTAGTCGGAGTCTACTTTGAGCCTTTTTTTATGAGTCGGATTTGAGTAAACTGCGGCTAATATAATTCAACTGGTGCAGCGCCAAATTTACCGTTCGATCGACAAAAGCTGACATATATCCTTGTTTTTCTTAATATAGCTTGTATGTAGGGCAATGATTGTCGATCAATCGACGCTGTTAAAGCTAAAAATTTTGATGTGTCGCAATCCTATTTGATGTGGGAATAAGGCTTTTTTAAGGAAACATGATGCCGGATGCTCTAATTTTCTGGTCAATTGGGCTGTATCAGCGAGGCAGATGTCCCGCCGGTTGGGCTTCGTACCTCAACCGCATCTGCAATCTGCTTGACCCAAACCTCTCGGAAAGTTTTGCAGGCGCGCCCCATTCCTTTAAAATATAGAATAGGACTTGCACTCTAAAACCGGGTTTCTAGCCAAAATCATTGGTTTGGCCGCTAGTACGCAGGAAGAAACCGGGTTTCTGACTTCATAGCGCGCAAGTCGCGGTCGAAAATAAAGCAGTATTTGAGTTTAGAGACAAATTTCATGGATGTTATCGAGTTTTTTGAGTTAAGTGCAGGCAAATGGTTTTCTCAGCGTACGGTACACAATCTCAATTCTGGGGAGTTGCAGGCAGGTAAATCTGACCTAAAAATAGAAATACTGACAGCTACCGATGCAGCAGTCGTTAAACTTTGCCAACAGCATTCGATTAACCCAGCCTCAACTAAGCTAACCAGTGTTCGGATTAGTTGGGATGGTATTCCCGATCGCACCGCAGCTAAACAAATTGGTTCTACAATATTAGCGATCGTCCCAAATCCTGACAATCCCAGCGAAGGACAGGTGTTGCAAGACAAGGGAAACACCCGCTACGTGATGGGTGGCGACGATGTGCTGACATTGATTACAGAATCCGATACCATCCATGCCGAAGAAAAGCTGTGGTATCTGATGCCCAACCTGCGGCTTCGCACTAGCGTTGTCAAGCAAGCTAACGGTAACGAACAAGCATCTTTTTGTTCGGAAATTCGGATGGGAGTAACTGCGAAAACTCCAGAGTAAAAAACAACTATAGTCATTAGTCATTAGTCAGTTAACAGTCAACAGTCAGCAGTCAACAGTTAACAGTCAACAGTTAACAGTCATGTATGAGTTGAACCGGAATTGATATTATTTCTGTTTTCTGCTTTCTCCCTTCTTTCTTCGGCCTTCTCGGGCAACGGCTTTTAACTTGGTGTGAAAATCAGTGTGTTTGACCACTGGGAATGATTTTGCCTCAGATTTGTCCGGTAATTTGCGATCGACCTCGGCTCGATCGGCTATGGCGCTAATAGCCACATCTTCATATACTACAACTTCTGTATTTTCTTTTGTGCGATCGTCGGCTGCGGGCAGTTTTTCTGTTTCCTGGGCCTCTGTGTTCGGGACTTCTGCATCGGGCGCGCGATCGATTTCAGGTTCTGACGGCTCAACTATATCTAACTCTGCGACACTGACTTCCGATTCTGGGTACGATAAAAGTATATCGTCTGGCGGTAGTTTAGCATCTCTTTCAATGGTTAAATCTTGAGGGAAATTGTTGCAGACTAAGCGTTCAAACTCGCGATTGAAATGATAGAGAGGTTGGCCGATACGCTGCCACATACTCAATAGCTGTCCGACAGAAACAGCCTTGTAGCGCCCTTGATAAAGCGCTTCAACCACTGCTAAACGCAGCCAATAGCCGGGATACTTTGTCAGCCATTCTCCCGCTAATTTCTCTGCTTTTTTGCCACCTAGGTCAAAACCGTAGTGAACCAGCAGAGCCGCTGCTTGTGCAGATATTGCTGTCACTTCTGTCATTTTTTATCTGTTGACTGTTTACTGTTTTCTGTTGACTGTTAACTGTTGACTGTTGACTGTTAACTGTTGACTGTTGACTGTTGACTGTTGACTGTTGGTTCCAATTACCAATTCCCCATTACCAATTCCCAATTAGCCAATTGAATTAATCGGATAAACGTACACCTCCTTCTACAGTTTTCACATCTTGGGAAAAAGGTTCGGGAGTTCCGTTCCAGTTGAAGTCACTAATTCTAAAAGTTAGGCTGCCGACTTGACGTTCGGGATTAAAACGCAAAATAATGGCGTAGCTGCGGCGGCTGTATTCTAAAGTGTAGTTCGTACTGATTGTTTCCCTGCTTTCTAAATTAATAGCACTTTGAAAGCCGACTCGAAACCCTCCGTAGACTTGCTGGACAAGTCCAAAAGACAGAACTTTCAAATCTACTAAGCGATCGAACAAATAAGGCGATATGCCGTCCCGTGCTACCTGAGTATAAGTCACGTTAAATCCAGTGTAATCAAGAAAAGGGCGGGAAAAATGACCGAACTGTCCTTGAATGCCGATGCTGCTGGCGATCGAGTTTTGTCGATCGCCACTACTATAATAAGAGCCAACTCCCCGGACTCCCAAGGCTAGTTTCAAGAAGGGAACCACAGGCGTCCGCGTGTACTTCAAACCCTGGGTGGGAGTGCGGGGTAGCGGTTCACCCTGCCAGAGGTTGAAGCCGCGGCTTAAGGCGACGCTGGCTTGGGCGCGGCCTAAGTCGATGCGGTTGTTTTCGCGGACTGGTTCGAGTAAGTCCGGTCGATCGGTCTCGGCATTGATAAACTGATACCCTGTTTGGTAGCTGAGATTGATGCCAGTTCCTCCGAGGGGGATGACTGGGGAAGTGAGGACTGCGCCGAGGCTGCTGTTGACGGTTTGAAAGCCCAGAGAACCGTTAAAGAGCCGATCGCGGTAACTATATTCTGCTGCTAAATTGTGATTGCCGATCGACTGTCGCAGGCGCAAATTGCCCCGAAAGCTGTTTTCGGGCAAATTTGGGAAATTCTCGAAACTTAGAAATAGTGCCGAGCCGTCGAGCCTGGTGCGCGGGCCCAGAGTAGCGCCCAACCTCGCTTTCAGCCCGTAGCTGTCGGGAAAAAATGGATTACCGCCGTGCTTTTCGACGACGCGCTGGAGGTAGACTTGGGGCGTCAGACTCAGCCGCACGGGCCCGTTTTGCAACACCTCAAAAGCACACTCGGCATACAAACCGCCTCTATCGCCCCCGTCGTAGCCAAAGGTCAAACACGGGCCGCTCTGCTGTCTGCTGTCAAAAACTTGCCTGCGAGGATATACGGGTATTTTGACGCGGTTGTCAAACACCAAGCGGGGTTGAGTTGTGACTAATTCCTCCGCCGTGGGCGAAATCCTTCTAATCGTCGCCGTCCGCGCCCTGTATTCGAGTTCTGGCGGGGAAAATGGGTCGTTAGTAATCCGAATGTTGGTTGCTACTCTCACGCCGTCTGGGAGGAGTTCGAGGCGTTCTGCTTCAAAGCGGACGCGGTTGACGGCGCCGGTAATTTGGGGGGCTGCTAACTGTCCGCCGCCGCCGATGGTAACTGTGGCTGCGCCGGGGGATTTGACTCCGCGCACTGGCTGCTGGCTGGTAATTCGATCGCTCAGGGGCTGTTCGAGAATCGTCCCTGCACTGATATCTGTGGGTAGTGTGGGGGTCAGTTCGCTACCTGCTGCGGGTAGGAATATTTCGCCGCTGGCTTGTTCTACTGCGCCGCTATTTAGCCCGAGATTGAAGTCCATCTGCTGTCCGCGCACTACTTGTTGGCCGCGGGTATAGGCGACATTGCCGGATGCTACCACTTGGCGGGTGACTAAGTTGACGATCGCCCGATCGGCATCAATCACAGTTTGCCGAAACCGCACGATGACTCTACCAACCGCCGTGACAATTTGCTGTTTCTCGTCAAATTCTTGGCTGTCGGCCTTAATTTCGATGGTATCGGCGGGGCTTACCGGAAACGGCACCGTCCTCTGGGAAGGGGCGGTGCGGACTCCCGGAGGCGCGGCTGGTTTCGGTTTTGCTTGCGGTGGGGGCGTTGCGGGTGTGGGGGCGGTTCCGGGTGCTGGAATCTCGAACTGTTGCTGTTCGGTGGGAAGTCTTTCTGGTGTTGGTTCTGGAATGATTATCTCAGCAGGTTCGGGAGAGTTATCTTGTAACTGTTGACCTTTTGCCTGATACCAATTTTCCTGTTGTCGGACAGCATTTATGTCGGCTTTTGTTGGCGCTTGTGCGGTTTTTTGCTGATTTCGAGCAGCAACGGCATTTTCTATCGAACCCAACTGGTAAGCAGTAAACGAGCTATCTTTTTGAGCTTCCGCAGTTTCCGGTTTTCCTACTGGAACCGGGCGCTGAAATCCTACTACTGCGTCGCCGCTTTCTACTGCGGTTAGGGGGTCTACGATTTCTGGAGGCTGACCGGTGACTGCGGTGGTACCGAGGAGTGCGGCGGCTGGTTGCTGCTGGGGTAGCTGAACTATTTCTGGGCTTGGTTCCGGTATTTCTGTGGAGTTGCTGCGGGTTTCTCCACCACCCGCAGCTACAGTCAGGGCGACTTTTTTAGGCTTTGCGATGTAGATGATGGCAGAGGGTTCTGGCGGCGGTACCGGATAGGACATAATTACAAAGTGTGGGTCATCCGATTTTAGATTTTAGATTTTAGATTTTATAGGGTGCAAATTTTTAATAATTTATATCAATTCCGGTTGCACTCAGACATGAGATGGAGGACACCGCAGTGCCGTTTCTTGACTTTGGGTAAGATTAATTCCGATGCTACCGGATTTGATATTACATCTCAAAGGCGACAATTTAAACATTAATCTGACATCTGAAATTTGCAGTAGCTTTGGTGCGCTGAAATCGGGCTGCTTTCAAAACTTGCTTCCGCCATAAGATAACCTCGCTGGCGGCGCGAGGTCAAGTTTTGTTGAACTAATTTTTGCTGGTTTGTCGGCTGTTGTAGGGGGCTACGGTAACGCGCCCCTAGTCTGCGGCCGAGATTTCCCATTTATTCCATGTCTCTGCGGTTGGGGTTCCGGGCTGGGTCATTGGACAAAAACCCAAATATGAACAGGGAAACAAAAAATAAAACAACTACATTAACGACGATTTTGAGGGTTAGCACTGTGGGAGTCTCCAAAGATGGCATAATACTGAGCTGATTTGCTGCTGTTGCCGCAACTTTTTCATCATAAGCTAAAGCTTAGTCAATTTTCTCTTTGCTTTTGAGGATTTTTGGCAAGTTGCTTTTTGCCCAATTCCACAGTTGCTCGGCGATGTTTTCTAGTCGCAGCATGAGTACATCGAGCCATTCGAGCACTTGTTCTAGTGGGTGCTTAATGTATCCCATCGATTCTGCTTTTGTTTCTAAGTAGTCGCCATCGGGTTGCACGCCTGCGCTCTGATTTTTTGGTTGTACGGCGGTGTATCTGCTGGTTTGTGGCGTGATTGCTGCTGGGGATTGGCTGTTTTGTGCGGTGTTGGGGTTTGTGTATTTTGGCACTTGGGTTTCCTGTGCGGGCCCTGCTGTTGGTTCTGCTGCGAGTGCAGAGCTATTTTTTAGGGTGACAGCTAAGTTTGATGCTGGTTGGGGTTGAGTTTTTGAACTTTTTGCCAGCAAGCTCTGTTTTAGCTGTCCGAGCAGGCGGTGGACTGCTTCTGGGTAAGGGGATATTGAGATTGCGGTCGATCGATCTTCCGCCAATTCTCCTAATTCTGCAATTTTGGGCTTGACTTTTTGGCTAACTTGTGATTTCTCGGGTTCGGAACTTCCCTCAATTAAATGCTGCGGTGCTGCTTCCCCGAATAAGTCTTGCCAATTCAGCCACGGTCGATCGACCTCTGGGATATTTTCCGTGTCTTCTTGTGATTGTCGCTGTTTCAAATAATACTGAATTGCGACTGACTTCTCCGTGTTATCACTGGCTGCGGTTTCTTTGCCCAAAAGTTGGTCAACCGACGACCAAATCATTTTTTCGATGTTTCGAGCGTATTTTTCGAGGATGTCGCGGGCGGAAACATCTAAATTGATTTCTGGGGCGGATGTATCAATTTTTACTTTGAATTGCCCTGTCGGTTCGGCGGTTGTTTTTGCTGATGAGGGTAGGGTAAATTCTTCGAGGTTGACGGCTGCGCGATCGAGCAATGTTACAAATGACAGAGGCATGGGAGATCGATCGAGCTTGCTGTTAAAATTAGTTTCTAATTTTGGGATGTTTTGGTCGATCGAATTCAATGCAGCAATTGAGGGCTGTGGGATTTTTGCAGGGGCGATCGGCGCGATCGCTTTTTGGACTAAAATTAGATTTCGGTCGATCTGTTTTTTAACCGCGAAGATTGATTCTCCAAACTGATTTCTTTTCAGAGCAACCGGACTCGTCTGAAGCCAAGCCATCAATTCCCAAAAACGGCGTACCGGCGGAAGCTGGGATTTTTTAGCAGCAGACTCCAAACCAAGATTAAATTTTAATTCTTTTTGGGCAATTTCCCTTCGCCCTGGCCCGCCGTTTGCAACTTCCCAAGTTATGCGACCTTCGAGCAGTTCTTGCTGTTCGGGTGTCAATATATCTAATATCTGATTTTCATGTCCGATTAAGACTAAAGTCCGGGCTGGGATAAAACTGGCAATTCCCTCAACTTTCAGTTGCGGTTTTAATTGAGTCTTAGCCAGCGAGTGTTCTAAGACGGAAGTTGTTTGATGCTTTGCGGTTTGTCTGCTAAGATCGATCGCTGAATTTGCTAACAGGGGGAAGCGGGCTAAAGTAGTCGCCTTCTGCGACGAGTCTAGCAAATTTTCGGCGAGGTTTAAGATTTGGGCGATCCTCTGCGAGGGCTTCGCTAACGAGCTTTCCTCCGAAACTTCCCCAAACCAATTTTGCGGCCAATCGGGATTTTCGTCGCTACCAAATTCTTGCAGTTCGGGTAAATCTACTGTTTTGCTTGATTCCCGCAACTGTCGCCCCAGCATTCTGGAACTTTGCACCAGCAGGTAGGCTGGATAAAGTAAAATTTGGGTGGCGGTGAGAGTTCCTTGTTTAAATTGTCGCCAAGTTCGATCGCAATTATCGGCGACTTGGCGGGACTGTTTGGATATAAAATTTAATAGTCGGCTTTGGTATGGGCCGTAATAACCGTTGGACATAAGTTTAATTATTGAATTTTGATTTTTAGATTCGCGCCGGAATTGCCGAAAATTGCTGTAAAATCAGATAGATCGAGAGATCGATCGCAGTTTCCAAACCTCTGAAACCTTGATTTCTTCGCGTCCTTTGCGTCTTCGCGGTTCAATCCTATCTTTAATTCTCGCGCAACTCCTATTTTAGCCAAAAATGAGCGCTTCTGTGTCACCTGCAAGCAATAATATTTCTAAAGTTGTAGACAAGTTGCGCCTTCTGGGCCAAGTGGAGGTTCAGTCTGGTTGGAGATATGGCGATCCTGACTGTACTGTCTCTTCGGTAAGTATTTGTAACTGGCCTGTTGCTGAGCTTAATGGGAAAGGACATATTGCTTGGCAGGCTGGGAAGCAAATTGTTTATTTGGGACAGCAATTTGTAATTCCTGACAATTTGTACGGCTATCCTATCATTGGTTTGCGGTTGCTACTAAGCTTGACTTGGTGGGCCGAAGATGCTCAGATTTTTGTGAACGGTGAGTTAGTCGGACAAGGTGATTTATTTGATTGTAGCGATCGAGTTTTGTTGAGTGAGTCGGTAAATCCCGGAGATGAATTTTTAGTTGTTTTGCGCCTGGTAAGTCCGGGGCACGATAGCGGTGCTTTAGTGCGATCGATTTGTTTGTACGAAGCTGCTGATTCTGCTTGTTTCGATCCGGGTTTTGTGGCTGCTGAATTAGAGATTTTGCAAAATTCGCTGTCCGGCAATCTGGCAAATTTAAATTCCCAATACCTCCCCACTGAAATAATAGACGATCGCGCAATTCTTGTCAAGGGGGAAATGCTGAAATCTGGGATTGATTTGGCGCTTAATTCGATTGATTGGTCTGTTGTGTGCGATCGACAAAAGTTCGATCGCTCGTTATCTGTTTTGCGGCACAATTTACTGGGATATCTGCGGGCTTTTTCTGTTGATTTAGATGATGGAACCGCAGAGGGCACAGAGGGCACAGAGAGGGAAGGAAAGAATCAGATTTCTGATGTGCGAGAAAGTGGCAGCACTACATCTATATATATAGGAGAAAGTTGTTCTCTGAAATCTATATATAAAGGTAAAATCTATTTGGTTGGTCATGCTCATTTAGACTTAGCTTGGCTGTGGCCTGTACCGGAAACTTGGGAAGCGGCAGAGCGAACTTTTGAGTCTGTGTTGAAATTGCAATCGGAGTTTCCCGATTTGATTTTCTGTCATTCAACTCCCGCACTATATGCTTGGATGGAATCACATCGGCCGGACTTATTTGCAGAGATTAAAAAACAGGTTGCCGTCGGAGGTTGGGAAGTTGTCGGCGGGATGTGGGTTGAACCGGATTTAAACTTGATTTCCGCTGAATCAATGGTGCGGCAAGTTTTTTACGGACAGCGTTATGCAAAAGAAAAGTTTGGGGAATTGATGCGGGTGGCTTGGCTACCGGATACTTTCGGTTTTGGGTGGCAATTGCCTCAGATTTTGCGCGGCGGCGGAGTAGAATATTTTGTGACGCAAAAGCTGCGGTGGAACGATTCAACCGAGTTTCCCCACGGTGTGTTTTGGTGGGAAGGGTTGGACGGTACTAAAATATTTAGCATGATGTCTGGTGCGATCGGCGAAAGTATAGAATCTGTCAAAATGGCAAGTCATGCTTTTGACTGGCAAGTTAAAACTAATTTGCAGGATGCTCTTTGGTTGCCGGGAGTTGGTGACCACGGCGGCGGCCCGACTCGTGATATGTTAGAAGTGGCGAAACGCTGGAAACTGTCACCTTTTTTCCCAAGGATGGAGTTTGCGAAAGCGGTTGATTATTTGTCTTTGATTGAGAGTCAGTTTTTGCCGGAAATCTCCGAGTCGGAGTCTCAAGGCGATGTTTCGAGTCGGGAAAGTCATCCGATTTTGAGACAAGACAAGGTTGTCCGAAATTTGGATGAGTTTGAATCTGTCAATTTTACCGAAATCTCCGAGTCGGAGTCTCAAGGCGATGTTTCGAGTCGGGAAAGTCATCCGATTTTGAGACAAGACAAAGTTGTCCGAAATTTGGATGAGTTTGAATCTGCTAATTTTTCGACAAATGTAGAGTCTGAGAATCTGAAAGGCGATGTTTCGACTCTTCCCACTCTCCCGATTTGGAAAGACGAACTTTACCTGGAATTTCATCGGGGTTGCTACACGACTCGCGCCGACCAAAAACGCCAAAACCGCCGCTGCGAAGAGTTGCTCTACCAAGCGGAGTTGCTTTCCTCCCTCGCCACCATTTGCACTGGTGCGGTTTATCCCAAATCTGAGTTAGAATTAGCTTGGAAACAAGTTTTGTTTAACCAGTTTCACGATATTTTGCCCGGTTCTGCGATCGCCCAAGTCTACACGGATGCTAATCTAGCCTTTGCCGATGCCGATCGCACTTGCCGCCAAATCCTGCTACAATCTTTAAATGCTATAGCAGCTCAAATTTCTCTGCCTTCCCCACCGCAGCCCGACGCTCAACCGATTTTAGTTTTCAATACTCTCAATTGGTCGCGCTCTGAGGTTGTCGCCGTACCGCTTCCCGATTCCGCTGATTGGGCTTGGCAAATTTACGATTTGTCGGGACAGCGGCTGGTATCGCAGCTTGTCAAGGGCGATCGACCGCAATCCCAATCTACACTGTTATTTTACGCAAGTCATCTACCTGCGATCGGCTATCGAGTGTTTTGGCTGTGTCGCGAAGACGCTCAAACCGTAGATAATGCGTCCGCTAGCCCCGAAACCGACAAAAAGACAGATTTATCAAAACTTACATACGGTATAGCACAAAAAAACACGCCTTGTCAAGAAACGCATTTTGCAGCCGAAACAATGGTGTTGGAAAATGAATTAATTCGGGCAATAATAGACGCAAAAACTGGCAGTTTATCAAGCCTTTGGGATAAAGTAAATAACAGAGAAGTCCTGAATGCAGCCGGGGGAAATCAACTGCAAGCATTTCAAGATAGCGGTCAATATTGGGATGCTTGGAACATCGATCCGAATTATCAAAAACATCAATTACCTGCGCCGATCCTCAAAGAGATTTCTTGGATTGAGCAGGGGGAATTGCGGCAGAGTTTGCGCGTGATTCTGCAAATTGGTAAATCAGAGTTTTGTCAAGATTATATAGTAGAAATAGGTTCACCACTGCTGAAAATCAAGACAGTTGTAAATTGGCAAGAAACTCACGTGTTAGTAAAAGCAGCCTTTGGGTTAAATGTCGAAGCAGATTTTGCAACTTGCGAAATTCCCGGCGGCGCGATCGCTCGCACAACCAAACCGCAAACAGCCGCCGAAAAAGCCAAATGGGAAGTACCGATTTTGCGCTGGACTGATATCAGCAACGGCGGTTTTGGAGTGAGTTTGCTCAACGATTGCAAATACGGGTGCGACATTCAACCAAATCAAATTCGGCTGACATTACTCCGGGGTTCAACTTGGCCCGATGAACAAGCAGATAAAGGAGTTTCCGAATTTACTTGTGCAGTTTATCCCCACGCTGGAAATTGGCAAGAAGCCGACACAGTTCGGCGCGGGTATGAGTTGAATTTGCCGCTGCTAGTAAAAGTCTTGCCACAGTTGGAAGAAAGCCGAAACAAGAGTTTACCCGCAGTTGGCAAATTGTTAGATTTGTCCGCCGAAAATTTAGTTTTAATGGCGTTTAAACAGTCGGAAGATGATGCTCATGTGTGGATTTTGCGTTGTTACGAGTGTCACGGTGAAGAGGCAAAGTTGGAATTAAACAGCGATTTGGGTTTGGCAATTAGTCAGCCGGTCGATTTATTAGAACAACCCGTAAATTTGCCCCAGAAATCAGGCGATGGGAAAACTTTCAAAATATCACCGTGGAAAATAGCCAGTTTTGCAGTAAATTTATAGCAACCTTTTCGGGTGCATCTCATTTTTGCAAATATACTCGTAGGGGCGAAGCATTTCGGTAGTAAATCTCTGATTCTCACTAATAAATTGTCTGCCGAAATGCTTCGCCCTTCCAAAATAGAGATGCACCACCTTTTCGATGTTCGAGATGTTTTTAATTGCGGAAATCATCGATCTTAATTGCCCGATCGCATCGACTTATTCCTGCTTATTGACCTCTGTTACATCCCGTACATTGCTTGTTGCCGAACTTTTACGCCAACTTAGCGCGAACAAAATTTGCCAACCTGCGCCAATTAGCCCTGACAACTTTCTTCTGAGCTAAAATATGCAAAATCATGAACGCTAAAAACGTGTACGCCAGCCAAAAATGCAAACTCCTTCCCACCTCAACCATTGCGGAATTCTGCGGAAACGCATCTGGTAAAACAATTCCGAAAAATTTCACGTTGTTACTTTTGAAAGAGTTAGAAAAAAAGAAACCCGCAACTGGAACCAGCCACATAGAAACGTACAAACTCGCGTGGAGAGCAAGATTTTTGTACCACTCCTTCGTAAACTTTGGCAGGCGTTTCGTATATTTTTTCCACCCTACCCGCAGCAGAGTCAAAATCCGCAAAGTCAGCAAAGCCATTGTCAGCACTCCTACAGATTTGTGAAAATCGTAAAGGGGGCCTCGAATCCACAATTCTCTCGGCAATTGAGCCATAAACGTACCGCCAACAAACAGCACTAAATAGCAAGCTGACATCACCCAGTGCAAGGACATCAATTGTTTGAATGCAGAATTAAGTCGGGATTTAGCAACGGGTTTTAGGGTAGTCACTTTTCTTTATCTCCTTAGCGTTTGCTGCACAAGATTCAGTATAAAGTATAGGACTAAAGCCTGTGGCACCGAATTTACTGAATCTAATTATTGTCAATATTTATTAAACAGTCGAATTAACTATATTCACGATCGTCAATCCCAACAATAAACGATCGTACCGAGGTCGATCGCCCGCGAAGCAGTTTTCAGGTCGAGTATACCCAAAACCACCGCACTCATCTGACCTGACAATTGTAACCGCCGCCTGGTTCATCCGCAACCCGGGCAAATATCCCAACCCGAAACCGGAGTAAGTCAGTCCCAACACTAGATATTTGAGTGTTATCATAGATAGTTAAAACCATTGGTTGCCGATTTTTTCCATAGTTGGGGGATACTACAAGTACAAACGGGGTAATTGCAGCTTGCACCTGCTAGTACCGCAACGAGGGAGAAATATCGTCGGCAGATGGCCTACCATTACAAACAAACACAGGGATTGCTTTGGCAAAGCCGAAATCAGGGCGCTGGACAAGTTGTATTTTTGTGAGAAGTTGTAACTTTTTCAAATAACAGGTTTAATTTAGTTTCACAAAAAAGTTAAATTCCAGAAAGTAAAACTAATTACAGTCGAGTTAAGCTAAAAGTGTTTGCTAAAAAAAGTCATTCAAATAACTCAGAAACCAACAATTCTCACTTGACCGGTACGGGCGACGAACTCGCGGGAGTAAAACTTTCGTCCAGCCAACAAGTTGAACAGGATTGGTATCGAACTCTCTACGACCATTTTCCGGGCATTTACTTCGTTCTAGATGCTTTGGGAAGAGTTTTTTCGCTAAATCAATTCGGCGAATCTCGTCTCGCCTACAGGTCGCAGGAATTAATTTGTCATTCAATTTTTAACATATTTTACTGCGAAAATCAAGGGAAAATGCAGGCAGAATTTGCGGGATTGGCATATCCGAAAAACGGTACGACGCCAAGTCCAAAACTTGCCTCTTGGGAAGGTCGCTTGACTTGCAAAGACGGCAGCATTATCTCCGTAAAAGCAACCGCGCACGGAATGCCTGCGGTAGATTGGAAAATAGAGCAAAATAATAGCGACGGTCGGTCAATTTCCAATTTCCTACGGCCGGCGGTACTGTTAGTTTGCCAAGAAATTAAGGTTAAGGTGGCTTCACCCGTAGCCGCGCCGCCCAACCAGAAAGGAAATTGGCGTAGTCCAACTTTGGCGATCGCAAAATTAGCCAAAAGTCAAGTTAAAGAACGCAATAATATAGAACAATTTATCCGCGAAGTCACAGAAACCGCTGTTAGTATTGTCAAGTGCGATCGAGCCAGCATTTGGCTATACGGCGAAGACAAAACGCAGCTTCACTGCATTGACCTTTACGAATATAATACAAAACTCCATTCAGTACAAATAATCATCACAGCAGCCGACTGTCCGCTGTATTTTCAAGCCTTAAAGTCCGAAAGTACGATCGCCACGGTGGCCGCCGAAAATGACCCGAGAACCCGAGAACTTGCTAGTCTTTATTTTGCCAGAGGTCGCACGACTTCCCTATTAAACGTACCGATTATGCTGGCCGGTCAAAGGTTGGGAATAGTCAGCGTCGAACGCCCGGGTTCTGGCAGTGAGTGGACGGAAGAAGAACACGAATTAACCGAAATATTAGCAGACTTTGTATCGTCAAGTTTATCAGAAGAAGAAAACTTGAAATTAGAAGCGATGCGGCGCGAACAGCAGCAAAACTTGCTCAGCCAATACTACGACCAACTAGAAGAAAGAGTAGAAAGACGCACGACAGAACTAAAAAAAGCCAACCAAAAACTGCAACAAGAAATAATTAAAAGAAAACAAGCAGAAGCAGAAATGCACCGACAACACCAAGAACAGCAAATTATTTTTGATTCCATACCGGCAATGATTTGGTACAAAGATACGGACAGTAGGCTGTTGCGAATTAATCAAGCCGCCGCTACATCCAGGGGTTTACCCGCCACGAAATTAGAAGGAAAATCTTATTATGAAATTTATCCCGATGAAGCAGAGCAATATTATTTAGATGATTTGGAAGTAATCAATTCCGGCGTTGCCAAACTGGGAAAAGTCGAACTGTTGCCAACTGCATCCGGTCAAAAATGCTGGGTGCGGAAAGATACAATACCTTACCGTGACGAAACTGGTCAAGTTGTTGGCGTGATCGTATTTGCAGTAGATATTACAGATTTAATGCGAGTTGAAAAAGAACTGCGAGAATATCGCGATCGCCTTGCCGAAAAAGTCGAGAAACGTACTGCCATGTATCGGCAGGCAATGGCCGCTTTGTATTCGGCAAATACACAAATGCAGCAGCTAATTAACAACAGCTATTCTGACCAAAATGGCAGCAGCACAGCAGCACCGAGCTTGCTCGAATCTGAAGCTTATTTTGAAGCAGTTGCCGTGGCTGACCGCGACACGATTTTGAGCGTAAGCAGCAATTTTGCTGAGCTATTCGGCTACGAATCTGCGGAAATGGTGGGAATGAGCTTGCTGGAACTGCTGTCACCGAAATCTTACAAAGTGGCACCGCAAATGATTTCCGCAGCCAGCAATACAGTCTGCGAAGCGATTTTTCTCAGGCGGGACGGGACTGCTTTTCCGGCTGACGTTCGCAGCAAATTCGCACTTTGCGAAGGTCGTTTAGTGCAGGTGAAAGCAGTCAGAAATCTTACAGAACGCAAATTAATAGCAGCAGAATTAGATCGATCGCGCTCTTTGCTGCACGCTACTATGGAAGCAACAGCAGACGGGATTCTCGCCGTTACTACCGCCGGAGAACTGATTAGTTTTAACGAAAAGTTAGTCCAAATGTGGGGAATTTATGAAGAAATTAGAAACTCAATGGATAGAACGGTGCGGCTGACATTTCTCACCAAGCAAGTTAAAGATCCGAAGGCTTTTTTGCAGAGAGTTAAAGAAATTTATAGCGATGCAGAGTCCGAAGGCTGTGATATTCTCGACTTTAAAGACGGCCGGACTTTTGAGCGCTACACGCAGCCGATTCGAGTCGGACAAAATATTATTGGTAGGGTGTGGCGCTTCCGCGATATTACTTCTCGCGAAAAGGTGACGGCAATGTTGGGCGATTCTCAACGACGCTTTCGGGCAATTTTTGATTCTTCGTTCCAATTTGTAAGCTTGTTGAAACCGGACGGGACTCTGCTAGAAGCTAACCAAACTTCTCTGGATTTCGCGGGAATTAAGCTGCGGGATGTGGCAAATCGCCCGTTTTGGCAGGGGCATTGGTGGGGAGGTTCTCAGGAAGTTCGGGAACAGTTGCAAGATGCTATTAGTCGATCGGCAAAAGGTGAATTTGTCCGCTATGAAGTGGAATTTCAAGGGGAAAACCGGACGGCAACTATTGATTTTTCTCTCAAACCAGTGGCTGATGAAACTGGAAAAATTGTCTTGCTACTGCCGGAAGGTCGAGATATTACTGAAAGCAAACAGGTGCAAGTCGCCCTGCGCCAGCAAGTTGAGCGGGAACGCCTGATCGCGCAGATTCAATCGCGCATCCGTTCTTCTCTGGATCTCACAGATATTCTCAACACTACAGTAGCGGAAGTGCGGGAGTTTTTGGCAACTGATCGCGTGATTATTTTCCGCTTCCGCCCAGATTGGAACGGAGATGTCGTGGTGGAGTCGGTTGGTGCAGAATGGAAGCCGCTGATGGGTATGGAGGTGGAGGATTGCTGTTTTGCTAATACTTACATCGGACAATATTTGAAGGGCAGAATTCGATCGATCGAGGATATTCACGCTTCTAATTTTGCCGAGTGCCACGTCAATTTTTTGGCCGAGTGTCAGGTGAAAGCGAATTTAGTCGTGCCCATCGTGCAGCAGGGAATCGAACACCACGCTGGCAATTCTTCTTGTCAATTACCGAAGTTGTGGGGTTTGCTGATTGCCCACCACTGTTCGGCACCCCGCCAGTGGCAGCAGTTTGACATGGATTTGCTGAGTCAGTTGGCTACTCAAGTGGCGATCGCGATCGAACAATCTTTACTTTACCAACAGTTAGCTGCTGCTAACCTGCGGTTGGACGGGTTAGTGAATTTGGACAGTCTGACTCAGCTAGCTAACCGCCGCCGGTTTGACGAGGTGATTAACCGCGAATGGGAACTCTCAAGCAGTTCGCAACCGCTATCTTTGATTATGTGCGACATTGACTGTTTTAAACTTTATAACGACAATTACGGGCATCAAGCTGGGGATGCTTGTTTGCAGCAAGTAGCGCGGGCGATCGGGGATGCTTGCACGAACGCACCCGCAGAACGCCTTTATTTGGCTGCCAGGTACGGTGGGGAGGAATTTGGGGTGATTTTGCCAAATACGGACACCGCGACTGCACAGGCGATTGCTGAGGGAATCCGCCAGCGTGTGAAAGCTCTGGCAATTCCCCACATCAAATCTGTTGTCACCGATTCCGTGACTCTCAGTATGGGAGTGGCGACAATTTCTGAAAATCAAAATTCGCCGAAAATGCTGATAGAAGCTGCTGATAAGGCGCTTTATCGGGCTAAGTCTGGCGGGCGCGATCGAGTGGCTGTGAGTCAGTAGTCATTAGTCAGCAGTCATTAGTCAGCAGTCAGCAGTGTACCCAAAAAAACGATCGCGCCAACCGGCATAAGGTTAGGGCGATCGCGCTACTATGAATCAGCATTTATTTATCAGACGGCGCGCTCAATTTTTACGCATTTTCACGGATTTTGTTACAAAACTTTACTGGGCGTTGGGTCAAAGTATCCAGAAATCGCTTTTTTCTACCCTATATGGCAACTGCCAAGATGATTAGGACATTTCTGTTCACTGAGCGTAGTCGAAGTGGACACTTCGACTACGCTCAGTGAACGTATAGTCTTAGCGATAGCTTATCTCTTTTTTTTGAACCGCAGAGGGCGCAGAGGACACAGAGGAAGAAAACAGAGAAACAAAGGAGTTTATAATTAGTGAGGGATTGCAATTCCCAATTCCCAATTCCCAATTCCCAATTCCCAATTCCCCACCTATTTCGCTAACAATTTTTTAAACACCTCATACATATCCTCAGCCAACTTTTTCGGATTCCACAAAGGTGCGAGATGTTCTGGCTGTTTCGATTTTACCAAATGCTGTTTCACTGCATTTCTGAAATTAGCATCGCGGCCAAACTTAACTCCCCACTGCGTGTATTCTTCCCAACTCCACGCCGCACCCACATCGAGATTTGCACTTTTCAGAAAAGCGTAACCCATCCGCGACAGATATTGATCGCCGGATCTCGTTACTACTGGCAAATTCGCCCATAAAGCCTCTAAATTGTGAGTCCCGCCGTTGTAAGGATAGGAATCTAAAAGCACGTCAGCTACATAGTAAATAGCCCGGTGTTCTTCCTCAGTTCTGGTTTGCCCGATAAACTTAATCCGAGCAAAATCTACTCCCTGAATTTCGCATTCTTCCCGGTAAGTGCTGTGAATCACATCGGCATCGCCTTGACCTTTGCGAATTAACAAACTATCTGGTACTTCCTTGAGTATCTTAACTTGAGCTTGTACCATTTCGGGATTTGTTTTTCTCCCAGGGGCGACGCACAGGTAAGTCATTTGATTCAATCCGATGCCGAGAGCATTTCTAATCGCCTCTCGATCCACGGGAATACTTTGCAGTGCGCCAATTGCTACCGAACAAACTGGCAATCTAACTAACTGTTCTAAGTAATTTTTTTCAACCCCGGGCGGGTGAGTGTGTTCGTCACAAAGGAAGTAGTGTTTGTCTGAAATGTACGGCGCATCAAACCCTAGCCAAGAAACGCAAATTCCCGCAGGATATTGATACAAGACTTCGACATTTGTCGGTACTGTCATCGAGTCTAAGTCTATCAAAACATCCAAGTCATCTTGCACTACTTCGGCGAGGATTTCGCCGCCGTCAGCAAAGCCGTTTGGATATTTTTGGGGCCAGTAAAACTTGCCTGCCATTTCTTCAAACCGCTGCGTAACTTCATCTCGGTTGAGTTTGCCGGTTACGTACAGGTGAACGTGGGGTGTGATGTGACTCAATTCGCGGATTAAAGCTTCGCTGCACCAACCTACGGAGTGGCGACGGAAGTGTTTGGAAAGAAAGCCAATTTTTAAAGGCTTTTGTCCGCTATGATTTGCTGGTTTGATTCGGTTAACCGGGCGGTGCGGAACGGCTTTTTTGTAGTATTCTTTGGCAATTAGTCGGTAGAAACTGGCATTTTTTTCGCGGTTATCTCGCAGGTGCGAAACTGCAAACAAAAATATTTCGTAGAGCAGTTTTAGTTCGATGACGCTAAAGGTTTCGACTTGTTCGTAGCAGAGTTTTTCGATTTCCTCTAGTTTCTGAATTGCCTTTTGGCTGACACCTGATTGCAGGTAGGAAAACACGTAGGCTGTGGCTGACATGACTGGGGCATTTTCGCCGCAGTTTTCGCAGTATTTGTCGGCTACTTGGCGGGCTCCGGCGAGGTTGGTGGAGTGGCTTAGCAAGTCGCAGAGTTGTTGGTGGGCTTCGCTAAATTTGGGGTTGCATTCGATCGCCTTTTCAAAATGGGCGATCGCCTCCAACGGCTTATCTTGTTTCCGAATGTGTCCCATACGGCAGTAAACCTCTGCCCAATCCGGTTTGAATGCCAAAGCTTGCTGGTAGCTGGCTAAAGCTTCTTCCAGCTTCCCCTGCATGGAAAAACAACTGCCGAGGTTTGCGTGAACTTCCGCCCAATCTGGCTTGATTCTCAGAGTATTTTGGTAATAAGTAATCGCTTCTTCGTACTTGTTTTGCTGCAAATAAGAATTGCCTAGATTGAAGTGCAAAACTTCTAATTCCGGCTTTAAAGCTACAGCTTGCAGATAGTTAGCGATGGCAGAATCGAGATCGCCTTGTTGCGATCGCGCGCTGCCGATGTTACCATAAGCTTCGGCCCAATCTGGTTTAATAGTAAGGGCTTTTTCGTAACTTTCGATAGCTTCGTCACGCTTTCCTTGGCTAAAAAGTCGGTTTGCTAGGTTGAAGTGGAAGTCTGCGCCCACAAGCTGGGGGTTGAGTTCGGATGTTCTCTGGAAACAGGCGATCGCCGCTTCGATGTTGCCGTGTTTGTGATATACTTTCCCTAAATTCCAGTGAGCGCCCGCTAAATCGGGACTGAGAGCAATGGCTTGTTGGTAATGTGCGATCGCCTCTTCTAAACGCCCCATTTTGAAATACATACTGCCAATATTGGCGCGCACTTCCGCAAAATTTGGCTGCAATTCTAGGGCTTGAGAATAGGATCGAATAGCAGCTTCTATTTTGCCTCCAGCTTGCAAAGCATTGCCTAAAGTTACGTAAGCGTGGATGAAATCCGGTCGAATTTTTAGCGCTTGCTGACAAGCTACGATCGCCTCTTTAATTTTACCTTGAATTAAAAACTCTTCCGCCAGTCTTTTGTAAGGTTCTACTTCTTGATAATTGGCAACTTGTCCGCTATCTGGAACATTTATCGAGGTAATTTGTTCCGAAACTTCGGCGGGGTTTGTAAACGGAGTATTTAAATTTTCAGTAGTTGGCGCTGGCGGCAAATTGATACTCGAAGGCTGCAAGCCGTAACCTTCATCTTTGTTGACAGATACTGGTTGTTGTGTACCTGATTCTGGTTCTAATTCGATAAAATTACCGTCATCAGTTTCCCGCTGTTGTTGTGCGGTTAAACTCGATAATTTCTCAGCAGTGCTGGCATCTCCAGGTTGCAGTTGCAGCACTTTTTGATAGCAAGCAATTGCTGCATCTAACTTTCCTTGCTGCTGCAAGACATCGCCAAGCATTACATTAACCGAACACAAAATTGGATTAATTTCAAGAGCTTTTTGGTAACAATTTGTTGCCTGCGTTAATTGCCCTAACTTGTAATACATACTGCCGAGATTCGCGCTGGCTTCGGCAAATCTCGGCTGAATTTCTAAAGCTTGCAAATAAGCTTTAATTGCCATTTCTAGCTTGTCTTGAGCGTGTAGAGCATTGCCGATTGTCAAATAAGCCGGAGCAAAATTTGGTTTGAATTTAAGAGCGACATTGCAACAGGCGATCGCGCTTTCAAATTCTCCTTGCAAAACATAAACTTCCGCTAATTTTTTGTGATATTCAGCATCTTCCCAGTTAAACTCTAAAGCTTTTTTATAATTTGCGATCGACTCATCAAGCCGCCCTGCATCTTTCAGCCGATTTCCCTTGACAAAATAAGCTTGAGATGCTTCTAAATCCACCAGCGAATCCGTTATCATTTGCTCTGCCACTCTTACAGGTTTTACACTAATACTATTCAGCCATTCTACCCACTCTCGGGATCGTACTGACCAAATACACCCTCGATTTACATATTCAACCTGCTGTCTCAGATGATTCTCAGCAGTTGCGCCACCCGCACCCGCGTCCTCTTTTAAAACTGCGACTGTTGCCTCCAAAAACCGCCTTGTATATCCCTCCCAATCCGGTTTGTCGGCGCGGTTCCAATTAGTTACCGATGCCAAATTTTCCACCCCTGACATTGAAACTAGACGAGCAAATCCCGCAGTTGTTTCCGGTAAAGCTGCCAATTCACTCGTTACAATCCGGCAACCGCTTGCCATCGCCTCCATCACGGCAATAGATGACGTTTCCGAATAGGTATTCGGGTAAGCTAAAACCGCAACTGAACCCAGTTGTCGGACGAGTTCGGGTTGCGGTATCGAACCGATGTACTCAATACCTTCTGTTTCCTCGCATTGGCGGTAAAGTTGACCGAAAAATAGCTGATTATTATTGTCGTCTATTTGGTGCACTTTCATGCTTGAAAATACTTTCAATCTGGTTCCGGGGACAGCTTGACGAATTTCGGGAAAGATGTTTAATAAAATATCTAGTCCGCGAAAGGGTGTGCTGGTGTAAGCTAAAATTGGTGGCCGAGATTTCTGAGATCGGATAGAAATATTATCCGGGAAGATATTAGTAAAACAAGGTGCGATCGCATTTCTTAAAACACAACTACGATTCGAGTCAATGCCAAAACACTGCTGGAATTGCTGGCGCTGCCAATCGCTGACAAAAACAAAAGCATCGCAAGCATTGATTTCTCGCTTGTTAAAACCTTGGAGAAATACAAAGCCCGGTTCGTTATGAATCCACAAAATCAACTTAGTATGTTCGCCCAAAAGCGGCTTAATTTCCAGTGCTTTGCCGACTATATTGACGATAACTAAAAAATCGAGCGATCGCAGCAATGCTAAATTAGACTTATCCACCACCCTGCGCCTGCAATCAACCCCGCGCGACATCCCCGAATCCGAAGTATTGTTGAGTAAAAATACCTCATTTCCCTGTGCAGCCAAGGCCTCAGCTAAGTAACAAATAGCCGACTGAGTGCCGCCCAAAGGTTCGCGGTAAGGAGTTTCAATATTATAATCCCAAGTGTAGGTATCCAGAAATCCGATTTTCATTGCAAGGAAGAAGGAAGAAGGATAGATGACTAATGACTGTGATACAATCTTAAAATTATTGAGGAGTATCCAACATGACCGCAGAACAAGACCCCGTAAAATTAATGAAACAGCAAGTGGGCTTTGCTGCCGCCGATCGCGTAAAATCTGGTATGATTGTCGGACTCGGCACTGGGTCAACTACAGCTTATACTATTCAAGCGTTGGGCGATCGCATAAAATCCGGCGAACTCAAAGATATCAAAGGAGTACCCACATCTTTTCAATCAGAAGTGTTAGCCAAACAGTACGGAGTACCGCTGACAACCCTCGATGAAATTGACAGAATAGATATTGCTATTGACGGTGCTGATGAAGTCGATTCGCACCTAAACTTAATTAAAGGCGGTGGCGCAGCCCACACCCGCGAAAAAGTTGTCGATTACCTCGCAACTCAGTTTATTGTAGTCGTTGATAGTTCCAAAATGGTCGATAAATTGGGTTCGACTTTTCGAGTGCCAATCGAAGTGATACCGATGGCGATCGCACCAGTTACGCGCGCTATTGAAAAATTGGGTGGCAAACCAGAACTCCGCATGGGTGTGAGAAAAGCAGGCCCGGTAATTACTGACCAAGGTAACATGGTAATAGATGTTAAATTTGAAAACATTGACAATCCTGGAGAATTAGAAAAAACGTTGAATAACATTCCCGGTGTGTTAGAAAATGGCTTGTTTGTCAACTGTACAGATTTAGTTTTAGTCGGCGAAATCAAGGACGGAAAACCCGCAGTCCGCGAGATTTCTAAATAGATAACTTGACTTTGATTGTCAAAACTTAGGGGTTTAAACTCCTGTATGACGGAGTAATATTTTTAGGGTGGTTTATAAATCTCCATCCTAAAAACCAGGCGATTCATCTATCAACTGTCAACTGTCAAGTGTTAACTGTTTATGATGCAATATCGCAGATATGGTCGCACAGAATTATCCATGCCTCTCTTTTCCTGCGGCGGGATGAGATATCAATACAAATGGCAAGACGTACCCGTAAATGAAATTCCACCTGACAATCAGCAAAATCTAGAAGCGACTATTCGCTACTCTATAGAATCTGGAATAAATCACATCGAAACTGCTCGCGGTTACGGCACTTCTGAAATGCAGTTGGGGTTTATATTACCGCAGTTTCCTCGCGAAAAATTGATAATTCAAACTAAAATTACTCCTAAACCTAATCCCCAGGAGTTTCTCGAAGAATTCGAGAAATCCTTAGCCTATTTGCAGCTAGAATACGTCGATTTGCTGTCAATACATGGGATTAATACGTGGGAGTTGCTAGAAGATTGTATGCGTCCAAATAGCTATATGGATGTGGCGAGAGAGTTGCAAGCATCAGGCAAAGTTCGGTTTATTGGTTTTTCAACTCACGGCCCAACGGATGTGATTGTTAAAACAATTGAAACCAATCAATTTGATTATCTTAACTTGCACTGGTACTACATCAATCAAAGTAATTGGCCGGCAATCGAAGCTGCTAAACGTCACGATATGGGCGTGTTTATTATTAGTCCTTCCGACAAAGGCGGTCAACTTTACAACCCGCCGCAAAAGTTGGTAGATTTGTGCTATCCGCTAAGTCCGATCGCGTTTAACGACTTATTTTGCTTGTCGCATCCCGAAGTACATACTTTGAGTTTGGGCGCTGCGAAACCTGAAGATTTTAACGAGCATCTCAAAGCTATAGAATTGTTAGATAGAGCTGATGAATTGTTGCCACCAATATTAGCAAGGTTGGAAAGAACAGCAATTGATAAATTAGGAGAAGATTGGTTTAAGACTTGGCACGTCGGTTTGCCAACTATCGAAAATACTCCCGGAGGTATTAACATTCCAGTGATTTTGTGGCTGTGGAATTTGGCGAATGCTTACGAGATGATCGACTATTGCAAGATGCGCTACAATCTTTTAGGCAATGCGGGGCACTGGTTTCCGGGCGAAAAAGCCGTAGCTTGCGGGGCGGAACGCCATCGCCTTGATGAATTAGACTTGCGCCGCTGTCTCGCCCACAGCCCCCACGCTGCTAAAATTCCCGGTATTCTCCAAGCAGCCGATCGGCTTTTTGGAGGCGAAGCTGTTCAACGTCTCTCCCAAGAATAAGCTAAAAAACCCCGGTTTCAACTGAGAAACCGAGTTAGTTAACCGGAAAACTTCATCAACTGTCAACTGTCAACTGTCAACTGTCAACTGATAAATTAGGTATCTTTTATGACACTCAAACGCCGAGATTTCTTGTACTTACTAACTGCTAGCGTCGGGGCTATTACCGTCGGTGCTTGCCAAGCGTCAGGAAATAGTGCAGCACAAGCAAGTCCAACTGCCGAAGCAACCAAGATAGCTCAAACGCCCGGGCCTTTTACACTGCCGCCTCTGCCTTACGAATACAATGCCTTAGAACCGCACATTGATGCGCGAACAATGCAATTCCACCACGACAAACATCACGCCGCCTACGTTAAAAACCTCAACGATGCTGTCAGCAAATACCCGCAACTCAAAAATATCAGTGCTGAAAATATGCTGCGAGATTTGAGCAAAGTGCCGGAAGATATTCGCACAGCCGTACGCAATAACGGCGGCGGACACCTAAATCACACGATGTTTTGGGAAATCATGAGTCCCAAAGGCGGCGGCGAACCCACAGGGGCAATTGCAACAGCAATTAAGCAAAGTTTCGGCAGTGTTGACGATTTTAAAGCAAAATTCAACGATGCCGGTACTAAGCGTTTTGGCAGCGGTTGGGTTTGGCTAGTCCGCAATAAAGCTGGCAAACTTGAGATTGCAACTACTGCTAATCAAGACACTCCTTTCATGGAGGGCAACTATCCAATTATGGGCAATGATGTTTGGGAACACGCTTATTATCTCAAGTATCAAAATTTGCGCGCTGACTACTTAAAGGCTTGGTGGAATGTTGTTAATTGGACGGAAATTAACAAACGCTACGAAAAGGCGATCGGGTAGTTTTCGATTAGATCAAATACAGGACACGGCAGATCAAATACAGGATAGGGCCGATGAAATACAGGACACGGCATTACCGTGTCCCTACTAGCTAGAGAATGGGACGCTCGAACTGCTGTACGGCTTTTCGCAAGTAAACGCAGTGCCGCGCGCCCTGACTCGTCGGCGTTGTGAATGCTTCGACTGACTCAACAGTGCCTCCCAAATGCTCGATCGCACTTTGCAACTCCGTCTCTTCCTCCACCGTCCAATTCCCCCGGTAAAGTACAGCCAAACCGCCATCTTTCAGCAGCGGTAGCGCGCATTTAGCGCACATAGAAGCCGCTCCAACTGCTCTCAAAAGCGCTAGATCGTAACCTTGTTTGTGCTGTGGTTGTCGGGCAATTTCATCGGATCTGCCCAACAAACTCACAGCATTTTCTATCCCCAAAGACGGCAAAACAGTTTCCAGGAAAGTGATTTTCTTGCGCGTAGAATCAAGCAAAGTAACTGATAAATGCGGCAGGGCGATCGCGATCGGCAACCCTGGAAAACCTCCACCAGTCCCAATGTCGATCGCCTTGTGCACCGACTCTGTGGGCAATTCGGGATTTGCTTCGGAATTGTGATTAGCTGGCAGCAGTCTCGCAATTCCCCGCAGAGAATCCCACAAATGTTTTTCCCAAAACTCGATAGGCTCGGTAATTCGAGTTAAATTTAAGGAACGATTACCTTCGACAATTAACTCATAAAGCCGCTGAAATTGTTGCTGCTGCGATTCATCCGGCTGCCAATTCAGCGTTTTTTGCCACAACTCATTCATCTCCGGTAGCACAGGCATTGTAATCTGATTCATCTTCTATTCCCACTCTTTCGTAAACTATGCAAATTCTCTGCACATAAAAATCCTTCACAATGCGATCTACCGCCCGCACCAAATAACCAAGAACAAATAACTAAGAACTAACAAAACTCGTTTCCTTAGCCTCTAATTTAGCCCGATCGACCTCCTGCAAATCCCCACTATCTAATGTCCAAAATTTATCAGCAACCTTCAACAAATCGCTAGCATCGTGAGTGACAATCAACAAAGTCCAGTGACTTTTCAACTTACTCAACAAGTTTACCAACTGTCGGCGCATCGACCAATCCAAACCCGCCGTTGGTTCGTCTAGAAGCAGCAAATGCGGCTGTCGAATTAACTGCACCGCCAGCGCCACCCTGCGCTGTTGTCCCCCACTCAAAGCGTGCGGGGAAGAACCCAGCGGCAAATGTCCCAGCCCCACTTCTGCCATTGCTGAGTTAATTTGTTCTTGTCCTAATTCAGGATGTCCCAGTCGCAATTCTTCTAAAATTGTGCCTCCGCAAAAATGCCTTTCTGGAAACTGGAACACTAAACCTCCTAACTGTTGCAAGTGTTCCGGTGTTAATTCCTGTTCGCGCCAGCGGATGTCGCCGCTAGTTTTTTCTGCTAAACCTGCTAATATTTCTAATAGCGTACTTTTCCCTGAACCGCTGCGGCCCACAATTAGCCCCATTTGCTGCGACGGCAGTTCTAAGTTAATGTTTTTCAGAATGGCATTCGGGCAGGCTGTAGGATGATATACTAAGTTTTTTAGATAAAGCATTAATGGCAGTTGGGGAGAAGGAAGAAGGAAGAAGGAAGAAGGAAGAAAATATTTGTCTGCCCATCCGTCAACTTCCTGGTTGTGCTATTAATAGTTGAGGCTTTTTCTGGCTGATGCCGATCGCCCACAATTATTTTACATAAATCTTTACAAAAATCGAGTTTTTTTTTGAGCTTTCCCCCTTGATTTTTAGATTCTTTAATGCTACCATTTAATAATGGAAATATGTGCAAAAATTTTATTAATGCTCACAATCCAATTATTAAACTATACAGCAATAGCCGATAAAAATCAAGACCATCCGATCAATTTTTGAGTCGCGGGCGGGAAGTCTGAACTTTCAATTTTCACACTTCCCAGTTTACAATCAATTGCTTTTTGAGAATTGACGATGATGAAAACTATTTTAGCGTCCATTGGCAAGCAAATGTTAAGTTATAAAAAGACAGTGCGGGCGATCGCCAGTGCAGGAGCGATCGTCCTGGGAATCTGCATCAACTCAGCAGTAGCGGGCGATCCCTTTCGCAGCAGCAACCCGCAGGCGATCGGGCCCAACACCGAAACCGCCTTCAAAACAATGTTTCAGCAAGGAAACTACAAACAAGCAAAAGCACAAATTCAACAAGCACTATCAGCCGAACCAAACGAGCCACTCGCCTATGCAATGGCAGCCTCATTATCATACATCGAGCAAGACTTAAACTCGATGAATTCCTACGCCCAAAAAACCCGCGAAGTCGGCGAACAATTAAGTAAAACAAATCCATTGCGCGGCAACATTTACACAGCAGCAGGCCATTTTCTCGAAGGGGCGAACATTATAGCCAAAGAAGGAACAGCTAAAGGCGCGCCCCAAGCACTCAACAAACTGCGAGTAGTATTTCAATACCTAGATGCCGCCGAAAAAATAGCGCCAGACGACCCAGAACTAAACCTGATTAAAGGCTACATGGACTTAATGCTAGCCAAAAATTTGCCCTTTTCCAACCCCGGCGAAGCCATAAAACGATTGGAAGAAAAAGCCTTTCCTCGCTACTTAGCTTATCGCGGCATGGCAGTAGGCTATCGAGACTTAAAAAAGTACGATCGGGCTTTAGAATTTGCCAACAAATCCCTAGCAGAAACACCCAACAATCCAGAAATTCTCTATCTAAAAGCACAAATCTTGTTTTCCCAATCCCAGGGAAAAGACAGCAACAAAGCCTTACTAGAAGAAGCCCGAAAAAACTTTGATGCAGCCCTAGCAAAACCAGACCAACTGCCGCGCAGCTTAGTAGCCGAAATTTTTTTTCAGCAGTGCAGAACCCGCAACCGCCTCGACAGCAAATCTCGCAACTGCGACCCGATGCGCGATAAAATTAGAGATGCAGATGGAGTCTGGGGGCCGGCGGCCTTACCACCACTATAAAAACACCAAAAGACTATGAAAGTAGAGTTTCGCGAATTTAACCCCTTTGACCTCTGGATTTGGCTGAAGTTCAGCAACGTGCCTTCAAACGGTGAAAAACAGTATGTTGAAGAAGTGTTTGACTCTTGGTTTTTCTTAGGAAAACTGGGAGGATTTAATGCCGAAAATTTGCAAGTTCAAGATGAAGGCTTAGACATCAGCGATATGAATTACGATGTTAATCTAGCCGACCAAAGTATGATGGCTTTGATGCACAATATGGGAGAAATGGAGTACGAAGGTTCTTGGGCTCGTTGCTGGTTTGACTTGGGTACTAGCGATGCGATCGGCATCGATGTTTTAATTAATGTTTTCCAGCAACTCAGCAAAGAATTCGTAACAGTTGAAGAACTAATTATCGGCGGTGAAAATATAGACTGGCCTGTTGAAAATAGGAGGAGCAGAGAGGGTTTTGAGCCTGATAATTAGCTGATAAATACCTCTTTACACTCGTTTTGTACTCGTTTCCCGGCTCTGCCTAGTAACGCAGATGCTTTGGCTCTGCCTCCAATTTTTCGGATCTCAAAGCGAGGCAGAGCCTCTGGAAATTGATTCCTAGGCAGAGCCTAGGAACCAGTTAGAAAGTAATTTATCTACCGAAAACTAGGCAGCTTATCCAACACATCATAGAGTAAAGAGTTAATAAAACCGAGAGCAATAGCCCCAAGCATTCCACTCCAAATTCCCCAGCGCAAGCGAAATCCTTCGACTAGCCAAGCCGCCAATCCAAAGATAGCAGCGTTGATAACAATCATAAACAAACCAAAAGTTACCAACACAAATGGAAAACCAAAAACTACAAAAAGCGGCCGCACCAAAGCATTCAGCAATCCAAAAACCGCCGCCGAAATCATCGCCTTTCCAAAACTGTCAATATCTACCCCGATGGGCAACTTGGAAATGATAAAAAAGCTGACAGAAGTTACCAGCCAAGCAATTGCCAGCGAAACGATATCCATTTGCTTATCTCCTTGAAAAAACTAAACATTAAATAGGAACAACAGCACATCCCCCTCTTGCACAACATACTCTTTTCCTTCACTGCGAACTAAGCCTTTTTCCTTAGCCGCTTTCATCGCGCCCGTAGCAACTAAATCTTCATAAGCTACAGTTTCTGCCCGGATGAAACCCCGCTCAAAATCAGAGTGAATCACCCCCGCAGCTTGCGGTGCTAACATTCCGGCGATAATCGTCCAAGCGCGAGTTTCCTTCGGCCCGCTAGTAAAATAAGTCCGCAAGCCCAATAGTTCGTAAGTAGCTCGAATCAGAGATTTCAAACCACCTTCTTTTACCCCCAGAGATTCTAGGAAATCAAGCCGTTCTTCCTCTGGTAACTCTACCAATTCTGACTCAACTTGTGCCGAAACGATCACAACCTTAGCATTTTCTGCTGCTGCTATTTCTCGCACTTGTTCGACATAGCTATTTCCTGTACCTAAATCGTCCTCAGACACGTTAGCTGCATAGATAATTGGTTTATTTGTCAGTAATTCCAAACCTTTAACTAATTCAGCTTCCTCATCACTGAAACTATACTGCCGCGCTGGTTTACCTGCATTCAAAACTTCGACTAATTTTTCGAGGATGTCCACTTCTGCTTGAGCTTCCTTATTGCTGCGGGCTTGTTTGCGAGTGCGATCGAGCCTGCGTTCAATTTGAGCTAAATCTGCTAGAATCAGTTCCAGATTAATAATGTCAATATCTCGGACTGGATCGACAGAACCTGCAACGTGAATGATATCATCATTGTCAAAGCAGCGGACAACATGGGCGATCGCATCTACGGCCCGAATATGAGACAAAAACTGATTTCCCAACCCTTCCCCTTGACTCGCACCCTTCACCAAACCCGCAATATCCACAAACTCCATCCGCGTGGGCACTGTCTGCGCGGAAGTGGAAATATCACTCAGCACCTTCAAACGTTCGTCTGGTACTGCCACGATACCCGTATTTGGCTCGATCGTACAAAAAGGAAAATTAGCAGCAGTCGCCTTGGCATTAGCCACCAAAGCATTAAACAAGGTAGATTTGCCAACATTAGGCAGTCCGACAATTCCGGCGGTAAGCATAGCTATTTACAAACATATAACTGTATCAAAATATCATAAGAAATCGCAATATATCTGACTTGTCCCTTCTAACTTCTACAGCTAAGTAAGTAAGTGCAAAAAAACAATAATATCTTAGACGTGTCCTCCGGGGCGGGTAAGACATGGATCTATAGTAGAAGGGAGTTGACTGTTTCACTCACCCGCCCTCCTGTCTCTGAATTTACACAGGTTCAGGGATAGTCTGAGGAATTGGCCCGGGCACAGTTTGGGGAATCGGCGAAGGTACTGTTTCCGGCACCGGTTCAGGAATCGGCTGCGGAATTGGCGCAGGTACAGGCTGCGGTATCATCCCTGGAATCAGTTCGGGAACCGGGCCCGGCACTGGTGGCGATGCGGGTATAGTCGGCAGCCCCGGTTCGGTACTGGGAATCTGCGGGCCTGGAAAGGGAGTAGGGTTGGGATTAATCACGATAATTCTATTAATAACTCGATACAATCAAGGTAGATAACAAACTCAAACTACGACATCTATCTAAATAGTGAAATTTTAAGTAAATTTATATTTTGCACCATTTTTAATCAGCTTTTTGGAGTAGACTACAGCAACCCGGTTTCTCAAAAACTACCAACGTTTAGTTGAGTATTAAACCCATCAAAAAGCTAGAAAACTTCCTCCCTCACAACAGTAAGCTCTAACGAAGAGGTGCGATCGCCCCCAACGCCCAACACAAACCACTTATCCCACTACAACCAAAAAAAGTTTAACCTCAAAGGAGCCTTTTCTAATGACACACTTCGGCATTATTTGTCCTGCATCCACCGGCCACCTCAACGCCATGATACCTTTGGGCTGCGAACTGCTGACCCGAGGCCATCGAGTCACATTATTTGGCTTCCTTGATGCTCAAGTCAGAACTGTAGCCAGCGGATTAGAATTCCAGTCATTCGCTGAAGATGAACGTCCCCTCGGATCGATCGCACAAAACTTGACCGAAATGGGAAAACTCAGCGGACTTGCTGCCCTGCGATATAATCTTAAAGCACTTCCAAAAACTTCGGCTATTGTTCTCAGAGAAGCAACCACCGCTATTAGAAAAGCTGGTGTAGAAGCTTTGCTTGTAGATCAATTTTTACTGGAAGGAGGAACGGTTGCAGAAATTCTCAATCTTCCTTTTGTAACTGTATGCAATGGGTTGATGCTAAATCGAGAACGCAACATTCCGCCCATTTGTACTACTTGGCAATACAGTCCAACTTGGAAAGGGCGCTTACGCAACCAAATCGGCTATCAGTTACTCAATTTGCTTACCAAACCGATTCGCGAGACGATCGCCGAGTCTCGCAAAGAGTGGAAATTGCCTCTCTACTCTCACCCAAACGATTATTACTCTAAACTCGCTCAAATCAGCCAGCAACCGCCTGAATTCGATTTTCCTAGGCAAAATTTACCTGAACATTTCCATTTCATCGGCCCTTCTCATAACTCAGCGACGCGGAAACCAGGAGCTTTCCCTTTTGAAGAATTAACTGGTAAACCGTTGATTTATGCCTCAATGGGAACTATTCAAAATCGTTTGCTGGAAACTTTTCAAACTATCGCTTCTGCTTGTGAAGGGTTAGACGCTCAATTGGTCATCGATCTTGGTGGCGGTACGACTCCCGAATCTTTACCAAAATTACCTGGAAATCCGATAGTTGTTGGCTATGCACCGCAATTAGAACTACTAAAAAAAGCGACTCTTACGATTACTCACGCTGGGATGAATACGACTTTGGAATCGTTGAGTAATGGAGTTCCAATGGTGGCAATTCCTGTGGCAAATGACCAGCCGGGAATTGCAGCGCGGATTGCTTGGACTGGTGTTGGTGAAGTGGTTCCTTTGAAGGAGTTGAATGTTCCTAAACTGCGATCGGCAATTGTGAAAGTGCTGACACAAGAGTCGTATCGAAAAAGGGCGATCGAGCTGCAAGGTGCGATGGGGCGATCGGGCGGAACTAAACGTGCTGCTGACATTATCGAACAAGCTGTATTGACTCGAAAGCCTGTCTTAGCTTAACACGGAATTCATTCCCTGGCGGCCTGATGGGCGGCAGGGAGGAATGGTGGACGAAAAGCTGGTTGTTGACACCAATGGACACTGCCGTGTCTCTACCTGATATAATCAAAAAGTCTGTCGGGTGCGATCGCATTTCCTAATTCCCCACCAATTACCTCTAAATCCCAGCATGATTGTACCTCTTGATGCGATTATCAGCGCGATTACCAGCATTGCGAATCCTCTAATTAAAGATAAGTTTCAGCGCAGCGAAACAGTCATCAAATTACTCAAACAATTTAACCTCGACCCCGAACACCCGCTGCCGGATTTTAGCAGCGTTTACGCCTACACTTTAGTAGAATACGGCATCGGCAAACCCAAACCTATTTTAGAACTGTTTCGGGAAAAAGAGATTAAACAAGCTTTCCGTCAAGCGTTCGATCGCAATTCTCCGACTAATTTTCTCCAGCAAGGAGAAGATTTTCTCAATGCCTATGCTTTGGGAGATGAAATTAAAGATTTAGGGATTGACATTCGGCGCGAATTTGCTGCTTTTTCCGCAGTTTTTATCGCAGTTACCAAGCGCACCCGCAATCCTAAAGAAGCTTTGACGAATCATCAGATTGATTCAGTCAATAAACAGATTGTAGCACTTCACGAAAAGCTCGATCGAATCCCAACCCTAGAAGGAATGCGCGCAGAAATGGCGCGGCTGGCTGTGGAAAATCATCCGGCTTTACCAGCAGGAAATGAAACTGCTGCCAAATCCCAAGAGTTTGCTTTGGCGCAGCAGATGCGCGGTTGGTTTGAAATATTGGGCTACGATTTTGAGGCGTATCAGGTTTGGGAAGATAACTATTTTGAATGGATTATTCGGATTCCGGTGAGGCGGGGTAGATTCGATCGCATTTTGATTCGCGGCATGGCGGGAGAAGCGGGAATTCAAGATGTTGGGGCGCTGAAACAGTCGGTAAAAACGCAAAAAACCGATGAAGGTTGGCTGGTGACGGCGCGCCGGATTTCCAAAGCAGCCCGCAAGGAAGTTGACAAACCAGAAAATCGCCACCTCGATTGTTATACGTTTGATGAATTGATTGATGTCGATGCTGATTTTAGCGGCTATATCGACTGGTTGGAAAACGAAGTTAAGCGTAGACAAATCGATGGCAAATACGTGCCTCTCGGTTGTACTAAAGCCGAGTTCGATGGCGTTAACAAGCGACAAATTGATGCTAGTTATTACGGCGAAGAAGACGGCTGGATTGACGGTTATATCGACTTGTGGATGGACGATCCGGCGAAGGAACATATTTCAGTTTTGGGCGAATTCGGGACGGGGAAAACTTGGTTTGCTTTTCACTATGCTTGGACGGCTTTGCAGCGATACAAACAGGCAAAAGAAAAAGGAACTCAACGGCCTCGGTTGCCTTTAATTATCACTTTGCGCGACTATGCAAGAGCTTTGAATGTGGAGAATGTTTTGGCGGGTTTCTTCTTTACTCAGCACAATATCCGACTGAATAGCGAAGTGTTCGACCAACTGAATCGGATGGGTAAGTTGCTGTTGATTTTTGATGGATTTGATGAAATGGCCGCTAAGTGCGATCGACAGCAAACAATTAACAACTTCTGGGAACTAGCAAAGGTGATTGTTCCCGGTGCAAAAGTCATCTTAACCTGTCGGACAGAACACTTTCCCGAAGCCAAAGAAGGACGCGCTTTATTGAATGCGGAATTAAAAGCATCGACTGCCAATCTCAGCGGAGAAACACCGCAGTTTGAAGTATTGGAATTAGCGGCATTCGACGATGACCAAATCCGTCAAGTATTGTCTCACCAAGCCGATGCCGAAACTGTAGCACAGGTGATGAACAATCCGCAATTATTGGATTTGGCGCGGCGGCCGGTGATGGCGGAATTAATCTTAGAATCGTTGCCAGATATTCAAGCAGGTAAACCCGTGGATATGTCGCGAGTTTACCTGTATGCGGTGCGACGGAAAATGGAACGGGATATTAAGGCAGAAAGGACGTTTACATCGCTGGCAGATAAACTATTTTTCCTGTGCGAACTGTCCTGGGAAATGCTATCAACAGACCAGATGAGTTTGAATTATCGGCTGTTTCCAGACAGGATTCGCCGCTTGTTTGGTGCTGCGGTGCAAGCAGAGAAGGATTTAGACCACTGGCATTACGACATGATGGGTCAAACGATGTTAATTCGCAATGCTGAGGGGGATTATTCTCCGGCGCACAGGTCGCTGTTGGAGTTTTTTGTAGCGTATAAATTGGCGGCGGAGTTGGGGGTTTTGCCTGCTGATTTTACGGAGTTATCGCAGGCACAATTGTCTTTGGATAATTCTTTTGAGTCGGTGGATTATACTTGGTCGGCGTATTTTAGCCGTGAGGCGGATAATGCGGGCGAGATTGTGCCGATTCCGGCTTTGAACGGTTTTGTGAGTGAAAGTTTGGGGCAACTGCTTAACAGTTTTGGGCGGGAACCTTTGACGAAGGCGGTGATGGATTTGTTGGTGCCGATGCTAGCAAAAACTGAGTTTGTGGGTGAGGTTAAGTCGAGATTGTTGGAAATTTTGGAGGCGACGAAAGGCAAAACTGAGGCGGAAGTTGGTTATGTGGGGGGGAATGCGGCGACGGTATTGGTAAAAATTGATTCGGCTGTTTTGGAAGGGAGAGATTTATCGGGGGCTGTAATTAAAGGTGCAGATTTTTCTAATGCTAGTTTGCGGCGTGTCAATTTTGCTGGGGCGAATTTGAGTGATTCTGATTTTATTAAAGCTTTCGGTTCACTTTTCGCATTAGCATTTAGTCTAGATGGCCAACTGTTAGCTACAGGTGGTTCAGATGGCATAGTTCGTTGTTGGGATGTTGCTAGCAGAAGAGAAATTTTGACTTGTAAAGGTCACAGCAGTTGGATACGTTCAGTTGCATTTAGTCCAGACGGTAAAACTCTAGCTAGTGGCGCTAGTGACCAAACTGTAAAGTTGTGGAATTGCCACAGTGGTGAATGCCTTCAGACTTGCCAAGGTCACAGTGATTGGGTAAACTCAGTCGCATTTAGTCCAGAC
>JANPMV010000087.1:0-8183 GCA_031427135.1 Cyanobacteria bacterium VAR_87_metabat_62 | reverse complement strand
GTGCGTCGATTAAATATAAATGCCGCTCTAAATGGTAATGAAACAAACGGTGGAGACGGCAGTGCCGTGCCCCTAAATTTGATCGTTGTTGGCACACGGCACTGCCGTCTCCTCGCTTGTCATTCCGGCTGCACCGGAATTGATATAAAGCGAGGCAGAGCCTCTGGATATGGGTTCCCAGGCTGGAGCCTGGGAACCAGTTATTGGCGCGGGGTTTCGACACTTCGGCGGAGTTTATCCTGAGCGAAGTCGAAGGGCTCAGTGCGACGCTTCGCTCAACTACCGGGATTAACTACAAAATTGCAGCAACTGTTGCCATCAGTAACCCTTGAAACAATTTCATCCCGTCAGTTTCGCCCAACATCGGATCGGATGCCCGTTCTGGATGCGGCATCATTCCTAACACATTGCCCGCCCGATTGCAAATGCCTGCAATGTTATTTAACGAACCGTTGGGATTCCCAGCAGCGTTAATTTCGCCGGCTTCTGTACAGTACCGAAATAACACTTGATCGTGTTCTTCTAGTTCGGCTAAAGTGTCGGCATCGGCGTAATAGTTGCCTTCCCCGTGGGCGATCGGCAAATCGATGATTTCACCCGAAGTGTAAGCGGAAGTCCAAGGAGTGTTACCGCGTTCGACTTTCAATGAAGTACGATCGCAAATAAAGTTCAATCCCGCATTCCGCACGAGAGCACCGGGGAGCAAACCAGCTTCAGTCAGCACCTGAAAGCCGTTGCAGATGCCGAGTACGAGTTTGCCTTTGTTCGCGTGTTCCGCAGTCGCTTGCATGGCTGGAGAAAAACGGGCGATCGCGCCGCACCGTAAATAATCTCCGTAACTGAAACCACCGGGAACTACAATGATATCGATATCCGAAATATCGGTATCTTCATGCCAAATCATGCGCGTCGGTTGGTGCAGCAACCCTTGAGTTACCCACACCACATCCCGATCGCAATTTGAACCCGGAAAAACAATAACTCCAAATTTCATAAGCAGAAGGAAGAAGGAAGAAGGAAGAAGGAAGAAGGAAGAGGGAAAACCGATAGTACCTTGGTTGGTATCGAAGTCTAGATCCCCCTAAATCCCCCTTAAGAAGGGGGACTTTGAGTGTTCCGAGTTCTCGTGTTTTTAACAGAAACATTGAGAACATCTTGTCCCCCCCTTCTTAAGGGGAGTTAGGGGGGATCTCCGGGTTTGAAAAAATACCCTAAAAGTCGATCGCACTTAAGCCACAGTCTCCGCAGCAACAGGAACTTCAGTCAACTCAACCCGATAGTTTTCAATCACTGGATTGGCCAAAAGTTGGTCGCAAATGCGATCGAGTTGTTCGCGCGCCTCCGACTCAACCGCAGCAGTCAGCGTTACTTCCACGTACTTTCCGATTCGCACGCGCTCAACATTGTCGTATCCCATGTGTTGCAAACCAGACTGTACGGCAGTGCCCGCCGGGTCTAAAACCGAAGGGCGGAGGGTAACATAGATTTGGGCAAAATATTTTTGAGTCACAGCAATGCGTAGGTGATGCGAAAGTTAAAGCTATTTTATCCTACAACCCGATCGCCCTTTCCTTGTCCCAAGTGAGCTAGCCTAGAAACAGGGACAAATTTGATTTGAGCAGATTACAGACAAAAATTATGAGAACTAACCGCACCCGCAGTCAGGAGCGTATTTTAGACTTCCTCAAGACATTGAATCGATCGCTCTCAGCGCAAGATATCTACTTAGAACTGCGTAACAGCGACCTAAGCATGGGCTTAGCAACCGTTTATCGCTCCCTCGACGGTTTAAAGCGAGAAGGCTTGGTTCACGTCAGAACCCTCGCTAGTGGCGAATCTCTCTACGGTGCCGCCCACCAAGACCAACATCACTTAACTTGTCTGGAATGTGGCGCGTCAATTCCGATTAATGAATGTCCCGTACACCATTTAGAAAGCCAACTACAACAATCTCACTCTTTTAAGATTTACTATCATACTTTGGAATTTTTCGGACTGTGCGATCGATGTGCTCTGGCTCAACAATCTTAGTAAATCCAAATGATATCTGAGCGCCAGCATCGCACTCGATCGAGCTTGTCCTCCTGACGCTACACTCGGAAAACGATGATTCTGATGCAACGGGAAACGAACATTTGCCACAAATAGCTCTGCAAAATAGAGCAAAGCCCCAGCTACCAGCCAAAAAAGCACCGGAATCCCGATCGGAAAAACGATTAGTGATACTATTTAGATCGTTGATTTGAACTTTGAGATTTAAGAAGAGCCAACAACTTACTCTGTAAGGGCTTGCGACTTCCGGGTTCTCAGAGCGATTTTTCTCGCAGCAGTACCATGTTGACACTTCGCTCTTACTCAAAGTCAGAGCTTTAGTGACTAAAATTACAATTATCGCCGATGAAGACCGACATAAACTAAAATTTCTAGGGGCCAAAAGGCAGTTAAGAAAGTGATAGCAGCTAAAATCAGTTTATTCTTAAGCTCGTGAATTTGAGCTTACGAATCAAATATCTTCAAAGTGTTTTTACACAAACTATTTCGATATGATCAGCAGTTTCTCCGAACCCATTTATTGCCCGAATCTTAGCTGTCCCGAACCCCGCAACACTTTTGGGCGTCAGCAGTGTGCAGCTTGCGAAACCGATTTAACTTATCGATATTTGTGGGCCGTGGGCCCAGCAGCCGAGGCAGTGCCCGCAGGTCAGGTAATTGCCGATCGATACTTTGTGATTGCCCCCCAAATTTGGCTTGACAGCCGTCCAGTTCTGCCTCCAAGCGTCCCCGAGCAACTGCCGGAGAGCATTATGCCTTACCTGCATTTGTATCCCCAACGGCTGCATACGCCGGAAGTATACGGTTTTTGTTCCCTGTCGGAAGCAGCCGAACCCACAGAAGTGCTGTTGTTAGAAAATGTGCCGATCAATAATTTCGGTAGCCTGTATCCTTCTATTTTACAAGCTTGGTCTGGGACAACCGCCGTGCGCCAAGTTTACTGGCTGTGGCAAATGCTCCAAATGTGGGCCCCACTGTCGGAACAAGGAGTCGCTTCGAGTTTGCTGGTACCAGAAAATTTACGGGTGGAAGGTTGGCGGGTACGCCTGCTGCAACTGCACAAAGGCAATTTTGTACCCACGCTACGGGATTTGGGAGATGTGTGGTCAGGTTTGGTGGAATCGGCCGGGCCTCAAGTGCAGTCGAAACTTGGAGAGATTTGTCAGTTTATGCGCCGTAGCAGCATGAATTTCGATGCTCTCGCCCTAGAACTCAACGATTTACTGTTAGAAGAAGCTGCTAAATTGCCTCTGCATTTAGAAGTGGTCGGCATCACTGATACCGGGCCTCAGCGCTCCCAAAATGAAGACAGTTGCTATCCAATTGCTGCTGATTTACAGTTGAGCAAAACTTCAGGAGGCGACAAACTAATTCCTTACTTGACAATGGTTTGCGACGGGGTTGGAGGGCACGAAGGAGGAGAAGTTGCTAGTCAATTAGCAGTACAGTCTCTGAAATCTTTAATTCAAAACTTGCTGGCAGAAATAGCTGAACAACAAGAGTTGATGACGCCAACAATGGTGATCAAGCAACTCGAAGAAATAGTCAGAGTAGTCAATAATGTGATTTCCGCTCAAAATAACGAGCAGGGAAAAGAATTGCGGGAACGGATGGGGACGACTTTGGTGATGGCCCTCCAGTTGCCTCAAAAAGTCAAAGTTTCCGATGATTTGCCGTCGAATAACAGCCACGAACTTTATTTAGTCAATGTGGGAGACAGTCGCGCTTATTGGATTGGCAAAGATTACTGTCAGCGCCTAACTGTGGACGACGATGTAGCGTCCAGGGAAGTGCAGTTAGGACACAGTTTATACTGGGAGACTCAATTGCGATCGGACGCAGGAGCTCTGACTCAAGCTTTGGGTACGCGGGATGGAGATTTTCTGCGCCCGACGATTCAGCGATTTATTGTCGAAGAGGAAGGCTTGCTGCTGCTATGTTCCGACGGTTTGACTGACAACGACTGGGTAGAACAGTCTTGGGAAAATTACGGCCCTCCGGTACTCGATGGCCAAATGTCTTTGGAAGCCGCGGTTCAGTCTTGGATTCGCCTCGCCAACGAGAAAAACGGTTACGACAACACCTCCGTGGTGGCGACTCACTGTCGGATGTCGCCGGAGAGATTGGTACTGTTTCCTCCGGCGGCTGCGTCAGCGTCGGTTTCAGCGCCAGTGTCATCCGCGTCGGTGTCGCTGCCGATGTCCCTCCCCGCATCCCTCCAAAAGTCCGGGAGGATTCCAGAATCTCAGCTTTCAGAATCGTCCAAACAGTTGCTGTACCCCGAAACTCCCCCCGCGCCGGAACCAGTTCAAAAACAACAGAAGTCCAAGGTTTTGCTGCCCCTGCTGGGGCTGTTGGCGCTGATGTTAGGCGGCGGCGCTTTAGGTTTGTGGGTGCGAAGCCTCCAAAACCCTCAGCCAGAGCCCGAACAACTTCCCCCACCGCCGGAAACGATCGCCCCGACTCCTGCGGACATTCCGTCGCCCGGTGCTGATGAGAGTCCCTCACCGTCGCCGGAATCAACTCCTGCGGAGATTCCCTCGCCGTCGCCCGAATCAACTCCTGCGGAAATTCCGTCGCCGTCGCCGGAAATTCCATCGCCATCGCCGCAGTAACGTTTCAAAAAATGCAGATACTTTCCGGCGGCACGGCGACTCGAACGCTGTCGCCGACTTTGTGCCGCTGCAAGTCATCTCTGTGCAAGTTTTGTCGGCGAAGGGCGATCGAGCTTTTAGCCGTCAAACGCACCGTATAGCGCGTATCAGTGCCAATATAAATAGCCTCTTCTACCGTTCCCGGCCAGCTATTTTCAACATCAAAATCGGCCGGATAAATAGTAGCTTTTTCTGGCCGCAATACCAGAGTTACAACTTTCCCAGCCGGCAAATCTTCTGTGGTGGTAACTAACACCGGCAATTGCTGGTCAACTAACACGATTATTTGACCCTGTTGCTTTTCTACTACTCGCCCAGTCAAGAAATTACTGTCGCCAATAAAATCAGCAACAAACCGCGTTTTAGGATATTCATAAATATCAACAGGCGTCCCGACTTGTTGCAGTTTTCCTCCCTCCATCACTGCAATTCTATCCGACATAGTTAGCGCTTCTTCTTGGTCGTGAGTTACATAAATAAACGTAATTCCCAATTTGCGCTGCATTTTTTTTAATTCTAATTGCATCTCTTTTCGCAATTTTAAATCCAGCGCTCCTAACGGTTCATCCAACAACAAAACAGACGGTTGTTTGACTAATGCTCTTGCTAGCGCTACTCGCTGTTGCTGTCCCCCTGACAGTTGGCGGGGATACCGTTTTTCTACATCCGTCAACTGTACTAATGCTAAAGTTTCCGCAACGCGATCGCGAATTGTTTGCTGAGGCAAATTCTCCATTTCCAACCCAAAAGCGACATTTTGTGCTACTGTCATGTGCGGAAATAAAGCATAATTTTGAAATACCGTATTCACTGGGCGGTGAAATGGCGGGCGATTTTGCATCGCTTGGCCGTGAATGTAAATTTCGCCCGCTGTGGGAATTTCAAAACCTGCGATCGTTCGCAAAGTTGTAGTTTTGCCGCAGCCAGAAGGGCCGAGTAAAGAAAAGAATTCTCGATCGTATATTTGCAGGTTGATGTTGTCTACAGCTAAGAAATCTTGACTGCGGGCGCTTTTAAATACTTTAGAAACTTCTCGGATCTCTACGGCGTGCATTGTTTTAGTATGTATGAGTTGTGAGTAATAAAAATTTGAATTATAGTTCAATACGGTTCAGTTAACACTGTTAACTCCCCGGAGGTCCCCCTAAATCCCCCTTAAGAAGGGGGACTTTGAGAACCCCCCTAGCCCCCCTTCTTAAGGGGGGTTAGGGGGGATCTAATTTTAATGGTCAAACAGCAATCTTTGACTGGGTTTGAACTTAAGTTGACACGAAGAAGGGCTCTTGGAGTGTCCCTACCGGAATCGATCGATCGCAAGTGTACTTCATAAACTTGCAATCGGCTGTATCTACTTTCCAGCCCCGGCTTTAACTTCCGTCCAAGCGCGATCGTACAATGCAGTTGCTTTCCCAACATCCTCCAAGAATTTCATTTTAGCAAAAACCTCAGCCGACGGGTAAATTTGAGGATTATTCAAATCTTTCGCGTCGATTAAACCTTTGTCTATGGCTGCTTTGTTTGGGGAGCCATAGTGGGTAAAATTGGAAACTTTAGCACCTATTTCTGGCTGCAAAATGAAGTTAATAAATTTCTCAGCTAACTCCTTGTGGGGTGCACCTTTGGGAATTGCCATGTTGTCAGAAAAGATAATTGTTCCTTCTTTGGGAATAGCATAGCGAAGATTAGGATTCTCTTTCATCACTTGAAAAATATCGCCACTCCATTCAATTGTCAGATTTACTTCTCCTTGATCGAGCAGATTTTGCCCCGTGTCTGGAACAAAAGCTGCAATTATATTTTTATTTTTAATCAGCAAATCCCGGGCTTTGTTAATCTCTTCGGGATTGGTTGTATTGGGGTCAAATCCTAAATAAATTAAAACGCCTGCTAAAGTGTATCTTGCATCATCTTGCCATGCTATTTTTCCCGTATATTTAGAATCGAACATCGCAGCCAAACTGTTGATATCGCCCTTGGTTGCTTTCAAGTTGTAGCCAATTCCCATTGTTCCCCACTGATAAGGCAACGAATATTTGTTGCCGGGGTCAAATGTTTGGTTGATAAATCTCGAATCCAGATTTTTTTGGTTAGGAATTTTTGGCAAATCTAACGGCTCAATTATATTTTCAGCCACCATGATTTTAACCATATAATCGGCGGGAAATATTAAGTCATAACCGGGGTTTCCCTGTTTTATTTTGGCATAGAGCGCGTCGCTGCTCTCGAAAGTGTCGTATTGAATTTTAACATTGTTCTCTTTCTCGAATTGGGCTATAACTTCTGGGGCAATATAAGTTGCATAATTGTAAATGCTGAGGACTTGCTGCTGGTTGCCACCTGTGGGGCTACAGCCGAAAGCCACGGTTGCGCTGATTACAAACAAAAGTAGGAAAGTCAGCAGGCGTTTCATAGGTTTTATTAGTTGCAGAAAATAATAATTATGACACAAAAAGCTATTTTATTAACTTTTTTTCTGAACTGTTAGCGATGATACAACCAGCAGTAAGGAAGCCAACAGCATCAAAGTTGAAATGGCATTAATCGCTGGGGTAACTGCAAATTTTATCATGCCGTAAACCAATAGCGGCAGCGTCATCGAACCGACACCCGTAGTAAAGAATGTCACCACAAAATCATCGAGAGACAAGGTGAAAGCCAGCAGTGCGGCGCTAAAAATACCGGGCCAAATCAGAGGAAAAGTAATGCGCCAAAAAGTCTGCCATTCGTTAGCGCCCAAGTCAAAAGCTGCTTGTTCCAATATCGGATCGAGTTCGGCCAAACGCGCCCTGACAGTAATAGTCACAAAGGAAATATTAAACGCAACGTGACCGATAATTACGGTTGGTAAGCCGAGATTGAGGCGAATTCCCGTGAGATTTTCGACGATCCGAAATACTAAGGTAAAGAAAACTAGCAGCGAAATGCCGATCGTAATTTCGGGCACTATCATCGGCAAAAACAGTAAAGCTTCTAGTGCTTTGCGCCCCGGAAAATGAAAGCGTTCCAGTGCTAGCGCTAGCATTGTGCCAAAAATAGTCGCTAACAGAGTCGAAATAGCTGCAATTAGCAAGCTGTTGTTGAGTGCTGGCAAAATTCCGGCGCTGGTGCTCGTAGCAATCGTCGCACCTGCACTGCTAAACAAGCTGCGGTACCAATCGAAGGTAAAACCGCGCCAAACTGCGTTAAATCTGGAAGCATTGAAGGAGTAAATAATTAAGATCAGAATTGGCAAATAAAGAAAGGCAAATGCTAGCGCAGCTTGTACCCAAAGCCACTTTTTGCCGATCGCCCGCACGAGCAAATCTACTTTTGTTTTAGTCATTAGTCATTAGTCATTAGTCCTTAGTCATATCAAATCCGTTTGCATCGGAATGATATAAACGGAGGAGACGGAGGAGACGGCAGTGCCGTGTCCCGACCCCAAATAACATTTTAGGGACACGGCACTGCCGTCTACTCTATAAATACGGTGCACCC